>CALANA010000273.1 GCA_937925925.1 uncultured Chloroflexales bacterium | reverse complement strand
GCAACCGGGAAGAGACTCTGTTCTGTAGAAGGCAAAAAAGCGAACGTCGTATACCACCGCGTGTAACCGTTCCGGTGGGGTGGTTTGGAAGAGCAGTGTCCCTCCAGGAGGTTCTAAGGGTTTCGCGGGAGCCGCAAGCCCCCGCAACCCCCGCTGGCGAACGTTCCCCTGAACGGTTACATGACAGGTTGCCAACTGGTAACCGTTCATGTGGGTTAGTTTGGCGGAGCAGTGCCCCTCCAGAAGGTTCTAAGGGTTTCGCGGGGGCCTGCGGCCCCCGCAACCCCCGCTGGCGAACGTTCCCCTGAACGGTTACGTCAACTGTAGGTTGTGATATGACAACAATAGGGATATAGCAAGCCGATCAATGGTACATCGGAGTCCCGGCTCTGGCCTGACCGGAGAGAGACCCCGGCTCAAGCCCGGACTCCAGCCTCTCTGGCCCCGGCTCAAGCCCGGACTCCTGGGCTTTACCACTAAATAACGGAGTTACACGATTGCTCGTCGTTCTTTATCGCCTGTGGCAGACCAGACACCGCTCTGTCACAGGCGCAAACAGTCGGCAGATGACCTACCGCATAACTCCTGTAATTTAGCTGTAGGAGCAGCGCCTTGTGCTGGCCCTTGCTCTGCCGAAGGCGAAAAAGACAAGAGCGACGAGCGACCGCGTAGTCCTGTAATCTAACAAAACTACGTATTCCTTTAGTGTACCTGTTCCCATCTGGGGGGAAGCGCGGTCGTCAGCGTTCATGGTGCGCCTGGGAGCGCAGGCGTCCCGCCCGCCATCACACACGTACAGGCACGCTGCCCGCGCTCCCAGGCGGGCAGCGTGCCCTTGAGGGTAAACAGGTACTTTAGTAAGAGTGAACAGATGTTTTCTATTCTATCACAAATTCTTCGCTTTGAATTGTTTGCTTTGAATAGAACCTCGGCGTAAAGCTGGTGCAAGGCGCAAAGGCATCTGCGTTGGCACGTTGGCATGTTAGCACGCACCAACGCGCCAACATGCTAATGCCCCGTACCTCACTCCTTCAGGCCAAACTCGCGGGTGAGTTGCTTGACCCAGGTCTTGATCCGGTCTTCGGTTAGCTCGTACTGGTTGGTGTTGTCAAGAGCCAGACCCACAAACCAGCCATCCTCAACCGCAGGGGTTTCGTCGAACTCGTAGCCGTCAATCGGCCACCGGCCGACCAGTTCGGCCCCCTGGGCACGTGCTCTGGTTGCCAGCGTGCCCATCGCGGTCTGGAAAGTCGTGGGGAATTCCGACTGGTTGCCCAGGCCAAAGACCGCTACCTGCTTACCGCTCAAGTCAAGCGCATCCATCTGCGAAATGGCTCGCATCCAGTGCATTTGCAACGAGCCTTCTTCCCAGGTGGAGGAGCCGAGAATCAACTTGTCATATTCTTGCATCCGACTCAGATCGACCTTCTTCACGTTGTATACATCGACCAGGTCTTGCTCCACCTTGTCGAACGCCTCTTTGATCTTTTCGGCGGCATCGGCTGTATCACCACGCTTGCTGCCATAGAACAGACCAATCCGGGACATGGGTTACTCCTTCTGTTTATATCCGGGAAGATATATATGGTAAGCGCAGTGTAACAGCCGGTTCCGCTCGTCGGCAATAACCATTTTGAACAAAATTTACTACGATGGAGCTGTGCAGATCGTCTGTTGTGGTATAAGGCAATCACCCCCCTCTGGCAGCGGTACTTTCTCTTCGGCGAAGGCGAGAAGGGCGAACCAGAAGCGCGTCCTATCCACGCGGCGGCAGACGAACCAGAAGAGACGCAAGGTCGAAGTCAAATGGGTATAACACAAAGCTACGTGCGCAGAGAAAGGCGGATTTGAGGCCTGGAAGCCGATGCAGTGCAACACGTTTCAGGCTTTTACCACACGACCCGCTATTCCGTTGCTGATGTCTGCTGGCGACTGAGGCGATACTCGTAGACCAGGTATTCGAGAAAGGCCTCGTGATATGGATCGGGGGGGATGCCCAGGCGTGTACGGAGGGTGGTCGCAAGTTGCGCACCTAACTCGTTGCGACTGGTATAGCCTAGCTCGCGGCGACGGCGCAGAAATTCTTGTACCAGATCATAATCGGCCTCGGTAATCAAATGTAAGTTGGGGAGCTGTAACGTTACCGGAGCGGCGTTGTTCGTGGCTGGCGATGGGAGTGGATCAGCACGCCGGGTCAGGCTCTCAAGCGTTACTGCGCCATGTTCCTTGACCACCAGCGTGCCGGCCGCCAGATCGCCTAACCGCCGCGCCCGCTGGTCAACAAACATAACAATCACTCCCAGGCCATAAAAACCCGGCAGAAAATCTGCCAGGCGTACCAGATTGCGCACACTGGAAGCGAAAAACGTGACCGGGCGTCCACCATCACGCACGACGCGCAAGCCGACCATACGCTTGCCTGGCGATTGGCCGCGCCAGAACACCTCAAACAGAACATAATAGGCCAGCAGCAGTAACGTCCAGCTTCCGATCACAATCGCCACACCGATCATTGGATCGATGAACTGGCTCTGCCAAACTACAATCCCCACCAGCACGAGGAGTACCAACATTAAGAGCAACGTATCAACGATGGCTGCCAGAAACCGGGAACCAATCCCGGCTACATCGTACGCAAATGTCACATTTTCGGGTGTATCGACGGTATAACGGGCGTCTAGCAGGTCTGATTCGCGCATCGCTGGCTCACGGATTCCATTCGTGGGGCAATTCCGCATCATCTGGGGGCGTTGACATCAAGTCGGGTGCTTGCGATTGCCCCGCCAGGTGACTCATGTCATTCACCAGACGCACGTTCCAGCCGGAGGGCCGATGCTCAATGATCGTGATCGATGTATTGCCGATATGATGAAACGGTAGCTTGCTCACATCTGCCGCGCCCAACGCATGCGCCAGCAGCATCCGCACCGGGCCACCATGGGTAACAAACACCAGAGTCTCACCGAGATGCTGGGCCATAATCGCCTCGACCACTTCCACCACTCGCCGCCGCAGGGCGTTGAGGGTCTCTGCGCCACCGCGTGGCACATCCTGCCCCTGTTCAAGCAAGGCATACTCGATGGGGAAGCGTTGCTGGATCTGCTCGCGGGTCAAACCACTCCATGTGCCCAGATCGATCTCCCGCAACGACGGCAATAGCTCCACAGGCAATCCGATCACCTCGCTGATCGCCCAGGCAGTCTGATAAGCACGCGCCAGATCGCTGCTATAGAGAACATCAAAGCGCGTACGCTCTGTCTTGAGGCGTTGCGCCAGGAGCCGGGCTTGCTCCTTGCCGATCGCATTCAGGGGCACATCAATATGCCCCTGCCAATGACCGCTCATATTCCAGTCGGTCTCGCCGTGGCGAATGAGATAGAGAGTTGTTGTTGTCATGCAATCATTCCATATGTACCCGCTGAGATTCGGCCTTCTGGCTCATCATACCACCTCCTACGCTATGTTGACAAATAGCTGCTCACGACGTAGGATAACTCCTTCTAAGAATCCGTCTAAACAGGTGTTGTACCGTTTCGACGTGACCATTCCGCATGCTCTTGCTATGCGTCCTCCAACGAGACTGCGTCGTGGCGGGGGCGTATGCGGAATGTGTAAGTCAAATTGGTATTATACCGTTTCGGCTTGAACATTCCGCATGTGCTTGCCATGCGTCCTTCAATGAGCCTGCGTCGCAGCGGGGGTGCGGGGGCCTGCGGCCCCCGGCCATGTTTCCTTTCTGGTGCGGCGCGGCGAAGCCGCACCAGATAAGGAGATTCCGGAGTAAAGGCGTTGTACGCAACGCCGCTACACCCCGCGCAAGCTCGTTCCAGGGCAGTCTCGTTGTCGTAGCAGCAAGCGTCAGACTGACCACAGGATGCGGAAGGTCGCAGGCACATTGGTATGATGTGTTATGGAGTATGGCCGCCATGCCGCCGCAGGCCGCCTCCGGGGAGTGCGACAGCCACGCTGCCGCCGGCGAAGGGCGCATATGCGGAGCAAAGCCCTCTTTCACGTGTCGGGTTTGTGCGGTAGGAGCGGTACTTTGTCTCTTGTCTGGTTGCCCTCTTCGCTGTAGGCGAAAAGGGCAACCAGAAGAGCGTCTCTTCCACGTTGCTGCGACGACAAGGGCCTGGGATATATGCTACCGTGCAACACGTGTAATACCGTTTCGACGTGACCATTCCCCATGTTCTTGCCATTCGTACGCCAACAAGACTGTGTCGCGGCGGGGGGCGGGGGCCTGCGGCCCCCGCCCATGTGAGGATGTCGGCGGAGAGGCGTTGCATGCAACGCCGCTCCGTCCCGCGACAGCTCGTTCCAGGGGACGTCTCGTTGTCATAGGAGAAAGCGTCAGATGGATCGACGGATGCGGAAGGTCGAAGTCAAATTGGTACAATATAATCGGAAACATGTAAATGTCAACGCTTGTTCTCTACAATGGTTCAATGTATACTTTGAACCCAGGCCAGCCACAGGCCACAACCCTGGCAATCCGCGATGGCCACATTCTGGCCGTGGGCGATGAGCAGACGGTTGTCGCTGCCGCCGGTCGGCACGCGCCAGGCATCAACTTGTATGGGCGAGCCGTCATTCCAGGACTGACCGATGCGCATGTACATTTGACATGGCACGGCCTGGTCAGTCAACGCGTGCGCCTGGAGCAGGCCACAAGCCTGGAGATGGCCTGCACACAGATTGCAGGCCGTACTGCTACGCTCACACCTGGGGCCTGGTTGCGGGGTGGTGGCTGGAATCATACCAATTGGGACGGGCAGTGGCCCCAGCGTGCTGACCTGGATCGAGTGTGTCCTGATCATCCGGCGTTTCTGGTGCGCAAAGATGGGCACTCGGCGTGGGTCAACAGCCGCGCTCTGGAGCTGGCCGGAATTGATGATCAAACGCCTGATCCGCCCGGCGGTCAGATTCAGCGCGATGAGCGTGGACAGGTGACGGGCATTCTGCTCGAAGCGGCCCAAGAACTGGTACGTGCGATCATTCCTGCCATCACGCCGGCCGAGCGACTCGCGGCGCTACGACAGGCCCAATTTGAGGCATTGCGCTATGGACTAACCAGTGTGCATATCCCACCCAGCCCTGACCCGGACGATGGGCGGACAACATTGCACGACTTGCAGGTTTTGCGTGCGTGCGGCGAACTACGGCTACGCTGTCTGGCCCATCTGGCTGCGCCGGATCTCGAAGCGGCCCGGTCATTGGGTCTGCGTAGTGGATTAGGCGATCCCTGGCTGCGTACGGGTGGTCTCAAGGTGTTTGTTGATGGCTCACTCGGCTCGGAGACAGCGGATATGCTGGAACCGTATGAGGGGCAGCACAACACAGGGATACCGGTACTATCGCTGGCCGAACTGCATCAGCTTGTCTCCACGGCCCGCCATGCTGGTATCAGCCTGGTGATCCATGCCATTGGCGATGCGGCCAACCGCAAAGCGCTCAACGCACTCCAGGCTGCCTATGGAGCCACGGCATCACTGGCACAGCGCGATCCTGCGGGCAACGGATGGCACGCGCCGGTATTGCCCGATCGGATCGAGCATGCGCAACTGGTGCATCCCGATGACCTGGCCCGCTTTGCGGCACTGGGTGTGGTGGCTTCAATGCAACCGGTGCATGCCACAGCCGATATGCTGGTGGCGGATCGTTTGTGGGGTGCCCGTTGTGTGACGGCCTATGCCTGGCGTTCGCTCCGGTCTGCCGGGGCTACGCTGGCTTTTGGCTCTGATGCGCCGGTTGAATCGTTCAATCCCTGGTACGGCATCCACGCGGTGGTTACACGTCAGCGCATGGATGGTACGCCCATGGCTGGCTGGTATCCTGAGCAACGCCTGAGCCTGTCCGAGGCGCTGCATGGGTATTGTCGTGGCCCGGCTGTAGCGAGCGCCGAGACACATATCAAAGGCATGCTGGCACCAGGTATGCTGGCAGATCTGGTTGTCCTGGCAGTTGATCCCTACCAGATCGCGCCAACGGCACTCCATGCCGTTCAGGTGGATCTGACTTTCGTGGATGGGCAGGTGCAGTTTGAACGTCATTCGTAGGAATTAGTGTAGGAGCAGCTATGTTTCGTAACCGTCTCTACCTCGCAGTGGTCAGTAGTCATTTTGCCGTAGATACACTCAATAGCCTGGGGCCAGTATTGCTGGCGGTGCTGGCCCTACCGCTTGGTCTGAGCAACGCTCAGATCGGCTTCGCGCTGACCTTGTATCTACTGGCAAACTCGCTCTCGCAGCCGCTGTTTGGCTGGCTGGCAGATCGTGTACCCAACCAGTCCGTGTTGCTGGCGGGTCTAGGTGTGGCCTGGCTGGCGCTGTTCTTTTGTGTAATAGCCCTGTTCGCCAACTGGACGTTGCTGCTGGTCTGTTTTGCCCTCGCCCCGCTGGGCAGTGGTCTGTTCCATCCGATTGGCACGGCCAGCGCTGCGACTGCGCACCCGGATCGGGCCAACAGCGCAACCGCGGTCTTCTTTTTCTGTGGGCAGATGGGGCTGGCACTCGGCCCGGTACTGGGTGGCTTTTTGTTTGCCAGCGCGGGCAACCTGGGCGTACTACCGCTGGCACTGCTGGCGCTATTGCCAGCAGGTTTGCTGATGAGTGCGGGGCGTGTCGGGCAAGTAGCTCCAGATGACCGCAAACCCGGCCACCATCAGTCCCTCCCCGACCGATCGCTCCCCCGCCGTGCTGATCGGGGCAGCACCCAGACCCAGCATTGGCGGCGGCTGGCGCAGGTAGGACAATGGTTGAGCCTGGCGGTACTGGCTTTTGTATTGCTGGTGGCTGTCCGCTCTTCTATTCAGGTCGTCTACCAGTCTTTCCTGCCCAAACTGTTTGCTGACCGGGCCTGGACGCCGCAGTTGTACGGGTTGCTGGCTGGCACGTTTATGGGTGCTGCCGCGACCGGGAATGTCTTTATGGGCGACCTGGCGGATCGGTTTGGCATGCGGGTTGCGACGGTCGTGCCACTGCTGCTGAGCGTTCCTGCCGGACTGGTTTGCCTGGCCGCACCCTCGGTTGCAATCACCTTTGTGGCAGCCGGACTGTCAGGCGTGCTGGTGGGCGGTCAGCATAGCATCCTGGTCGTCCATGCGCAAAACCTGCTCCCAACCGGGCGGCGCTTTGCCGCAGGGTTGATCCTGGGCTTTACCTTTGCCTCGGGTGCAATCGGTGCCTGGTGTGCTGGTCTGCTGGCCGACGTGTATGGTCTGCCCATCGTGATGCAGGCTGTTACCTGGATGGGCCTGGTGGCGGCACTCCTCGCGCTGACGTTGCCGCAGCATCAGGGTCGGATGTTGCCAACGGATGGTATTGAACGTAGCACAGCTTATGCGCCGGGCGTGATTGATGTGGGACAGGTGGCCGAACCACCACCAGTACCCCCGTCATCGTAGGACACCAGGTGCCAATCATGACCGTCAACACAGAGGGTCGCCACATACCCTGCAGCCGGGATAAATCGGTGGAACGACCAGCGCACAACCGCATGCGGATCATGCACATCGTACAGCAGGCAAGGCGGCTCGTCCGGCAACAGCGAAACGGCAAAATCAGCCAGTGGGCGCGTCAACCCGGCACGAATGGCTTTGAGATAGGCCTCTTTGCACGTCCAGGCCCGAAAAAAGGCGGCAAGACGCTGATCAGATGGGAGGGTCTGAAACATCGCCTGCTCGGACGGGGTAAAAAAGCGAGCCACGATTTGTTCCATATCAGGCATCGGGCGAATGTATTCAAGGTCAATCCCAAGTTCGCGTTGACGGGCAATGGCATAGAGTGCCATCTGACCCGAGTGTGACAGATTGAATTGCAGGCCGGTGGAGCCAGCCTGTGGCACCAGGGCCGGCTTGCCGTGCAACGCACGTTCAAACTCCAGGTGCTGCGGATCAACCGCCAGATAGCGCCCCAGAATCACTCGGAGCCACCCGTGGCAGGCAATAAATGCGCGCCGGTCACGCTCGAAGTAAAACTGGGCGGCCCGCACCTGCTCATCAGTCGAGAGGAGACTGGCTAAAGTTGCCAGCACCGTGGACGGCTGCTCAAGCGCGATACACCAGACGTGAACTTCGTTGGGCGACAGTTGCAACACTGACAGGTCAAAACCTGACATCTGAAACTTGTCTAGGAATCGATCATCCCGAACATTCCGCATTGCTCACTCCTCATGGGAATCGGATAGGTGACAGATGACAGGAAGCCCTGCCAACCAGCCTGGACATCTCTCACCTGTTATACCAATTTGACTTTGCCCTTCCGCATCCGTTGGTTCGTCGTACGCTTGCGCATACGACCGCGAGACGTCCCCTGGAACAAGCTGTCGCGGGACGGAGAGGCGTTGCATGCAACGCCTCTCCGCCGACATGGGCGGGGCCTGCGGCCCCCGGCCCCCCACCGCAACGCAGTCTCGTTGGAGGACGCATGGCAAGCACATGCGGAAGGTTCATGTCTAAACGATATTACCTACAGGCACCTTCTACCTACGTGTTTCATACCAACGTGCCGTCGCCATTCCGCCTCTTGTGGTTCGTCTTCCCCCGCCGCAGTTCGTCCGCGGCCGCGTGGAAGAGGCTCGCTTCTGGTGCCCCCGTTTCGCCTTCGGCAAAACGGGGGCACCAAACAACAGCAACAGGACTGCTCTGCCGAAGGCGAACCCCATCTGGTCATGGACGACCGCGTCCTGCGGGTGTATGACCAGAACATGCGGAATAGTCACGTCGAAACGGTATCACACCATCAGTTCACGCTCGTTCGTAACAATGTTGGGTAGCCGTTTGAACCAGCCAGCCTGCCGACGGGCAAAGGCATGGGTATCGTACTTCAGTTGTTGGACACATAGCGCTAACTCGGTGCTACCGGCAAAATAGGGCCGAAATTGAATATAGCCCAGACTTGACAGAGCGGGCAACTCCCAGGTATAGCCTGCTGCAAGCAAGGCCTGCACCTCAGCCAGCAACCCGGCAGCCATCATTGCATCCACGCGGGCATCAATGCGGGCATAGAGTTCGGCACGCGGCAACTGGAGCCAGAGGGTCTGAATATGGTATGGTGGCGGCTGGCATGTTTGCTGAGCAGAAATCGGCTCACCCGTGATGAGATACACTTCCAGAGCGCGAATGACGCGGCGCACATTGTCGGGCATAATGGCGGCAGCAGCGGGTGGATCGACCTGTGCCAGGCGTGCATGCAAGGCCATCGCGCCGTACTCGTGTGCTTCTTGCTCCAGCGCAGCGCGTAGTTCCGGCTGGGGTGGCACACGTGGTATCTGCCAACCCTCCAGTAGGGCTGCCAGATATTGCCCGGTGCCACCAACCAGGAGGGGCACCTTGCCACGAGCAGTAATGTCCTCTAGCGCTGCCCGCGCCCGATCCAGATAGATCGCCAGCGAGAATTCATCATCGGGATCAACAATGTCGATCAAATGATGCACAACGGCAGCCCGTTCAGCCAGTGTTGGCTTGGCGGTACCAATATCCATGCGCCGATAGACTTGCCGCGAGTCGGCTGAGACAATCTCGGCATACAGGCGATGAGCCAGTTCCAGACTCAAAGCGGTCTTGCCCACGGCGGTGGGGCCGACAATGGCGATGAGTGGTGGTAAATGTTCCATACAATATGTTCTCACATAGAGCAATCCCAGCGGTACGTTTCCTGTTTTTCCCACACATTTTTCGCCTTCGGCGAAAAATGTGTGGGAAAGAACGTGCCTCTTCCACGCTGCCGCCGGCAAAAAAGCATACGCGGATTGTTCAATGCGAGCATATTGTGCCTCTTCCACGCTGCCGCCGGCGAAACATAGCGGCACCGTTGATGCAGTGCGGCAAGAGCGTCTCCTCCACGCTGCCGCCGGCGAAAGAGATATCTGGTTCACGCGACTGCGTACGTCCTTTCGTTATCACCTTCGCCCGCAGCAGTGGGAAAGAGATCATCTTTTATGTCGCATTTTTCGCCTTCGGCGAAAAATGCGACATAAAAACAGCGTACGTACCGCTCTGCCGAAGGCAAAACCCATTTGTGCTGAATGACTCCATACCTCGTGTGATGCCGGATTGCTCGAGCGTTTTTCATGACGCACTGCGTCTTAGACATGTATCTTTCGGTGGTATACTGGTACCAGGCTTATTATTCGCTCTTTATCAGGCGGTGTCAAGATGGATCAACCTGACACGCTGAACCCTCAACTGAGTCTTCCAATTACCTTGACGATACGTGATGGACGGCCTATTCTGGTACGGCACATTCGACCCGATGATGCCGGTCGGCTGGTCGATTTGTTCTGGTGCCTCTCATCTGAAACACGCTGGCGGCGCTTCTTTGTACCGCTTGATCATGTTGACCCCGATCTGGTATGGAAAACGGCACAACGCCTGGCAGCAATAGACAGCGCACGTGAAGTGGCGCTCGTTGCAGTGATTGAGCAACAGGGACAGGAAACCATTATTGCTGTCGCCCGCTTTGCCAGTGATCGGGCGGGAGAGCCAGGTGCCGAGTGTTCAATCGTTGTCCGCGATGACTACCACGGCCTGGGACTTGGTACCCAGATGTTCAACCTCTTAATCCAGGCCGCCCGTCAACGCAACCTGCGGCAACTGGTACTCCTGACACAGTGCGACAATCTGGCGACGCTGGCACTGGTACAACATACCAACGTTCCACATACGGTGCAGCTATCCAGTGGGTATTATGAGATTCATCTAGAACTGACGCATGAGGCATGAAAAAGCGTCACGTGATCGCTCGTTTCGCCCCCACTGCATCACCTATACCTCATCATACCGTTTCGACGTGACCCTTCCGCATATTCTTGCCATGTGTACTCCAACAAGACTGCGTCGCGGTGGGGGGGCGGGGGCCAGCGGCCCCCACCCATGTTCCTTTTCTGGTGCGGCGGGGCTTCGCCGCGCCGCACCAGAAAGGGGATTTTGGCATAGAGGCGTTGCACGCAACGCCTCTATGCCCCGCGAAATCCCCTTTCCAGGGGAAGTCTCGTGGTCGTATGAGCAAGCGGAAGACAGACCACAGGATGCGGAAGGTCGAAGTCAAATTGGGATCACGTGCCCCAGACACCAGGCAAGCTGGCAATATACACGAATACGTAACCAGACACGCTGCCAGGACGATGCTAGTTGACGATCATAGACAGCGTCAATGTGCAACTGCTGCACCAGGCGGAGCAAACGATAGTTTGCCTGTGCGCGGGGAGTGAGCAGGTACTGCTGCCCCCATGCTACCAATGCATCAAAGGAATGCTGTGTGGCCAGCAATGCCGCCCAGAGCGTTGCTGGTGAGACCTGCTGCACAGCCAGCACATACAGGCGTTGACGTAGGACGATATAGCGTAGCAGGAGCGCCCCCAGTTTCCACTCGGCATAGACTGCCGCCACCTGCGCCCAATCGGTCTGCGATTGCTCATGGATGGTAGCCCAGGCCGCCTGTCCCTCAGTGAGATACCTTTCAACTGATGCTAACAATTCCAGCCGGCGTTCGCGTATGGGCCGCGGCGCGGTAATATAGTCGAGCATGTCCTGAGGCGGATGCGCCAGTAGATCCCAGCGCGAGGAGCGCATGGTGAGACAGGCGCCTTGCTCTTCCGGGGTATAATCAAGTACTGGTTGCCAGGCCGCCGTCAGCGCCTGGTAACTGGTTATCAGTACCGGCGCAGACTGTGGGGCGCGGACGGTGGCATAGGTCTGCAACAACACCTGTGGGTCTTGATCGGGATTCCAGGCCAATCGCGCAAAGAGGTAAGCATTCACTGGCGCAGTCAACCAGGGACGATCACCAGTCATCAATGCCTGCACGGTATGTACACCAGCCTGACGATAGGCGCATAGATCGGACTGTAGCACTGCGGGGAGCGGCGGCGGCGCAGACTTGAACAGTATTCCGTCGAGATAGTACTCGAAAACACGATGCGCCACTGGTGAAGTGGCTGGCGTAGCATTGGTACCATCACGTTGATCCGCTGAGGTCATATAAGCATGAAAGTACCGCAGATATGCTCTCAAATGCTGCATTAAGGAGACATTGATGGCACTGGTGGCAGCAGCAATACCGTGAGCATAGCTACGTAGGCGCGGAGCATAAGTTAGCACCACATTGGTACGCGGTACAACGTGGGTGGGGGGCATGCTGGTATCGTGGTAGGCCAGATAGCCCAGCCACGCATGCGGATTAATGGTGGCAAGCACATCGGCCAGTTCGTTGGTCGCCAACAGCGACTGGTCAGCCGGCGTCAACTGGCTGCACTGCGGGCAACGACACCAGCCATTACCGAGCAGGTCATCGGGCCAGAGGTGAAATATCTGCGCTTCGGGATAGGTGCGAAAAAACGTGGCGCTCTGAGTGCGGAGGAACTGGCGGGTGATGGGATGCTGCGGACAGAAATTGTAATCCGACACGCGCCGCTGCCCGTTATGGCGAAACATCTGTGGGGTGGTACGGAAGAGTCGTCGCGGTATAAGGCCAGCCATACCATGTCCGCCCAGTTCGAGGTGCATCCCTCGCTCCCGCAGCAGAGGAAGTAGCCTGCTACGTCGTTCACGCCAGCGGCGCAGATGACAGGCACCCAGGGCCAATCGCTGGTCGATGGTGTGGATAAAAATCGTATTGAGCCGATTGCGGGCCGCCCAGATGATCCAATCGGCGGCCGTATCGAGAAAGAAGTCGTGGCCGATCACCAGGCAGCGTCCGGCCAGTGCGGGATGGTGCGTGACCGTCTGTGTGGGCACCATGAGTTGTTCGTAGGACGGTAGGCGCTCACCAGCCGGATCGGGCGAAACCCAGGCACACCCCAGGCTTTCCAACAGATCATAGACGGCATAGAGCAGACCACGCGGGCCATCACCGTGGAGGATCAATCCGGTACTGTCGCTGCCACGCCCAAATCCATCGCCGTCTGTACCACAACGGAGTGCAAGACGCGGCCCGCTTGCCTCGGCAACAATGGGCAATTGCAGGCCAGCAATGCGTTGCAGCATGCGCTGCAATTCACAGGCGGCAAAGCGCGCCACGGGATGATCACTGGCAAGTTCCAGTGACCAGTCGAGGGTCAGAATATGGTTGTTCATATGTTTACGTGAATGTGTGATACCGTTGCGCCGTGACCTTTCCGCATGTGCTTGCCATTCGTCCTCCCACGCGCCTGCGTCGCGGCAGGACGGGGATTTCGGAGCAAGCTCTCGCCTCTCGCCATCTCTTTCCAGGCGCAGTCTTGTTGTCGTATGCGCAAGTGTCAGACTGGCCAGAGTGTGCGGAATATCTCAGTCAAATTGGTATGAGTACGTTAAGAACGCCCGCAACGCACGAATGTCGAACATTCTAACGCCTTCACGTCTTGATCGGTCTTTGCAGTAGAGCATCCGCCGCCACGATTCGTCCACGGCCACGGGGACGGAACGCGCTCAAGCCCAAGGATCGCGCTGCCGCAGGCGAACCCCATGCCGGGCTGAACGACCGCGTAGCGCGTATTCACGACACGCACATGCGGAAGGGTCACGACGCAACGGTATTATCCGTAATCACATCACTCGACATTGGAGCCAAAGTCTGAAACAAATAATAGTTGAAATGCACGGCACGTTCCAGATCAGACAGACGGATATGCTCATCTGGCGCGTGCATGCGGCTGGCCCAGTAGATCGGGTTGCCGGGTGCGGCCAATCCCGGTACACCGACATAGCGTTGCAGGGCACCAAGGAGCGGCAGTGTTCCACCCAACAATGGCGTTATCGAGGGTCGCTGATTATTAAAGGAAGTAGCAACAGCGGCGACACGCTGCACAAAGGGATGATCAAGCGCCGTGGCAACCGGTGGAGCCGCGCCCAGACAGGTCAGCTCAATATCGGCATACCCCTCAGCAACCAGATGCGCTCGCAATTTCGCCAGGATGTCGTGCGGATCCTGGTCTGGTACCAGACGAAAGTCTATTTTGCACATTGCCTTCGCGGGCAGCACCGTCTTGACCCCAGAACCAGTATAGCCGCTTAACAGGCCAGCAATATTGCAGGTAGGGCTGAAAGTCTGCCGCTCACGCAGAGCAACGCCATGTAGTCCATCGACGAACCGCTCCACTTGATACGCCTGGCGTTGATAGTTGTCGAGATCGGGTTGGTCAATCAAGGCAGCGAGTTGAGTTGGTGTTGGTGGGCATACGGCATCGTAGAAACCTGGAATACGTACATAGCCTTCGGGCGTGCGCAAGGTAGCCAGAGCCTGGATCAGGTTCCAGGCTGCGCTCGGAACGATCGGGGCAACCATCGAGTGCGCATCGACTCCAGCGCATTGCAATTCCAACTGGACATAGAGCAAGCCTTTTGTCCCCAGGATCAACTGGGGCCGATCCGCCACATCAAAGCCCTGCCCCTCCCACAAACATCCATCAGCCTGCAACAGATCGGCATAGCGCTCGGCAATCGCCGCAAAATGGGGGCTACCAACTTCTTCTTCGCCCTCAATGATCCAGCGAATCGTCAACGGTAGCTCCCCATCGCTTGCACGGAGTGCGTGAATGGCCGCCAGGCGGGCAGCGATCTCACCCTTGTTATCAGCCGCCCCGCGTGCATAGAATTTACCATCGCGCACCGTCGGTACAAAGGGGGGCGTATGCCAGAGTTCGAGTGGATCGGCGGGCTGGACATCGTAGTGGTTGTACAGCAAGAGCGTGTAGGGACTACGCCCGCGCTGCTCGCCATAGACCACAGGTGGTGCCCCATCGACCAGCAATTGCCGCGTGTTGAAGCCGGCTGCGTGCAATAACTCCGCGATCAGGTCGGCCATTTCAGACAGACCCTGCCCGAGCGCAGCAATGGCTGGCTGGCGACACAACTGTTCGAGCAAAGCTACCGCATGAACGGGAATGGCAGCCAGCTCCCGATGAGTAGGATCAGTCATTGCAATCCTCCGTAGTGATGGTCATACATATGATCGAGTGCTGAACTATACGTCCGGTTTCTCGACGGGTATGCAGCATGTGCAAGCATGGTACCACTATCTGATGGAAAATGCACAACACCTATTGCCCTCTGATCAGTACAACTGGCATACATATTGCTATATACACGACAATGAGCATATACAGTGATATGCAGTAGTAGTTCAAGCTAACTTAAGCAAGAATATGAAAGGAGCCATCGCTATGGAACGCGATCCTTTGCGAACCAGACCAGAACCATCGACCGAGGAAAAAGTTCAGCGTGTCATCAACGCGGGTGAACGAGCCCGACAAGAAGCGGAACACGCATTGAACACCGGTATGACATCCGCGGCCCACGCGATTGATCAAGGGGCAGATAAGGCCAGCAAGCAGGCACACACAGTAACCAACAAGGCCAGTTCAGCGATTGATCACGTCACCGATAAGGCCCACGAGATTGCAGATCAGGTACGTTCAACCAATGTTGATGAGATACGTGAGACATTACACGAGAAACAACAGGAATTGAGTACACAGGCCTATGCTCAGACGGATGCGGCCATGACGGCAACCGGGCAGCGGATGGAAGATCTGGCTGATACCTTGCGCCAGAAAGCACCGGAAGGTCGAGGGCATGATGTGGCCCTCAAGGCCGCCGATGCGCTTGAGCGCGGCGGTCACTATCTGGAACGATCAACACCCGATACGGTACGGTATGATCTAGAAACCATTATTCGTCAGCATCCCATTGAGTCACTTTTAGTAGGTGTAGGAACGGGCTTCTTGCTCGCACGAGCATTCCGCAGGAGGTAGTGTTATGAGCGACCCACAGTTGAACCCCCACACTACACGGATGGTACCACCAGCGGATGTTCCACCTACAACAACTATCAAACCCGCAGCCACCGATGCCAGCATTGCCCGCTTGATGGGTGAACTGGTTGCCGATGCCCAGCATCTGATCCGCAAAGAGTTGGAATTGGCACGACAGGAAGTGAAGGTTGAGCTTGATAAAGGCAAACAAGCTGCAATTTCGCTCGGCATCGGCGGTGCTATTGTTGCCGCCGGTGGGTTGCTCCTGCTCTTTATGTTGGTACATCTTTTGTCGGCAGTGTTTGTTATCGCATTGTGGATTTCTTATTTCATTGTAGGGGGTATTTTACTGATCATCGGGTTAGTTGTGCTGCAAATGGGACGATCTCATGCCAATGGTATTGATCCAACCCCGCATGAAACAATTGATAGTGTACGAAAGGATGTAGAATGGATCCAAGAACAGAGTCCATTAAGCAAGAAATAGACGCAACTCGTACTGCTATGACCACGAAGATAGAACAGATCGAGTCGCAGGTGCATGAAACCGTCGATACCATCAAGTCATCCGCACAAGATACCGTCGATAGTGTGAAAGAGCGTTTTAATGTAAAGCGAATGGTCAATGAACGTCCCTGGACGATGCTGGGTGCTTCGATGCTCACTGGATTTGTCCTGGGTAGTCTGGGTGGTGATAGTCCAGAAGAGCATAACTATAACGACTACGACGATGACGATGATTGGATACGACGCCGTGGCTATGTACGCGTGGAACGCTACAGTGATGACGATGATCAGGATGCGTATTATGAGGAGCATCCTACCATAACCGTCGCCAGTGATGAGTATCAGCAGCAGAAAGAACACCGTGAACCCCAGACAAAGCGCCGATATACAAGCAAACAGCGCACCCATCGGCGGCCATCGCGCTCCATGATGCGCCGGGCATCGTCCGCATCTTCCGGTCTGATGTCCACCGTCCAGGAACAGTTTGGGGACGATATAGAGACGCTCAAAACCGCCGCTATTACCACGGCAATCAATTCGTTACGCAACATTTTCCACAACAATCTACCGCAACTGGCCGAGGAGTTTGAACGTGCCCGTCAAGAGCGTAATCAGCAGCATACAGCAGATACGCCACATAGATATGCTGCCAATAATACTGCTTTTGCCAGAGAAGCCGGTGGCTCAACCCATGCCACGCACCAGAACGATATATCAAGCAGTATTGTGGCTCCAGTGACAACATCTGAAAATTAGCCGGGTAGGTTTCAGCCTGATTGGAGTGCTATTCTGGCTGATGACCATTGACCATATTCATCCGAATACGCAAGGCGAACGACCGCAGTCCCGGTGCCAGCCGGGACTGCATCAGGGCAAGCGGTACTATCCCCCCTTACTTGCATTCTTTTTTCAACGTCAGTGTGGCGGTTTTACCGCATCACAAAGCCAAAGGTACTATCCCCCCTTACTTGCATTCTTTTTTCAACGCTCATCAATCAGGGAAGCGCCATTGTACCGCCATGATCAGCCCATCGTCTGACCAGATGTACGTTGCCGCCACCCGCTTGAGAGCGTTATCGCGGCAGTAGACGCTCTACCATACTACGTTGCGCATGCAGTTCCAGCGCATCATCCAGCGCTGGCAACATCGCCGTAGAACCATAACGTCGCCGTAGCGCCGCTCGCAGCATGTAATCGGCCAGTTGCGGATTTTTGGGCAACAGCGAGCCATGCAGGTAACAGCCGATTGTATTACGATAGACCGTGCCGCCGGTTCCGTCCTCGCCATTATCGCCATAGCCCACCAGCACCCGCCCCAGCGAACGCGCACGCGGGCCGTGGTAGGTGCGCCCGCTGTGATTTTCAAACCCGACCAGGCGCGTCACCGATGGTTGCTCCTCGTCCAGGATAGCCTCAATCACGATATTGCCAATCAGTCGCTTTTTGCCACCGACGGTATGCACATCCAGCACACCCACACCCGGCAAGCGTTCGCCAGTATGGGTCAGAAAATAGTGGCCCAACAACTGATAGCCGCCGCAAATTGCCAGCAGCGCCAGACCATCTTCAATCGCTCGGCACAACCCCGCACTCTGGCGGTGCAGAAAATCGTCGGCAATCAGCGCCTGCCCGCTGTCTTGCCCCCCGCCAAAGAAAGCCAGGTCGAACGCCGACCAGTCAACCCGATCGCCCACACCCACCGATACCACATTGAGCTGAATGCCGCGCCAGGCACAACGTTGCGCTAGCGCGATAATGTTGCCCCGATCGCCATAAATCGACATGTGATCGGGATAGAGATAGGCCAGTTGTAACACCAGTGTACTCATAGTTATTACACCTAACAGCAATGGTTCAGAACTTGTAACTGTTCACCCCCAAGGGCACGCTGCCCGCCTGGGAGCACCGGTACGGAGTCCCGGCTTGAGCCGGGTCTGCGCTACGGTAGCCGTAGGCGGCAGCCATGCTGCCGCACTCCGGGCGTCCCGCCCGCGCTCCCAGGCGCACCATGAACGCGGACGACCGCACGTACCCCAGATGGGAACAGGTACCAGAACTTAGAGCCTGTCCGAAAAGTTGTATGGAGTGCGACACTTTTGTACGAAGCGCAGTTCTACACATACTCCCTTTTAGACAGGCGCTTAAAATCAGAGGAGTTACCCGTGACACCGGTGACGTGACGGTGCCCGTGCGCGAATGGCTGCCCGCCGAGGGTGGATTGGTGGCAACGGTATCCATTATATAGCAAGCCTATCCCAATGGTACAGCGGCGTCCCGGCTTGAGCAATGGTACAGCGGCGTCCCGGCTTATAAACTTTGAGCATAGAACCCAGATACGCGCATGAACGGAGTCCCGGCTAAAGCCGGGTCTGCGCTACGGTCATACGCCATAGGCGGCAGCATGGCTGCCGCACTCCATAGACGCATTATTTTTTTCAACGTTCATGAGCCTGGTATTGCTCCGTCCAGGCTAAAGCCGGGACTCCAGTTTTTGACGACTCATTTACACGAGTTACGCGGTGGCTTGAATCCCAGGCCCTTTTCGCCTGCGGCAGCGTGGAAGAGACTCTCTTCTGGCCCCCATTTTCGCCTACGGCGAAAATGGGGGCCAGAAAACAGAAAAAGTACCGCTCTGCCCCATTCGGCTCCGCTCAGAGCCTGCCCTGAGCATAGTCGAAGGGGTAAACTCCGGCGAAAACCATCTGGTAATGGACAATCGCGTAAATCCTGTCATTTACAGGACTTACGCGGTGGGAATATGGATAGGGAAACAAAGCGGTTTAAGCGTCCACGAATAGAGCCACGCATGCGACCACGAAAGTGCATACTTCATGCACGAATAAGCCGTGCAATCACCTACAAATAATCGAAATCGCTGGATGCGTTTGCGGTTACGGATGCTCACCGCGTAACTCCTGTCATTTAGGATTGCTCTACATAGCCTGGCAGATTCTGGTAAAATACGGACAGAAACAACTGTTCCTTTTGAGGTACACAATCCGCATCGGGTTGGTCTGTCGCTGGTAGTTGCGGCACAGGCGGTGACGCTGGCGCTACTCCGTTTGTGGCACAAAGGAAGGAGGTCAGAGTTGATGACTGGTGAAATGGTGCGCGACCGGATGCCAACAGACGCTGGTGCGATCAGGATGGCAACCTGGTGCTAACTGGTGCTGAACGGGCCGAGGCCGAACGCCAGCGAGCGGATGCTGCCCAGCAGCGGGCCACCGAACTCAAGGCGCAGCTGGCGACGATGGAGCAGGAACTGCGCCACTTGCACGAAACATAAAGCACAGCTTAACTTTTTAACTTCAGGTTGTTATACATCAACTCTACTCTGACGCTAGAATGGTAAAATAGTGACGGTTGGTGCAATGAATCTTACATATATGTTTATGTCTTCTATTTTGTACCAAAAAATCAGATTGCCATATCTGGGAGGGTATAGTGCAAGGTATCTACTTAGGCATTGATATTGGCTCGACTACCGTGAAAGCTGTTGCGCTGGATTGCTCACGGACGCTGCTGGCGCACTGTTATTTGCGCTCTAAGGGTCAGCCACGCCAGACCGTGCTGCGAGCAGTTGAAGATCTGGCGCAAACTGTCGATCTGGCGCACATTCTAGGCGTGGGTTTGACCGGTTCGGGCGGGGAACCAGTGGCGCGATTGATCGGCGGTAACCATGTCAACGAACTGGTGGCGCAAACACGGGCGGTGGGCGAATTTCATCCCGAAGCACGCACGGTGATTGAGATTGGCGGGCAGGACAGCAAATTCCTCTCGCTGGAGTGGGACGCGAAAAGCGGCAAAATGATCCTGGTTGACTTTGCCATGAATACACTGTGCGCGGCTGGTACTGGCTCATTCCTCGATCAGCAGGCCGAGCGGCTCGATATCTCGATTGAAACCGAGTTTGCCAACCTGGCCGTACAATCTACCAGTCCCGCCCGTATTGCCGGGCGCTGCACGGTCTTCGCCAAGTCCGACATGATCCACCTGCAACAAAAGGGCACTCCGTTGCCCGATATTCTGGCCGGGCTGTGTATGGCACTGGCCCGCAACTTCAAGAGTGTGATTGGTAAAGGGAAATCGTTTACACCGCCTATTCTGTTTCAGGGCGGTGTAGCCTATAATGCGGGCGTGGTACGTGCCTTCGAGCGTGTACTGGATCTCGAACCGGGGCAATTGATTGTGCCGCAGCATCACCAGTTGATGGCCGCGCTGGGCACGGCGTTTGTGGCGATGGACGAGGACGAAGTGGGGCAGTTGCCGACATTTCTCGGCTTCGAGCCGTTAGCCGAGTATCTGCGCACGGGCCGTCACGAGCGCAAGAGTATGCCCTCGCTGGCCGCCAGCGGCCGCCAGCCGACGGCGACGCTACCGCCAACGGCTGCGCACCAGACCCCATCGGCTATGCGCATTCCGGTCTACATGGGCATTGATGTCGGCTCAATCAGCACCAATGTGGTCTTGATCGACCCGCATGCACAGGTCGTCGCCCGCCGTTATTTGCACACTGCCGGCAAACCGCTGGAAGCCGTGCGCCGGGCACTGCTTGAGATCGAGGCTGAAGTAGGCGCCGAGGTGGAGGTACTGGGCGTTGGTACCACCGGCTCCGGGCGCTACCTGACCGCCGATTTTGTGGGTGGCGACGTGGTGCGCAACGAGATTACGGCCCAGGCCCGCGCCGCTACCGCACTCGATCCGACCGTTGATACCGTGTTTGAGATTGGCGGCCAGGACAGCAAGTATATCAGTCTCAACAACGGGGCGGTGATCGATTTTGCAATGAACAACGCCTGTGCCGCCGGTACCGGCTCGTTCCTGGAAGAGCAGGCCGACCGCCTCAAGATCAGTATCAAGGAAGACTTCAGCCGGTTGGCGCTGGGCGCCGAAAGGCCGACCTGCCTCGGTGAGCGCTGTACCGTCTTTATGGAGTCGGACATTGTGCATCACCAGCAGCAAGGCGCAAAGGTAGACGAACTGACGGCCGGCCTGGCCTACGCAATTGCGCAGAACTATCTGAACCGCGTGGTCAATGGGCGGGCGATTGGCAAGAATATCTTCTTTCAGGGCGGCGTGGCCTGGAATCAGAGCGTGGTGGCGGCGTTCGAGACGCTGACGAAGCGCAAAATTACCGTGCCGCCGCACCACGATGTCACCGGCGCGATTGGCGCGGCGATTCTGGCAATGGAGACGCTGACCGAGCAACAGCAGAATGGTACCGCTACTCCGACCCGCTTCAAGGGCTTTGACCTGGGCGACCGGCATTATCAGTCAACGGTGTTTGAGTGTAAAGCCTGCCCGAACCTGTGCGAGGTAAACAAGGTGGTGATTGCCAATGAGTCACCTATTTTCTATGGCGCACGCTGCGAGCGATTTGAGGAAGCCGGGCGTACTCGTGCATCGACCAGCAGCGCTATTCCCGATCTGTTTGCCGAGCGTAATCGCCTGTTACTGGGCGACTATGTACCACCAGAAGGGCCGCGCAACGGACGGCCACGCGTGGCAATCCCGCGTGCGCTGATTTTCTATGATCTGTTTCCCTACTGGCGGGCATTCTTCAACGACCTGAATATCGAGATTGTTCTGTCTGATGCGACCAACCCCCACATTGCGAAGCAGTCACTGGAACTGGCGACAGCCGAGGCCTGCTATCCAGCCAGGTTGATGTATGGCCATGTTGCGAGCCTGCTGGATAAGGGCGCTGACTTTATGTTCTTGCCCAACATTGTCAACCGCGAGAATGTGGCTCCCGGCCAGACTGAGAACAACTACTGTCCCTATATTCCGGCCATGGGCTGTCTGGTCAGCGCCAACATCGACATTGCTGCCGCTGGTTGTCGCACGTTAAGCTTCCCCTTGCATATGTTATGGCATACAGCGCGGGATTACGAACTCAAGGAACTGAGCAAACAACTCGGCATGCCCCACAAACGTATCGTCCAGGCCAGTCGGGTTGCAGAGACCGCCCAACGCGAATTCTACACCAGCATTCGCCGCCGAGGGCGCGAGGTGCTGGCGAGCTTACCAGCCGATCAGTCAGCAGCCGTGATTGTTGGTCGTCCCTACAATGTGTGTGACCTGAGCGTGTGCCAGGATCTGCCCTTCAAGCTGCGCAAGCTGGGCGTGTTGCCTATTCCAATGGACTATCTGCCGCTTGAAACCGCCAATCTGTCCGAACACTACCAGGACATGTTCTGGCGTGGTGGACAAGATATTCTGTCGGCGGCGCTGCTCATTGCGGCTGACCCGCGCCTGCAGGCAATCTACATGACCAGCTTTAACTGTGGCCCGGACTCGTTTATTCTGAGCTTCTTCCGTAATCTTATGGGCAACAAGCCTTTCCTGGAACTGGAGATGGATGAACATACGGCTGATGCTGGCGTTATCACCCGCTGTGAAGCATTCTTTGAGAGCCTGGCAATGGGCAAGGAGGTCGTCGCATGACCACGAATGTCACGGAGCAACCGAAAACGATTTACCTGCCGTATATGTGCGATCACGTGCATGTGATGGCGTCGGCGTTGAATGCCCACAATTTACCAGCCGAGGTGCTGCCACCTTCTGATGACGAGACAATGGCGATTGGTCTGGATCTGTGCAAGGGGCGTGAGTGTTCGCCGTGCTTTGTCACTACCGGCGATCTGATCCGTCGCGCCCGTCAACCCGATTTCGACCCCGAGCGCTCCATGATGTTTATGCCCACAACCGGCGGCTCATGCCGGTTCGGGCAGTACAACGTTCTGCAACGCGAGATTCTGGAGCGGGAGGGGTTGGGCGCGGTCGAGTTTATGTCGCCCACGGGCAGCAACTCGTACCAGGGTTTTGGTAATAATCCGACCAGGTTGCGGCAACTGATGTGGCAGGGCATTGTGGCGGTCGATCTGTTGCAGAAGCTGCTACACGAGTATCGCCCGTATGAACTACAGCCGGGCCAGACTGATCAGCTCTATCAGCAAGCGTTACAGCGGGTGATGCAGGCGGTGGAGCAGCATGGTGGCAAGCCACTGGTGGCCGCGATGCAGTGGGTAGCACAGCAGTTTGAGGCGCTGCCCGTGGATCGCAGCACGCGCCGCCCGATTATTGGCCTGGTGGGTGAAATTTATATCCGCTTCAACGAGTATACGAACCAGGACATCATTCGCAAACTGGAAGCGGTGGGCGCAGAGGTGATCCTGGCCGATGCGATGGAATGGTTTTACTACACCAACTGGAACTACAAATATCGTAGCCGTGCGCATGGGCGGTTTGGTCAGTTTCTCTCGATGTGTCTGACCGATGCCTATCAACAGCACCAGGAACGGCGCATTCTCAAGCCAGTCGAGCATCTGCTAACTTTCCCGCATGCGACGCCGGTGGGCCAGTTGATGGAAATGCTGCGACCCTACTACCACCCGGAACTGGACTCGGAGGCGGTGCTGACGATGGGCAAGGCGATTGACTTTGCGCGCCACGGGCTAGACGGGATCGTCAATATTATGCCCTTCTCGTGCATGCCCGGCATTATCAGTGCCGGTATGTCGCAGCGCCTGCGGGCCGACCTGGACAACATCCCCTGGCTGGATATTATCTACGATGCGCAGGGCGGCACGAATATCAACACGCGCCTGGAGGCATTCATGTACCAGACGCGGCAGTTCCAACGCCGGCGGCAGGCGGCATCGGCGCTGGCGCATTAGCGTGTTTCTGGCATAGGGGCGACCCGCGTGGTCGCCCCTACCGTTCTACGTATGGGCCTCCTTCATACACGAAGAGGCCGTGCCATCACCCACAGATAATCGAGATTGACCAGATCATTCGCCGTTACGGGCGCTCACCGCGTACGTCCTATAAGTAACGCGAGTTACGCGGTGGCCCTGGATTCTGCATTGTGCCACTGCGCCCATCCATCGTCATGCTGACGAAGGAAGCATCTCATGGTAGATCAATGCACCATCAGTGACCCTGTCTCCGTGAAAGCAGAGATAGGGGCTGTTGCATTCATAGGCTTCCCCCCAATGCGGGCATGATAGCTTGACCACCTACGAGAGCAGGTATACGGGAATTACGGTTCCGGATGACGAAGTGTTGGCGTTCAGTGTTGCCGAAAAGCGTGTGCTGCTGACCACTAATCGTAAGCTGCGAGGCGGCAGCTAAACCCTGGTCGTTGGGTCGCTGCTCAATGCGTCCCCAACTTCAAAGCAGCTTTGTGCATCCCCCCTCTACACGGGTGCGGCGTACCGTTCTGCCCCCTGCCGGCCCGCCGGGGGCCTGAAGGCCCCGGCTCGTGTTCCCAAGGCCGCTTGCGCGGCCTGTTGAAGCCAGCGTAGGCTGGCTTCGCCGACCGTAGCCCGCGGCTTTAGCCGCTGGGCGTGGGGGCGCTTTTCGTCACACCCCCTCTACACGATACCGTTGCCTGCTTATCCTGCCCTATGGTGTACGTGTTCACTTTTCTCCTGGGAGCGCGGGCATCTTGCCCTCGTCTCCGCGATGGAGGGCGTCCTGCCCTCGCTCCCAGGTGTGCGTGTTACCCCTATGGTATACTGTGGACACGAATGATTACATAGGAAGGGTGGTCACGTGCCTCGGATTAGTGAGTTCTTCGGCATCGTGATCTGGATGTACTACAACGACCATCAGCCACCGCACTTCCACGCTGCCTACAGTGGTGATGAGGCGTTGATCGTTATTGGCTCTGGCGATGTCTACCAGGGACAGTTGTCGCAACGTGCGTTTCGGTTGGTGCAGGAATGGGAAGAACTCCACTGTGCAGAGTTGCTGTCCAATAGGGAGTTAGGACGACAGCGGCAGCCACTCAATTTGATCGCACCACTCACGTAACATGGAGGTGGTATGAACCCATTTATTCGTGTTCGCTCCATCGAACCGCTTGAGCCATGGTCTGTCCGGGTGTTGTTCACCAACGGTGAGCAACGTGATATCGACCTCGCACCCTATATTGCACACGGTTCGATTTTCGAGCCGGTTCGTACTGATGCCGCCTTTTTCCGTACTGCACAGGTCGATGGCGGCACGATTACGTGGCCGAATGGGGCGGATATTGACCCGGATGTACTTTACTACGGTGGCCCGCCACCGTGGGCCGCGTCACCGTCAGTGGCTGCACATGAGCAGCGATGATAGAACTGCTGGTGCGCGGGCGGGTTGCACCAACTTTAGGGTACAGGGAGAGGGTACAGGAGTCCGAGCCAACCAGCCTGGTCACCTGTCACCTGTCACCTGGAATGAACGACCGGAGTCCCGGCTTTAGCCGGGTCTGTGGTATCGCGGCTTCGAGCGCTCGATACGCCGCCGCTGATGCCCAACTTATCGCATCTCCTTTGGAGTCCCGGCTTTAGCCGGGTCTCGGGAACCCCCATATGCTCAATTTATCGCAATCTACACGCACAATTTTGCCATGCAGGTTGACGATGCGGCAACCACTGTAGTATCCTTCACTGACAGGAGTTACGCGGTAACCACGTGGTTTAGCTGGCGATCCGCTCACGGGCATGAAGATCGAGCTTGTGTGGGAAGGCAAGCGCGTAGAGAGGTGAAGACGATGACAATATCAGACATGACACTTGCAGGAACAATTCAGGAACTGCCGGACGAGCTTCAGCGCGAAGTCGAGCATTTCGTGGAATTCTTGCTTGCCAGACAGCGCCGCGCCGAGCTTGAGCGCACAGCCGTAGCACATAGCTGGCCGGCAGGCTTCTTTGCCAAAACCGCCGGGTCAATCGACGATCCTACATTTGTGCGTGGCGATCAAGGCGTAGCTGAAGAACGACTCCCCCTGGAATGATCTCCTTGCTCGACACCAACGCATGTATTCGCTATCTACGCTCGCCAGTATCACCGGTAGCTCAAAAACTTGCCGCCACACAACCGGATGCGGTTGCGATCAGCGCAATCACGGTCGTTGAGTTGGTACGTGGCGCATACCGCAGCCTCAGAGTACAAGCGAATCTTGACCAGGTAAACATGGTGCTTGCACAGTTTCAATGCCTACCGCTCAATATCTTCGCGCCCTGCCGTGCTTGCTCCGCGCCACAATCGATGGTGCTATGTTGTCCTCACTGGTTAGGCAAGCTGCACCAGATTGAACCCGATGCGGTTCTGCCGCTGTACGCCGTCCC
>CALANA010000272.1 GCA_937925925.1 uncultured Chloroflexales bacterium | reverse complement strand
CTTCCTCCCAGGCGCAATGGCGGGCAGGATATGCAGCCTGGGAGCGAGGGCATCGTGCCCGCGCCGAGGAGGCAATGAGGGCGGGACGCCCGCCCTCCCAGGCGCAAGTTGACAAGCCGCGTGCGGTGTGGGAACATGCATCACATATGCCAGATACAACCCTGAGCTGGCGCGATAGTCCGCAGCCACGCCCTGTACGTCACTGGCAATTGTATCTTGTACTACCAACGAGACGCTCCAAACGGAAGGAGATCTATGCACAGCGAGATCTTTCCCAGAACTCCTGATCTTTCTGCAACGGCTGTGCCCGCACGCCACAACAAACGGCGCATTGTGCTGGGCGTACTCCTCACGCTGATTATCGTGATTGCAGTGGGATGGCTGACAGCCAATCAGGAACTATTCTTTTCCCCCCAGATCTCCGGGCTAATTACGGCTCGTGGGCTGGATGAAGGCGTGGTTATTGGTGAGACGCAGGTTTTTCGCCCTGGTGAAGAAGTGTTCTTGATCTTCGATGTGAATAGTACACGTGACGGTCAGGTTATTTCGATTCGCGTGCGCAGCACCGATGAGGGTACCAATACCCGCGCCCTGATGCTCTACAACTTGCAACAGGAGGATGTAGGCAAGCGTTCGGTGACCTTTACTCCCCCCAACGAGGGGAACTATCAGGCGACGCTCTTCCTGAATGATCGCCAGGTGGAACATGCCCAGGCTACTTTTAAGGTGATGAAGGATGGCCCCCGCCTGGAGGAGATTATTACGGCCAGAGCCGTGGACGAGGCAACCTATCGGCCCTTACATTCGGTGGCAACCTTTGACCCTGCCGATACCATCTATATTACCTATCGTGCGGTTAATGCGCAACCCGATGATACCTTGCGCATCGAGTATGCGATCAATGATATGGTGCAACCATCTGATCCCTACGATACCACGGTCTTTAGTGAAGCCGGAAATTTGCGCGGGTATTTTTCATTGCAGGGCGGTGCTGATCAGCCTTTAGCCACCGGCCACTACCGCGCCCGGCTGTTTTATAATGACGATATGATCGCGGTCGTGGCCTTTGATGTGGTGGAATAGCCTGATGTGTTATACCGTTTCGACGTGACCATTGCGCATGTTCTGGTCATGCACACGCGGTACGCGGTCGTCCCCCGCCCGTAAGGGGAGGAACCTTTGGCAGAGCGCTCCTTTTTCTTTTTTTGGTGCCCCCCTTTCAAAGGGGCACCAAAAGCGAGTCTCTATACGTCCTGATCTGAGGAAGGGGAAGACGAACCAGAAGATGCGGGAGGGCGAAATCCGCACATGTGCGGGGGCCTGCGGCCTCTGCCCCCGCCATGACGCAGTCTCGTTGGAGGACGCATGGCAAGAACATACGGAATGGTTACGTCGAAACGGTATGAGACGCTACAGGGGGTACCCCGCGTGGGTGCCCCGTCATGCTGTGTGCCAATGCGATCGGTTGTGCAATCGAGAACAGGCCTAAATAAAGCCCTTACCCCCGGTTTTGGAGATGCGGACGTCGAGCGTGCCCGCAAATGTCTTGAGACTCTCGTTATCTAGCGCCTCTAGCGCCGCCAGTTCCTCCTCCGTCAGATCGTATTCCATACAGGCCACCCGTGCATTGTCGATCAGTTGCCGACGAAAATCGGCTTCAACCATCGCGCGGGCAATCACTTGTTCAACGGCGGTGCGTGACATTCAGACACTCCTTTCGCTAAGATAATCAAGGCGGGCCAGTTCTGCCTGTGCCCCTATTTCTCTAAACGTATCTCGGGCTTGTTTTAGATACGTGGTAGTAGCCGGAAATGTTCCTATCGGCAATGCCTCGGCATAGGCTATCTGGCTGCGGGCCAGCTCAAAGCGGTTTTTTATCTCTGTTAGCAGGGTGATGCTGGCCTCAAAATGAGCGGCGTAGGGCTGCCCGCGTTGGGCTGCAACCTGCCCCAGGATGCGCCGGGCAACGGCCTGGTCGCGTTTGCTGCCCAGTTCGAGCGCCAGTTCAACCGCCTGCTGCGCTCGTTCGGCGCTACGGGCCAGCAACGCATCCGCTTCAGTCCTGTTATCGTATGTGACCTGCCGCGCCACGAGCAGATCGGCCTCGGCCAGCACCAGCAGCGCCTCGACCCTGAGTTGGGGCGCCATGATCCGCTCGGCAATCTGGCAGGCAGCTTCTGCCAGCGGGTAGGCCTGCGCCGGCCGGTGCAGAGCGTTGTAGACTTCAGCCGTATTCGCCAGGGTATTGCCTTCCTGGTAGCTACTGCCGAGTGCGCGATGGAGCGCCAGCGACTGGGCATAACAGGCCAGCGCCTGATCATACTGGCCGCGATTGTAGGCAATCTGCCCTAGCACGTCATAGACTTTGGCAATCCCATCCTGATCGCGCATTTCCTGGCAGAGCGACAGGGCGGCGTCGCAGGCAGCTGCGGCCTGGTCATATTGATCCTGACAGTAATAGGCATAGGCCAGGTTGAGTTGGATGCTGCTGAGGATATATTTGGCGCTGATTTTCCGCGCCAGTGTTTCGGCCTGCAGATAATGCCTGATCGCGTGCGTATACTCGCTCTGCAGTTGCCACAGGTAGCCAATGTTGTTGTGCGAGCGACTGCTGCCATACAGGTCGTCAATGGCTTCCTGCGCCGCCAGCGCGTTCTCAAAATGAAATCGGGCCTGGGCATAATCGCCGCGCATGCCATAGATGGTGCCCAGCCGGGTATGCAGGCTGGCCTCGATCCGCTCGTCCTCACGTGTCAGATGATCGCGCCGGAGTTTGCTCAAACCGGTGTTGCAGATCGCCAGCGCCTGCTCATAGTCGCCCTGACGCATCAGCACCAGGCCCATGTCGGCATAGATCGCTGCCAGCAAGAGCGGCGGCGTCGTGTCCAGGTGAGCGCGGGCCAGCGCCTCAGCAGCGCGTAGTTCGTCCAATGCCGGCCCATACTGGCCTTGCTTCTCCAGCGCATTGCCGCGACTGCGGAGCGCCTCGGCGGCCACGTCTGGCGGTAGGTGCTGGATGGTGGCTGGCCGGGCCTGGTCGCCAGCCGACGCGCTGTCGGCGGTCGGCAATACGGCCGCTTGCTCCTGGGATACAACCTCGGTTGCCAGGATCTGGGCATAGGCCGCCAGCGCCTCGTCATAACGCCCGATGGTACACAATACATCGCCCAGCGCCTTGTAGCATTCCCAGCCACGCGGATTGTGGCGCTCCTCACCCAGCGCGGCCAGTGCCCACCGGTAGTATTGGATGGCTTCATCGTTTGCATAAACATCGCGGGCGGCATGCCCCGCCAGGAGCAGGTAGGTCACGGCCTTATCCTGGCAATCGCTCAGGCGGAAGTGGTGTGCCAGCAGGCCATAGTAGGACGATAGATCCGCAGCGTGACGTTTCTCCAGGTATTCGCCAATGCGTCGGTGCAGTTCACGGCGACGAGCATAGAGCAAGCTCTGGTAGGCCACTTCTTGCACCAGCGCGTGCCGAAACCGATAGACCCGTTCGGGAAACTCTCGCTCTAGCACGGTGAATTCCTGGGTATCAAGCACCCGCAACTGGTGGAGCAGCGTCTGTGGTTCATCGGGATGTATCACCCGGAGGATGCTCAACGGGAAGCGCTGCCCG
Source organism: uncultured Chloroflexales bacterium (assembly GCA_937925925.1). Classification (GTDB taxonomy): domain Bacteria; phylum Chloroflexota; class Chloroflexia; order Chloroflexales; family Chloroflexaceae; genus CAKZQX01. The sequence continues at coordinate 3,694 of CALANA010000272.1, read as the reverse complement.
ATCACCGAGGCGACCAGTAACAGCGAGCGACTGCGGGTATCGAGCTGGTCAATACGCGCCAGGAGCAACCCGTGCAGGCTATCCGGCAGTTCATCCAGTACCGGATGACCGCCAGGCGCAGGTGATGATAGGGCGCTATCTTCAGGTGCAGGAGGTGGCGCTGCATGGCTAACGGCCAGCAACAACTCCTCCAGAAACAGAGGATTGCCCGCCGCTCGTTGTACAATCTGCTGGCGCAAGGCGGGGGGTAAGTTCTCTGCGCCCATCCGTGCGGTCAGCAGAGCGTCGCTCTCCGGTTGCGATAGGGCCTGCAAGGTCAGCACATGCGCATGATCGGGGGGGAGCTGCTCGATGTCCGTCGCATCATCTATCTGCCAGTTCAGGTGGGGCCGATGCACGCCGAGCAACAGTACCGGCACATCGGCAATGCGCGGTGCAAGGTAGCGCCACAGGTCAAGCGAAACCTGATCGGCATGGTGCATGTCTTCCAGGATGACGAGCAGACCGGTGGTGGGCATAGCGTCTGCCACCGACGTTGGTTGCGCCGTTGCACGCAGCAGGTCGGCGAGCAGTTCAAAGCGGCGGGTCTGCCGTTGCTGCGGATCAAGGCCACGGGTCAGAGCTGTCTCAGCAACGTCCAGGTGTACCAGGTCGGCCAGCAGCGGCAACCAGTTGTGTGCGTCATTGCCCAGGGGGGCCAGACGCGCCAGGAGTTTTTCGGCGCGGGTGGCGGGTGAGTCGCTACTCTCGATGGCGCATAGGGCGATCAGCCACTCGCTCCAGGGCGCGTAGGGAATGTTGGCGGCATAGGAGCGACAGTTGACCTGGATGCTGCGCAGATGGTACTCACGCGCACGTTCCAGCAGAGCCATTGTCAGCCGACTCTTGCCAATCCCGGCCTCGCCACTGATGCGAACCATGCGCCCGTTACCAGTCGTTGCAGCAATCAGGTGATCGCTTAGCCAATCCAGTTCGGCCTGGCGGCCAATCAGGGGTAGCGCTGGCGGGGGAACCACCGGTAGTTGCTCACGCACGCCACACACGCGCAGCAACTGGAGAGGCAACTGCTTGCCCTTGACGGAGATCGGGGTGCGTGCTTCACAGCGCAGGTGCGGGGAAATCTGGGCGGCAGTCGTGGCACTGCACCAGATTTCGCCCCAGGCGGTACTGGTCATCACCCGTGCGGCCACATTGACCGCATCGCCCATCACGGTATATTCTTTGCGGGTGGTGCATCCGACATTGCCGGCAAAGACGCTGCCGGTGTTAAGGCCAATCCGCAGCTTGAGTGTGACAGCGATACCCGAACGGATATATGTGCGCGCTGGCAGGTCAGCGGGCGGCAAGGCAGTGAAGGCTTCCAGCATCATCAGCGCGGCGCGGGCGGCGCGCTCGGCGTGATCTTCATAGGCAATCGGGGCACCAAAGATCGCCAGGAGCTTATCGCCTTCCTGCGCTAGATCGAGCTTGTTAATCACGCCGCCGAAGCGTTCGATCGCCGCCTGCATCGGGCGTAGCAAGCGGTCGATCAGGTGCGCCGCTGTGGATGGGTCGAGTGCTTCCACCAGCGTTCCGATCCCGACTACCTGCGCAAACAGGACGGTGACCGGGCGGAGATCGGCTTCGATCTGTGGTCGTTGGGGATCGATCAGAATGCGACTCAGCAGGCCGGCCGGCAGGTAGGGCGTCAGGCGATCAAGCTGCTGCACCAGGTGCGGGATGGCCTGCTCGGGTGCGGCCATGATGGGCGGTTCGTAGGGTAACACGGCCGGTGGTAAATCGCGGGTGTGGAAGGCCAACACACGCACATAGCCCGCATCCACCGGTTCGCCGGTTGCATCCGGCGCAATAGCGTTCCAGGTAGCCGGGCCAACCACCAGATCACCGCGATTGCCATATGCTTCGGCCCGCGCCACACTGTTGACCGTGCGGCCCATGGCCGCATAGCGTAAGGCGTTCGGCTGACCGGCGCTAACCAGCGCCACACGTCCACTCTCCACGCCGATATGCATACTGAGCGCAAAGGTACCGATGCCGGGCACCGTGCGCTGAAACGACGGTGTGCCGTCGGCGGTTGTACGGCAGATATGCAGCAGATCGAGCGCGGCCTGCGTCGCAACGCGCGGGTGGTGTGGGCCACGGAACAGCACCAGCAGCGCATCACCGCCAAACGTGAGCAAATCGCCGCCGGCGGCCTCGATAATCTGCAGCATGGCATCGAAGAAAGCATTGAGCGTACTGGTGACAATTTCGGCTCCCTCGCGGCCCAGGACGGACAGGCGCTCGGCCAGGGCGGTTGAGCCGCTGACATCGGCAAACAGCAACGAGCCTTCGACCCACTCTAGCCAGGGGCCACTATCGCGGCTGGCAAGCTGGCGGGCGATCAGGTGGTGCGGCAGGTAGGTGGTGATCGTGTAGTATGCGCTGGCAAGCTGGGCAAAGGCCTCACGCACCACGCGCGGCGAACAATCGTCGCGCATCAGCAGCGTCGCTACCGTGGGAGCCAGGTAGCGTTGCACGTCCACAGCCGAGAGGCTATCGGCGAGCGTCGCGCCGGGCCGTTGTGTCTGCTCATTCTCGTCAGCCATAGCGCTCCAGTGCTGCACGTCGAGGCGACAGACAGGCAAGCAGGTAGTGCTGCGACGTGCGTCCTCAGGTTTGACCTCCTACCGTACTACTGAGAGTTTGTTGCTTTCATTATAGCTGATGCCAGAAGGTGGAACAAGCGCGTAGTGCCCCTGCCGGATGGCAAAAATGTCATCTTTGTGGCTTTTACAAAAAATAGCCCGTAAAGCCCAGGAGTTTTAACCCTGGGATATAAGGGCTTTCCTCGCTTCAGCGGCTTTAGCCCAATCTAGCACATCTTTGCGATTTACGCAAAGGTGTGCTACAATGCAACCATGGGAAAGAGCTTCAAATACCGCACTCATGCTTGCCCGTATTGCGGGCTGGTGATGAATCGGGATCACAGTGCGGCACGTACCATTCTGCATCGAGGTCTCCAAATGCTTAGCGAGATGAGTGTGGGGCAGCACACTTTGAAGCCCAGGTGCTTTAGCCCTGGGAGCCGTTACGATGATATATGCCAGAACTGCATCCGATCTGCGGGTAGGTGACGGTCACGCCCTCACCGGTTGCTGAGAGGTGTCCTGGTGTCGCACCCCCCCCCCGCTCTTCTTGAACGCAAAGGTGCAAAGGCGTAACGAGATGAGGGAGCGGTTCACACGGGTAGGTAAGGTAAGCTCTCTCCGCGCTGACGCTCGTCGAAAGGACATGCAGGTTACCGTGTTGCCCTGGTGTCATTTCGAGCGAAGCGAGCAATCTGCTCCGCGCTAGCGCTCGTCGAAAGGACATGCCTTGAGGATTTCTCCTCGCTGACGCTCGTCGAAATGACATGTGGGTTGGCGGGTTGCCCTGGTGTCATTTCGAGCGAAGCGAGCAATCTGCTCCGCGCTGGCGCTCGTCGAAATGACATGTGGGTTGCCGGGTTGCGCCGGGGTCATTTCGAGCGAAGCGAGAAATCTTCTGCGCCAGGGGAAGATTTCTCCTCGCTGGCGCTCGTCGAAATGACATGCCATGAAGATTGCTCCGCGCTGACGCTTGTCGAAAGGACATGCCAAACGCACATCGTTCCATGGCACGTTGCGCCAGAGCTATACCGGACATAGCGCAGCCGCCGCACCCTGTGACAGTG
>CALANA010000271.1 GCA_937925925.1 uncultured Chloroflexales bacterium | reverse complement strand
GGGGGCGGGAGTGTTCTGCCCCGCTGGGGGGTGTTCTGTCGCGGGCACGATGCCCGCGCTCACAGGGAGAGGGAGCGCGGGGTGCGACCAGCCCCCCCCCCGGCCCCCCCCGCTGGGGGGGGCGGGAGGATTGCGATGATGAACACCATTGGTTTGTTTGAGTTCTGTCGCCGCTGGGAGGGGAGGGAGTGTTCTGCCCCCGCTGGGGGGGGGTTCTGAGTGGTTGCTGCCAATAGCTTTCTGCTGAAGCACGTTCTGCCCCCGCTGGGGGGGGGTTCTGATAGCGCACAACCGACTAGTGAACCCGGCCCTGGGATGGGGTAGAGGGTAGGTGGGTGGGTCGTAGTTCTGATGGCACACAACTGAGGGGGTGCGCAAAGAAGCCTACAACCTACACGTGAGCGGTGCGGGCGTCCCGCCCGCTGTTGTAAGGTAGGGGTAAGGACGAACGTCCGTTCGCCCTTACCCCTACCCCTGCCTATTACCTACCCCTGCCCCAGTCGCCGCGTAGCATAGGTCAGTTCTTTGACCCCCAGGCGCGTGGTCTGCCCGGTCTGCTGCAGTGCTGCCGCCTCAGCCAGCGCCGTCGCCGCCAGCGCTGATTCCCCCAGGTCGGCCAGGCGGGCAGCCACAGCCTGGAGCAGGGCTACCGCGCCGGCCTTGTCGCCATTATTGACCGCTTCCAGCGCGCGTCGTTGGAGCCAGGCCGCGTTTGCGCGTGCGGCAGCATCCAGCACAACCGGCGGCAAGGCGGGCGGTGCAGCGGCATAGCCGACCACCAGATCATGCGTTGTTGCCGGCATATCACGACTGTGCAGCGTGAGTTGGGCCAGCCGCATGCGCGGCATTGCCGGTTGATTACCGCCGCTCTGCTGCGTTGCGGTGGCTGCTGCCGGCATAGGCGGGGCGATCAATTCCAGCAGGAGGACGACCGGAGTCATCTGCTCCAGATCACCCACGTGTACCATCCACGTAGACGGGGTGTGCGCCGATGGGAGGACTTCAAGCATTCTGAGGGTGGGATGGATCTGGGTCAGACGGCGCAGCGTGACACCGCGACTCAACGCCATGGTCAGGCTGACACTGCGCAGCATCACACTGCGGGCCATGGCTAGTTCCTGCGCGATGGCGCGTGGAATGGCCTCGGCGTCACCCAGAAAGACTGCCCGTCCACCACTGATGTCTGCCAACCCGGTCAGCAGATCCTCCTGAAACTCCCCGCCCAGCCCAATCGTGCTGATCGCCACACCGGCGCCAGCCGCATGCCGTGCCAGTTCCAGACAGCGCTCCGGGTGCCGCGTAAAGCCATCGGTGAGCAGCAACAACCGCTCCGTGTGGGCATCAACACTGTTCCGCCCGCGTGCCAGTTCCTGTAAGCCCAGTTGTACTCCCTGCGCCAGATCGGTTTCTTCTCCCAGGTGCGTATGCTTGAGCAGCCCGATCCCCTGCACCAGCCGCGTGCGATCCCTGCCGCTGGTGTTTCCAATCAGAATTTCGGCCTCTTCGGCGCAGGCCACCAGGCTGAAGCGATCCGCGTGATCCAGTTGTTCGACAATGCTGTGCAACGCACGGGCGGTGTAGTCCAGCGCGCTGGGTGCCACTTCGTGTAAGTCGGCAGGGACAGGGTGTGCCAGTTGCCAGACCGGAATGCCATCAATCAATACCTCCTGGGCATCCCCTTCACGCACGAGTTGTCGGAATTGTTGCTCGTTGACAATCGGTATCCGCATCGAGCGACTGGCATCGGCCACCAGTGCCCAGTTCACGGCGCGCATGCGGCTACCGGCTGCCTTCACAGACAGTCTCACGAGGACATAACAGAGTTGCGGCTCGGCGCGTTGGGCAAGCATTGGCTGCGCTGGCTCAAAATTAAGCTGTATGGACATAGGCGGGCACCCTTTGATTCGCTGATGGCTCGTCATGTTAGCTGTTGCTGTTCATTATAACGCAGGATGTCAAAGGTTGGATTTTGCTATCGTGGCAACTGCTGGAAGACCAGCACATGCGAATATCCAATGTGAAACCGGTACCACCGTCGGGTTCGCATTGACAGTACTGCCAGACTATGGTATAACCATGACGGTTGTTCTGTACAGACTGTGAACAGCAGAGCGGGATGAGCGATGTGGAGTCGCCGACACCAGAACGCACCTGCGCTGCCGGGCACACAATGGTTCACACAGAAGGTGTGCATGTACCACTCCATCATCGCTGATTTACTGGAACACCCGAAAGTGATGGAGACACGCTACCATATACATCACGCGGTCTCAAAGCATGATCATTTGCTCCGTTCAGCGCGCTATTCCTATCGTCTGGCGCCAATCCTGGGGGCTGATCGGTACATTTGCACCCGGGCGGCAATCCTGCACGACCTGGACTCGCGGCTGGGCACGTTGACCACGCACGGGGCGATTGCGGCCAGGCTGGCGGCTGACCTTGGCGAGCCGGATCCGGTCTGCGATGCGATCATCAGCCACATGTATCCGTTTGGCCCCGCGCCGACGACGCGCGAGGGCTGGGTGCTGGTCGTGGCGGATAAAATCGCGTCCCTTTCCGACCTGACGCATTTCGTCGGCGGATTGGTAACGGGACGCAGCCTCGCCACGCGGCGCTCGCTGGTTGCCAGCGATCCGTTTTATGCTGCGCGCAAGGCACGTAAAAAGGCGCGACGAGCCGCATTATTGCGCCGCTTACGGCGGGCAGCGGCCTGAGTTGCGTTTGTCGGGGCACCGGCGTGGGGTGTTCCCTCTGCGTATGCGGCCGGGCCGGCGGTGGCACCAATCTTGTTGTAGCCTATCGTGTACATGGCAGCAGAGCGGGCCTCAATATGCCGCCGGATCCATGCACGACAGCGGCTACCCGGCAGCACCGGCCCATCCGCGCATGCGATCATGCATGGCCTCTGGCGCATGCAACCTTTGCCCACCCGGATGCGTATATAAAAACAACACACCATTTATGTTAGGAGAGGATACAACCTGTGATCCAGATCCCCCCGACTGAACCGGAACCGCTTGTTGATACCGTCCTGTCCTTTGTGACCGCCGACACCTGGGCCGCCAGGCAGGCCTACCTGGAGCAGCATCCTGAACTGCTCACCGACGCCGCTGACCAGGTGTTCGACACGCTGCTTACACGCGCCGCAGATAACCCCTCGATCACACAGATGCTGACGCAGCACCGCACCCTGCTGCGCCGCTGCCGCGAGGTGGGCATCGCACCGGCGTTTGCCGAGACCTTCCCATTCGAATGTGGCGTTCCGCCCACGGTGCAGCCCCTGCTGGCCGAGCTAAAAACCCTGACCCACCCCGGCGCCATGCCGCGCCGGGTGGCGCTGTGCCAGGCCGCACTTGCCCAGATTGACCGCACCCACCACCCCGCACTCTGGGCCGCCTTGCAGAATGAGACCGGCAACAGCCTGCAACAGAATCCTCTGGGCGAGCGCGCGGCCAACCTGGAGCAGGCCATTGCCTGCTATAACGAGGCGCTGAGGGTCTTCACGCGCGAGGCGCTGCCCACCGAGTGGGCGACGACGATGACCAACCTGGGGGCCGCCTACGCTGCCCGCATCGCGGGCGAGCGCGCGGCCAACCTGGAGCAGGCCATTGCCTGCTATAACGAGGCGCTGAGGGTGCGCACGCG
>CALANA010000270.1 GCA_937925925.1 uncultured Chloroflexales bacterium | reverse complement strand
GAGGCTCGCCAGCGTATGCGCAATGTGAAGCGCGAAGAAATCAGCACTGACCTGAGTTGCCCCAAATGCCAGGTGGGGCACCTGGTGATTAAATTTGGTCGGCATGGCGAATTCCTGGCTTGTTCGCACTATAGCAAAGAGGGCGGGGATGACTCGTGCGATTTTACCAGCGATTTTCATCGTGATAGCGAAGGACAGATCGTGCTGGACACAGCAGGTTCGGCTGAAACCAGTGACGTGATGTGCAATCTATGCGGACGACCAATGGTGCTCAAGAAGAGTCGTTTCGGGCCGTTCTATGGCTGCTCAGGCTACCCAGAGTGCAAAAATACCCGGCGGATCGGCAAAGATGGGAAACCCGTGCCGCTGCCCATCCCTACCGGCATCATATGCCCCAAATGTCATCAGGGGGAAATACTGCAACGACGCGGCAAATTTGGCCGTCCTTTTTTTGGCTGCAGCCGCTATCCCGACTGTGACTATACCACCAATGACCTGGCGCTGGTTGATTCCTATACCCCGGAGACTGCCACCACCGGCGCAGCAACGACCAATGGCGTTGCCCAGACACCAGCGGCAAGTAAGGGGAGTGTAACCAGACAAAAGAAGTCACCTGCGAAACCAACGCGCAAAACAAAATCAGCCAATGGACAGACTGATGCAGCTACAAATACGATTACGCCTGTCAGCAGCAATGGCAAAACAAAAACGACTTCACAGAAGCCAGATCGGAAGAAGACCACACCACAAGCACCAACAAATTCCAGCCGGCGCAAGTCAAAGAATTCAGCTAAAGTAGCCGAATGAGGTCTCAAAGCCAATGAAAACAATCGCGCTGATAGCGCATGATGGCAAGAAAGAAGAAATGGTCGCCTTCGCGGAGGCCAACCACCGCTTTCTGGAAATGTTTCACCTGGTTGGCACTGGCACGACCAGCAAACGTATTACCGAGGCCACTGGCCTGACGGTAGAGGCCATGCTGTCTGGCCCCATGGGTGGCGACGCACAGATTGCCGCTGGCGTAGCCGAAGGCCGCATCCACTGTGTGATTTTCCTGGTTGACCCACTGTATGCCCACCCTCACGAACCGGATATTCAGGGACTGATGCGGGTATGCAATGTCCACAATATTCCCATGGCAACCAACGTTATCACGGCTACAATGCTTCTGAATGGCCTGAATGCAACCGACCTACGTCCTCCGTTTGAGTAACCGGGAGTCCGGTATGTGCCGTGGGACTATGAAGCATCGACGATCTGATTCTGCTCGGAGTGCCCGCTGCCATCATAGCCCATTTTGATCCACCCACGCTTGATGGCATAAATGACCGCCATGGTGCGATCATTGACCTGGAGCTTCGACAGAATCGAGGTAATATGATTTTTAACGGTCTGGCCACTGATACTCAGTTCACCGGCGATTTCTTTGTTCGAGAGGCCCCGCGCAATACAATCCAGAATCTCAATTTCACGACTGGTCAAAGGGGCAAACAGCGCCGTCGTCTGCTCGTCTTCAGAGGCTGCCAGTTCGCGAAACTGATGCAGCACCCGTGTTGCCACATGCGGCTTGGCCAGGACACTGTCGTTAATCAAGTACTTCCCCTGCGCTACCTCGCGGATATAGTACAACAGATCTTCGGGATTGACATCTTTGGACGAATAAGCGGCGGCCCCCACCTTGATCGCCTGAAAGAGTTGCTCGTCATCCTCGTAGACACTGAGGACAATAATCCCAATCCGAGGATCACGGCGTTTAATCACCCGTGCTACTTCCAGTCCATTCAGCCCAGGCAAATTAATATCCACCAGCACCACATCCGGTGCGAGGCGCTCCGTTAACTTGATCGCTTCCTGACCATTCTCTGCCTCACCTACGACCTCCATATCACCCACTTCTTCCAGACTCCAGCGAATGCCCTGACGAAACAGGGGATGGTCATCAATTATTAGCACCCTTACTTTAGCGGACATGGGTATGTACTTCCTCTAGAATAACAGGAATTACGCAGTCGCTTGAACACAACAGCTTTTGTGCCTGTGGCAGGGTAGAAAAAGCGACAAAGATTCGCTCTGCCGCAGGCGCAAAGGCACGTTAACCAGACCACCGCGTACATCCTGTAGCATAAGTGCATAGACAGCATGATGCTTTTATGACCTGACATCGTTGGCATTCAGAGGGAGCGTCACCGCAACCTCTGTCCCCTGACCAGAACGGGCGACTACCACAAAGCGTGCCCCAATTAACTCGGCCCGTTCACGCATGCTGGTCAACCCCCAGCTTTCACGACCAGCACGCCGTAGTACCTCATGTGGATCAAAGCCCGGCCCATCGTCACGTATCGTCAACAGCAGACGCTCCTGGCGGATATGCAGTGAGACCCATACCGACGCACCGCGTGCATGTTTATGCACGTTCTGCAGCGCCTCCTGTACAATACGATACAACACAATTTCTGTTTCCAACCCCAGCCGCGGTAGGGTATCATGCTCCAATGAGACATGGGTGTTGTAGGCCTGGGTGTAGCGCCGAATATACTCCTGGATCGCCACGATTAAGCCTTGTTCCTCCAACCGACCAGGACGCAGATCGGCAATAAAGTGCCGTACCTCGTGCAACCCTTCCTGGGTCGCGTCTCGCAGGCGATCCAGCATCATCCCCAGGCGTTCCAGATCCTGGTGCTGGAGGAGCGTACGACAACGCTCCAGGCCCATCAGCGTGTTCGCCAGCACCTGTGCAGGGCTATCATGGACTTCGCGTGCCAGCCGCACACGCTCTTCCTCGCGCCCCTTAATCACCTGTGAGCGCAGCGCCAGCACCCACGGATCGGCAGACTCGCTCTCACCTTCCAGCGCGGTACTGCTCATATCAATCTGCCGTATCAGTTGATCTAACTCTTTCAAGGCACGTTGGAGGTGCTGGCTGGCATGCAGTGCCGCCTCTTGCTGGCGACGCAATTCCTGCTCGCGTTTTGCAAGCGTGGCAGCAACCGGCAACTTGCGCTCGGTGGCAAAGCGTTGTTGCATGGTTGTTTCATCTAACAGTCGCTCGATCCGCCGTAGTTCTACCGTCTGTTGTTCGCGCTGCTGCTCACCCTGACGTGCCAGGTTCCGCAGGCGCGTCAGTTGTTCTACAACGATCTGGTGCGCTGCCTCCAGCAAATCTGGTGTATCGTCACTCATAACAGACTCCGGCAACGAGAATGTGATCGGTATCACGGTTGCATAACAGGAGACGCTCTTGATGACCATTAGTATAGCATACGCAACAACAGACCAGCAATAGGTGAATGTTCTTACCTATTAGATACAACGTACAGCATTTGCACTATTTACACACTGAGCGCCGTCCTGGATCACTACATAGCTTGAGTTCTGGTATAATAAACACATTCTGGTTTGCGCCTATGCTTCAGCGAGCAAAGTTGACATAGAACGATCCACTCGCCAGACACCACTGACTCACAACCAATGCTGCAACGTAGCTATCTCCAACTGTGATCAGGCATATGCGCGATCAAACTCAGGAGCGACGCTGATGCACCTGCAAGACAAAGTAGCGTTCGTAACCGGTGCCGGTCGTGGCATCGGTCGGGCAATAGCCGAAGGATTTGCACGTGAAAGCGCTCACCTGATCTTGCTCAGTCGAACCACCAATGAACTGGTGGCGATAGCCACCGCGATCCAGGCATATGAACGACAGGCGCTGATCTACCTGGCTGATGTTCGCGACGCGACGGCGGTGCAGGCAATCGTTGTTGCCGCACAGACGACCTTCGAGCGCATTGATATTCTGCTCAATGCGGCTGATATTCCCATGGTCGCCCCTACTGCCGAATGGGATACGGCGATTGGGATTAACCTGACCGGGAGTTTTCTATGCTGCCAGGCCGTCGGGCGGGTCATGCTGGCCCAACAGCAAGGCAGCATCATTACTATCGGTTCGCTCACCTCCTGCGTTGGCTTGCTTATGCATGCAGTGTATGCCACCGCCAGAAGCGGTATTACCTGGCTCACCCGTGCCCTCGCCGTGGAGTGGGCCGCGCATGGTGTGCGCGTCAACGCCCTGGCCACCGGCTGGATCCGCGCCGAACTCCTGGACAAACTGGTGGCCCAGAGGAAGCTGTACCGTGACCCCATTCTGAACCGCACCCCCTCCAGCGTATCGGTCAGGTGCATGATTTGCCTGGCCCGGCCATCTTTCTGGCAAGCGATGAATCGGCCTTCGTCACGGGTAAGACGCTGACGGTTGATGGTAGATGGCTGGCTCATGGCTACTTTTAGGACAGAGCCCAGATACGGCAGAGTGGCTGGTAAGATGACCGTATCATGCATGGTATACCGTTTCGACCTGGACATTCCGCATGTTCGTGTCATGCGCCCGTGGTACGCGGTCGTTCATCATTATCCTGTGGGATTCGCCTTCGGCAGAGCGGTACTTTTGCTCTTTTGGCGAAACGGGTAACCAGAAGCGCGTCCTCTCCCTATGGCTGCGGACGAAACGCGGCGGTAGATGACCCACTGTGGGGGGGGGAGGAGGGTCGAAAAGAGGCGGAAGGTCAAAGTTACATTGGTATTATAGAGCAAAGGAACGATGATATGCCCGAAATAATTCCATTAAACCCGACCGAGAAACCGGACACGAATGCGTCCGAAGCATTCCAGCCGGGCACGTGTAAACTGCATCCGCAATCCATGTGCCCTGCCTTTGGTGCCCTGCGTGTCCTCTCACGCATTGAGGGCGCACAGCCGGCGATGATTACGGATACAGGCTGTCTGTATGGGTTAACGTTTGTCACCCATTTCTATGCCGCACGCAAGAGCATTGTTGCCCCGGCATTAGGCACCGCCGAACTGTCGAGCGGCAAGATCCAGGAAGCGGCTAACGCCGCTATTGCCGAGGCCGCCCGCGAACCGAACGTCAGTATGATTCCGGTTATCTCGCTGTGTGTGGCTGAAACAGCCGGATTGGCCGAAGAGTTGTTGCCAACCGAGGTCAATGGCAAGCCGGTGATCCTCGTGCGCGTGCCAGCCTATGCTATTCATTCGCATCCCGAGGCCAAAGATGTAGCCCTGGCAGCAGTGCTGAAGCGCTTTATCAATACCGATGCGGAAGCGGGGATCGAAGAAAAATCGATCGTGCTGCTGGGCGAGGTCTTTCCAGCCGATCCGCTGATTATCGACGGGGTGTTACGCAAGATGGGGGCCCGGGTGCTGGTAACACTGCCGGGCCGGCATGTGGACGAACTGCGCCTGGCCGGACGTGGCACAGCCGTGGCTGCCCTGCACCCGTTCTACCGCGAGAGCCTGGCCTGCATGCGGGCGCATGGGGCCGCCGTCGTTGGTGGCGCACCGATCGGGGCCGACGGCAGCGCCGCCTGGCTACGCGCTGTCGGGGCCGCCCTGGAACTGGACGATGACCTGGTTGAACAGGTGGCCGCCGAAGAAGAGCAGCAGGCTCGTGATTTCCTCGCCGCCCAGCCACTCAAGGGTGCCACCGTGCTGGTGTCGGGCTATGAGGGCAGCGAAATGCTGTATGCGCGCTTGCTCATTGAGGCTGGTGCGCATGTGCCCTATGTCAGCACCAGCATTGGGGCCAGCATGTTCACCGCCAGCGATGAGGCCTGGCTCAAGGCACGCGGGACGGAAGCCGTGATCTACCGCAAATCACTGGAAGATGATGTGCAAGCTCTGGATCACTGGCAGTTTGACCTGGTGATTGGTACTACCACCGTGGCCGCATACGCCAAAGAACGCGGGCTACCGGCCATCTACTACACCAACATGCTCAGTGTTCGTCCATTTTTTATGTCAAGTGGCATGATTGCCAGCATCGGCATTGCCCAGGAGATGCTTAATCGCACGTCAATCTATGCCCAGATGCTCGATTTCTTTAAGGAGTAACGGGGCTACGCCCCACAGCGATAGCAATCTTTCTATCCCATGTGTCAACTGGCATCCAGGCTTTCGCCTGGGCCGACTCTATTCAGACGAAAGCCTGGAATCCAGTTTTTTACAACTCCAGGACGTACGCGGTCGCGTGAACACACCGTCTTTTGCGCCTGCGGCAGCGTGGAAGCGACTCTTTTTTTCCTCCACATTTTCGCCTACGGCGAAAATGTGGAGGAAAAAAGAAACAACGTACCGCTCTGCCGAAGGCGAAAGGCTATCTGAGCATACCACCGCGTACGTCCTGAACTCAACTCATGTCAGGATTGCTCTATATAACCTGCTATGCTTGAAAGGTGCGATATGTCTATAAATCTCATCCGCGATATTTCGGATACCAGTTCCTTCTGGGGGGCCACCTGGGTTTTTGGCTGCTTCCCCGATGTACATATTATCTGTGATGCGCCCATCGGGTGCTACAATCTACTGGGGGTGGCTGTTACCGACTATACTGATGCGTTGCCCCATATGGCAAATCTGACGCCGACCAGCATCCGCGAGGAGGATGTGATCAACGGCACGGCGGGTGCGCTCAAACGCACCATCAACGACCTGCATAGCCGCGGCTATTTGCAGAACAAACACCTTATTGTGGTTAGCACCGCCGAGAGCGAGATGATCAGCGCTGACCACAGCACGTTTCTGGTGAGCCTGGAACCAACGGCCCGGTTTTTCTGGAGCCAGTCGCTTGAGCAGGATGAATGGACGGGACGCAACCGGGCACTGCTTTTCGCCTGGGAAGAGTATGGCAAGCCGCATGCGAGTACCACCACACCGGTTGCCAACCGGGTCAACCTGATTGGCCCGTCATTGGGATGCTTCAATGCGCCGGCTGACCTGCATGAACTGAAGCGGCTGATCACCGGCATTGGCGGCGAAATCAACCTGGTCTATCCCTACGAAGCCACAATTGCCGCCACACCACGCCTGGCAGAAGCGGCGGTCAATGTGGTTCTCTATCGCGAGTTTGGCGAACCACTAGCCCAGGCGCTGGATCGGCCCTATCTCTTTGCGCCGCTGGGCATTTTTGAGACCACACAGTTTCTGCGCGATCTGGGGACGTTGATCGGGGTACCCCGTGCCCAGGTGGAGGCCTTTATTACCCAGGAGAAGCGCCAGACATTGCAGCCAGTCTGGGATCTATGGCGTGGCCCGCAGAGCGACTGGTTCTCGGCGGTTGACTGTGCAATCGTGGCTGGCCGCAGCTATGTCGAGGGGTTGCGCCGCTTTCTGGGCGACGAACTGGGCGTCAAGATTGCCTGGACATCAGGCCGCCCGCGCCGCCCCGATGAACCAGACAACATCGAGATTCGCAAGCGCCTGCACGCCCGTGCGCCCGCGTTCGTGTTCGGAAGCATCAATGAGAAGATCTACCTGGCCGAGGCAAATGCACGCGCCAGCTACCTCATTCCCGCCGTTTTCCCCGGGCCGGTCGTACGCCGCACCACGGGGACGCCGTTTATGGGCTACGCGGGCGTGGCCTATTTGATCCAGGAACTGGTCAATCGTTTTTACGAAAGCGTCTTCAACTACCTGCCAGTCGAAACCATCAAGTGCGCTGCGGAACCTATGACTGGCCCACCCGCGCCGGAGCCGACACGTGACGCAAGTGCCCGGACGATGGCCTGGACAAACGCGGCCACCGAGCGACTGGATGCGGCGTTGCAGACCATCCCCTACCTGGGCCGCATTAGCGCCAGTCGCTCGCTGCGCCTGGCCGCCGAGCAGACAGCCCGCGCTCGTAATCTCGCCGAAGTTACCCTGCCAGTGATTGAGGACGTTCTGAATAGTCAGACCCAATAGCTGTCGCGTCGTCGCTGATTCATACAGCCTGGTCGCGCATCCTGGTCTGTAAGGATCGTGGATGCGCGACCAGGCACCATGGTCAGGCCACCGGTACCCCCAAAACCGCGTGATCAGTTTCACCTGCGCAAGGAGCTGATCTTCACCCGGTGCTGCTGGGCAATGACATGAACCCCGCTCCAGCCAGGATACCGAGCGCTTTCCTGGAGACGATGGATGAGCGCCAGGTCACACGTGAAGGAACGATACGTGCCCGTCGTAGAACCTGCACGTCACCCAACTGGTACATGAGTGTTCCATTCTGGTGGTAGCAGGGGACAGAGTTGGTGGTAGAATGACGATGATGATCGCGGTGCAGCCGTGTTGGGGACACTTGCACCCGCACGACGTACGGGTGCAACCAGTACCGTTCCTGCCGAACCTACCTCCAGCACACGCTGTAGCAACCGCTCTGCAGCCTGTTGATAGCGATTGACATCCCCGTTCCATGGCACGGCGACCCATCTGTGCCCGCTGTTCAATTGCGAAACCGGGAGCTGCGCGTGTGCGACGTTGCGTAGCTTGCGATCCAGGGGACGGGCACCCGGTGCCCCTACATTCCGCACGATCCGGTTCTAGCACGAGCGAGAGGAGGCCCCTGTATGCTTCTGGAACATGCTGCTGGCCCTCGTGGTTCCTGCACAACTGACTCCGGTCACTGGAACCCCCGACCGGGCTGCGCGGTGTACGGCGTGCGGGTGCCTGGGAAGGTGACTGGGTGATGTATCCGCTTGACCCGGTTCCGCCACCCGCGTCAGACTCCCCCACGGCGGTTCGGTTCGCGCTGTGGTGCGGCATGCCGCCCCTCACCCGACTGATTATAGAGCGCCTTATTCCCCTGGGCTTTGTGTTCGATCCCCAGGCCGACACGCTGGCGCTGATCGATGCACCGATTGGGTTTGCGCTCCAGACGCTGGACACACACGATCTGGCCGCACGCCTGATCATAGTCGCGACCAGCAGTCCATGTCCAGAGTATTGGGCCGATCTGTCCACCTACGACCCGGCCATCTTGTTGGTGAGCACAGAGCTGGATGCACCCCTTGCGGCGGCGCTGGAGCAGGCGGCACACGGTGCCCGCTACCAGCGCCTGCCCCCCGTGCAATCACTGCTGACCGCCCAGGAGCGCACTGTGCTGCGCGCCGTCGCACGCGGGTATAGCAATGAGCAGATCGCTCAACGTGCGGGACTCTCGCCCAAACGCGTCGCCAACCTCCTCACCGCCATCTATGCCAAACTGCAGCTGCCCAATCGCGTGGCGCTGGCGCTGTACTATTGGGGCCGCTCAGACCTGCTCGCGGTGAACCCGGAGGCACCCCCCACGTAATCGCATCCAGGCGGGAGAAAGTTCCCACATAGATGGGAACTTTCTCCCTTGTGGGCGCGGGGGGGAGGATGCTATACTATTTTTTAAGAATACAGGTACGGGATAATAACAAGCTTAACCCTAATGTAGCCGGTGCAATCACTCATTGGTACTATCCCTCGAAAGTGTTGTTAGACTAAGAGCTATACCAGCACTATAACAACATGCATCAGGGATATCCAAAAGCTTGTTTGATTATCATAAGGATGCCAACTGTGAGGCAGTTAAACGGTTCGATATATCCCGTATTTGCCTCTCATTCAGTTTAGGCGATTGTGTTTTTGCTAAAGCTAAGTGGTTCATCCGGCTGCAACTGTTCACATTTGAGAGGACAGTCATTTTAATGATTAGTATCAAAGGCTAAACAAGGAGTACACTATGTTACACGTATACTCTCGTCATATTTGGACAATTTTGCTCGTGTTCGTAATCCTTCTAACGTCTATGGGGGCTACGGCACAAAATTCACAACCACCCTCAGATCCTACACAAGGTGAAGACCCAGCCACTTATGATGCCAGGGTGTATGCCGCCCAACTTGGTATGAGTATTGAAGACACTATGCACCGTTTTGAATTGCAGCATGTGGCCGGAGAGTTGGAGGCAGAGTTGCGGAGCAAAGAAGCGGCAACTTTTGCTGGTCTCTGGTTGGAACACACCCCAACATTTAAGGTCGTAGTGCAATTCACCGATGCAACCAAAAGAGACATTTCCCCTTATCTCCAGAACACAGACCTGAGTGCCAGTGTTGAAGTACGTACAGCCAATGTGTCTCTGACTGATCTGGAGAAAGCCCAGGCGGCAGCCTTGTCTGCCATTACGAGTACCGGGATACCTGTCGAATCTGGTATCAATGTAAGGGAGAATTGGGTTGAACTGTATGTGGCCGAACGTGCCCGTCTTGACAACGCCATGCAGAAAGGGAAAGTGCAGTTATCTCCCAATGTTAAGGTGATTACTGTGCCCTCTATGGGCGAGTATCAGGCTGATATTTATGGAGGGCTCACGTTAAGTACCTGCACCAGTGGTGTTTTGCAGTCAAGAACTCCAGCGGTACCAAAGGCATTACAACGGCTGGTCACTGCTCGAACACTCAGAGTTACAATGGCACAAGCCTAACGTTTCAGAGTGAAAATACGACAGGCGCTTATGATATACAATGGCACACCACTTCGAACTATACGGTGAAGAACAAAATAAAGTGGTCGAGTGCTGGCTCTACACGCGACATTACTGCGACGAAAAGTCGTACAAACCAGATTGTGGGAGGATATGTTTGCAAGTATGGTCAGACCAGTAACTACACTTGCGGATACATCTCTGATAAAAACTTCTCTCACAAGGGGAGCGCAACTTATATCCGAGTCGATAACACTGCTGGTTACACCGACCTCTCTCAGGCAGGAGATAGTGGTGGACCCTGGTTTCTAACTGGTGATGCGTATGGCACGCATGTCGGTGAACCTGGAGAAGATCCCAATGATGCTATTTATATGGCAATCAACTACGTATCTGGAGTCGGCGTCAGCGTAATGACAGCTCCGTAAAGTCGAGCGGCGCTTAATATCTCTTTAGTCATAGGCAATCCAATGCTTGTGACTAAAGGGGTCTTTCAGGTGCGACAATGTAAACTACACCATTGGAGAATAAAATGATAATAGCACGTTTTAACGTCAAAATGTGGACACAATTGTTATTCATACCCATGTTTTTTACGATAGTCGCTTCATGTCAACAGAACTCGGTTGATACAACCTCAGCTACTCCTTTTTTTCCACAGCAGCGAGAAGTTCCTTCTGTCTCCATGGACGCTTTACTCGTAGGAAAACTTATCTTAGTAAAAGATTGTCTTCGTATGCAGGACAGTGATAATAGTAACTATCTTTTAATCTGGCCGCAAGGTTTCTCGCTGAACATTGAGGGTGAATCCATTCAAATTAAAGATAATACCGGACAATTCGTTGTTCGCGTTGGAGATAATGTCAGAGTTGGCGGCGGTGAAATTCCGACCGAACAGATTGAACATTATGTGTCACAAACTTTACCAAATGATTGCTCAGGTCCTTATTGGATTGTAGCTTCAATTGAAAAATAAGCTAGAGAAGATGGAACGCTATGGGTATGCCACAGCGGTTGATGACCTTGCCCAAGGGTTGCATTACTATGATGGAGAAACTCAGTTCTTCGACGACCTGCTGAGTGAAGCAATTAGTATTGATGGTATTATGCATCTGCCGGTCGCACTGATTTTCCTGGAGCGCCATCATGATCAGCATTGATCAACTTACCCATTGCTATCGCCTCCCACAGGGCCGCTTCTGGCAACGGTCATACAAAGGAGATTGCTACTGGCGAACTGTTTGGTATTCTTGGCCCCAACGGTGCCGGCAAAACCACGCTCTTTCGTATTCTTACAACATTGTTGATCCCTACGGCTGGCCATGTCCGCATCGCTCAGCATGACGTTGTACGTGATGCACGCGAGGTGCGCCGTATGATCGGGTTTACCTTTGGCGGTGATACCGGACTCTATCTGCGCATCAGCGCGTGCGCAAATCTTGTCTATTTTGCACATCTTTACCACGTTCCTTCCCGCTCTATTCGCGGTCGTGTCGAGAAGGTTCTTGAGCTTGTTGGGCTGCGAGATCATGCCGATGATCGGGTGGCAACCTTTTCGCGCGGCATGAAACAGCGGCTCCATATCGCACGTGCCTTGCTGCACGAACCAGCAATACTCTTGTTTGATGAACCAACAATCGGTCTGGATCCCAGCGCTGCCCGAAGTATTCGGCAAACTATTCGTACGCTGGCTCAAGCAGGTGTTACGGTTGTGCTGTCTACCCATTATATGCTGGAAGCCCATGAACTATGCCAGCGAGTGGCGATTATTGATCAGGGAACCCTGGTAGCCCTGGATCATCCGGAACGGTTGAGGATGAATGATGCTGGCGCACGCGTGGTTGATGTGCGTGTTGGCGCGGTGGCAAAGCAGGTAATACCGCATATTCGCGCATGGCCTGCTATCGAAACCGTTACCAGTAGTGAGTTTGCGCCCTATACCGTTCTCTCGATCCAGACCACAGATGTCTCGGCAACCATTGATCGTCTCCGTGTCTTATGGAATGGCGAAGCTCATATCTCAGTCCGCGAACCCACCCTGGAGGATGCGTATATGCGGCTTATGAGTGCTAATCACCCAGGACAAAGATGATGGATCATATCGTTGTAGGAGCAGGCGGTAGTCTAAATCTATGGCAGTATAGGTTCCGTACCTGTTCAGGTGGGAGTGGTTAGATTACCAGTGGATGCATTTCAAAGAGCGTAACTGAATACGACACTGCGATATTAAGTAAGAGTTCAGGCGGCCCCTTCCGACTGGCGGCACATGAGGTACGGGCGAGGTTCTAGAGGAAATAGAGGATCAGGTCTGAGGAAAGATTCGGAACGCAAGTCGAACGTTTTCCTGGGGCCGCGCATCTCTCTTTACTTATCTAATTACAGCATACGCTATTGAGCGTCAAACTTCAATAGTCCCTTATTCCCGTATAGTAATGGGCCATCCGGCGCTATGGTACTGGGATGGGGGATGACCTATAATAAATCCTTTAATACCAATTTGACTTAAACATCCCGCATACGCCGAAATCCCCGGTCTGGTGTGGCGTGGCTTTGTCACACCGCACCAGACCAAAACATGGGCGGGGGCCTGCGGCCCCCGCCCCCCCCGCCACGACGCCGGCTCGTTGGAGGACGTATGGCAAGAACATGCGGAAGGGTCACGTCGAAACGGTATAAGAAGCGTGAAGAACGGCAACCCCGGCTTTAACCGGGTCGGGGCGATACATTGCTATATGATACAATATACTCTGAGCAAGGCATGGATCGGGCCATAACGATTGCATGTCGTGCATGTTTATTGCACCAGGTACACAAATGGTACCACCAGTTCCACGGAGCAAAAAGGTCAGGCATGCCCAGGCGATCCCGCGATATGTTTGATGCCCAGCGCGAGGCGGTCTTGCAGCACCAGGCACCGCTGGCGACACGTATGCGCCCACAAACATTGGAAGCGTTTGTGGGCCAGGAACACATTGTTGGCGCGGGACGACTGCTCCAGCGCGCCATTGCCAGTGACCAGATTTTCTCGATGATACTGTGGGGGCCGCCCGGTAGCGGCAAAACCACGCTGGCGCGGATCATTGCCGGTGCTACCCAGGCCCACTTCGAGCAGGTCAGTGCCGTCTCAGCCGGCGTGAACGATCTGCGGCGCGTGGTGAAAGAGGCGCAGGAGCGCCTGGGCATGTTCCAGGAGCGTACAATCCTCTTTATTGATGAGATTCATCGCTTCAGCAAAAGCCAGCAAGACGCTCTATTGCCCTATATTGAGGATGGGACGATTGTGTTGATCGGGGCAACGACCGAGAATCCCTCGTTCGAGGTCAACAGCGCCCTGTTGTCGCGGGCGCGCGTCTTTACCCTGGAAGCGCTAACCGATGAGCAGATCGGGCAACTGGTGGATCGCGCACTGGCCGATAGCGAGCGCGGCCTGGCAAAGTTTAACGTAATGCTGGCGGCGGATGCACGCGGCTACCTGCTGAACATGGTCAATGGCGATGCCCGCGCCGCGCTGAATGCGTTGGAGATGGCGACGCTCTCCAAGCCGCCCGCTCTCGGTGATAAGCGCTTGATCACGGTTGAAGATATGCGCGATGCCTTGCAGAGTCGGGCAGTACGCTACGATAAGCACGGCGAACTCCACTACAACGCTATCTCGGCCCTGCACAAGAGTGTGCGCGACAGTGATCCCGATGGGGCGCTCTACTGGCTGGGGCGGATGCTGGACGGTGGTGAAGATCCGCTCTACATTGCACGGCGGGTGGTACGCATGGCCATCGAGGACATCGGCCTGGCGGATCCGCAGGCTCTGTCACAGACGATAGCGGCCCAGCAAGCCGTTCACTTGCTGGGGCAACCAGAGGGTGATCTGGCCCTGGCTCAGGCGGTGGTCTATTTATGTCAAGCTCCCAAGAGCAATGCGGTCTATCGTGCCTATGGTGCGGCGCTCAAGGATGTCCAGCAGACACGTAACGAGCCGGTGCCGCTGCATCTGCGCAATGCACCGACCAGCCTGATGCAGCAACTGGGCTATGGCCGCAACTATGAATATGCCCATGATCTGCCATCCGGTCGCTCAGACCAGGACCACCTGCCGCCTAACCTGCAAGGACGGATCTATTATGAGCCGACACGCCGCGGGTTTGAGGCGGAGATACAGGCGCGGCTGGCCTGGCGTGCCGAGCGGCACACACCGGTTGTTGCGCAACCGCGAAGAACTACGACTACCCTCGATCCATCTGCGGTCGCTCACGATCCCCAGGCCTTGAGTGGCGAGGAATCGCAAGATGTTGAGGGGTAATCGCTGGAAATAACAGCGCTCCAACCGGGCTACAAGCCGGGACGCCAATCTACAGTTGGTATAGGGTTACTATACAAGACACCGGTCTCCTTAACACGGCGGCAACATATCGGCCGCACTCCATACAGGGAGTGGGCGGCGACAACATATCGACTGCACTCCTGAACACAGCGGCAACAGGGTACCCATCTTGCCGGAATCGAGACTAACGAGTATAGTTAGCAGGAACACGATTAGATAGACAGTAGCTAGATCACGAGAGGACTATCTATGACGCTTGATGAAGCTATTACAGACCTCACGAATCGTATTACCGCCGTCAGCCCTACCGCCGTTATTCGCGTTATGCACGGATCAGCAGAGGAAGCGAGTATTCGCGCCTATGCCCCAGCGGAACACGAAGCTGCCATTAAGGAGGCTACACGCGAGCTAACTTTTCAGCTCCTTACCACCGAGGGTCTTGATGTCCAGGTAATATTCTACGACATCGCTACATCACTGCCACCGGAAGAATAGCGGCAGTATTCGATAACCAGAAGCCGGGGTGGGATAGACATCCCTGACCCCCGGTTTTCTGACCCCTGAATTTCGGGCCATCGCAATCTTCCATAACTCGTGGAGCAACCACGTACATCGTGCATCGTGTCAAGGACAGGACGTACATGGTTGTGGAGAATAGATGTCTTTTTGAGGTGAGGCAACGTGGAAATAACACTTTTTCACCCTAAAATTTCGCCATAGGGGAAATTTTAGGGTGAAAAAGAGAGCAGCTAGTGCTTTACCGAACGTGAAAAGATGAGTTGACCATACGACTGCGTGACTCCTCTCAGGTAGACGTGCTATCGACTGATGCGAGCAGCCACTCCAGCGCCAGCAGATAGCCGCGCCAACCCAACCCGGCGATCTGGCCGGTGGCAATCGGCGCAATCACCGAGGTATGGCGAAACGGCTCGCGTTTATAGACATTCGAGAGATGTACCTCTACAATCGGCGCGGTCAGGCTAGACAGTGCGTCGCGCAGGGATAGACCATAGTGTGTCAACGCGCCCGGGTTGATAATAATGCCGTCGGCTGTCCAGCCCTCGCGCTGGATCATGTCAATCAATGCGCCCTCATGGTTCGACTGGAAGGTCAGCAAGGTCGCGCCGGCTGTGGTCGCCCGCTCTTGCAGAGCATTGTCGATCTGCGTCAGTGTCGTGTCACCGTAGATCTCCGGTTCGCGGCGACCCAGCATATTCAGATTAGGGCCATGTAACACCAGAATACGCATGGTATCCTTCATTCTCTTATGGTAGATACCATCCCCTCACCCCTGGTATCTGGAAGAAGAGCATAATCGCCAGTGCAAGCAGCGCCAATAAACCCCACAGACAGGCGCTGATCCAGAACGCTCGCCAGCGTTGGGTGGCGGGACTGGTCTGCGCTGCTGTGCCAACGGCAGTTGGCGGGCTGCTACTGCCGGGTAGCGTCGGCGCAAGCTGGGCGGTGGGCAGCAGGGCTACCTGTGCCGCCGCGCCGGGCATAGCCGCTGGCTGCCTCGGTGTCACGCGGATCCGGACATCAGGTGTGGCGGATGGGGGCAGAAGCAACGCTCGAAACTCGGCTACTGTACCGATCCGATCTTCCGGGCGCATCTGGAGCGCCCGCGCCAGGGCATTACTCACCCGCGGCGAAATATGGGGCCGGATCTCGTGCGCGAGTGGAAATGTAAATGGTGCATGGTGCGTGGGATCGCGGCCTGTAAGCGCATGATGCAACGTGGCCGCCAGCGAATAGATGTCAGAGGCAATCGTCGCCAATCCCTGGTATTGTTCAGGGGGTGCATAGCCCGGCGTACCAATCTGCGTACCGCGCCGCTCGGTGGCCTTGAACACCTTGGCGATCCCAAAATCGATCAGTTTCACATTGCCATCAGCCGCCTCGATCATCACATTCGAGGGCTTCATATCACGATAGATCAGGCCTTTGCTATGCAGAAACTCCAGCACATCGCAGATCTGCTCGGCCCATATAAGCACCTGGGATTCCGGGATTGGCCCATCACGTTCAATGATCTGCTCCAGATCTTTGCCGTGGATAAAATCCATGGTCAGATAGTGCCGGCCTTCATCGGTGAAGTGGCTGTAGACTCGCGGAATGCGCGGATGCGACAGCTTCTGCAACAGGTTGGCCTCGGCGTTAAAGCGTTCCAATGCCTCACTGCGTTCATCGGGATCGATAAACGTATCGAGCATCTCCTTGATGGCATAGACGCGCTCATCCTGATCAATGCCTTCATAAACCGCTCCCTGCCCCCCTTTCTTAATGATCCGCGTAATGAAATACCGCCGATCATCCGTGGGTTTATCGTTATTGAGCGTCGTATCGTGCCCACAGTAGGGACAAAAGTTTGCAAAGCGCGGAATGGATTTATAGCAATCGGAATTGGGACAAATAATCTGTGTCACTTGAGTCATAGCTGGTTATCTCGCTATCTCTATTATCGTGATCGTCGAAATACCGGACGTATGTCATCATGGATCAACCAAAGTAGCGACATACCTGGTAGCGGTACCGCTACTAGCATCGTCTTTGTTTTGATATACGACCACGCACCTCGTACTATTTTACACGAAGTACGCGGTGAGCGCACTATGGTGCCCCACCTACCCCGTACCAGAATCGTTTTGACCGACGGCAGATGCCAGAGAGATGCAGAAGTAGGGGCGACCAGCCGGATACTGTTGTTCAATATTCTTGATTATTCTGGTTGAAGCGGTTTCCGCGCTCCCAGGAGAAAAGGGAACACTGACAACAGAGCTTCTCCCAAATGGGAACAGTTACGGACTATCGTCCGCTTGTATCTTGCTGGTTCGTATTGTATACTCGTGTAGCGATGTTTTAACGATTTTCATACCTTATGAGAAACTGTTTTGTATCCCTTATACATACTGTAACCGTTCAGGTGGGGTGCTTAGGCGGGGCACGATCCCGCCCGGAGGTTCCCGGCGGTTGCGCGGGGGCCGCAGGCCCCGGCAATCCCCGCTGGCGAACGTCCCCCTGAACGGTTACTACATACTGGTTGCGCAAGAGAGCGGCATTCTGTCTCCTGTGCAGGCAAAGCGAAAAAGTGGAACTGCCCATTCTATTGCAGCATAGCCCAGAGATGATAAGCGAACGATGGCTGTACATACGATTGTTGGTGGTCAAGGCGTACACCTGGTGGTTGAGGAGACAGGTAATTTCGCTGGTGTACCGCTGATTTTTTTACATGGGTTTTCTTAATCAGGTCTATGCTGGTTACGGCAGCGTACCCCAGAACTGGAGCAATACTATCGCCTTATCACTCCTGATTGCCGTGGCCATGAACGTTCGGCGAAACCGGAAGAGCAACGAGCCTACACGGACTCACGGCTGTGGGCTGAGGATATCCAGGCTATCATCACGACGCTGGGTCTGGATCGCCCTGTGTTGATTGGTTGGTCGTATGGTGGGGTCATGATGTGCGACTATCTCCGCTTCTACGACCAGGCATCCTTACGTGGTATTGTATTTGTTGGCGCGGTTTCCAAACTTGGTGCCCCCGTCCTATCGCTGCTGGGTGCTGACTTTGTGGCACTCTTTGATGGGTTGTTTGCCCATGATGTACGGCAGAGTACTACAGCACTCCAACACTTTCTACGGCTGATGGTCGCTGGGGAGCCGGCACCCCAGGATCTGTATCTGTGGCTCGGCTATAACAGTGTGGTACCACGCCTCACCCCTACCCACTCAGTCACCCGATTGCTATCCAGCCGGTCAGTTACAGACTGCCTCGCAGATGGGTGACAGCAGCCGGGCAAACCTCTATGATGTTCAGCATACGATTATTCCATGCACAAGGTTTTATCCAGGTTTGATGTTGATCCTGATCCATGGTGATCACGATCTTTGATTTCCTCTGCCCGTTGAGTCGTCTGGGTTCCAGGCGCAGTCGATGGTGACGACCGGCGGGTGATGTCGATATGTGTGGCCCTTTTTATCCAGGCGTAGCATGATCAGCACCAGGAAACAGAGTAGTTTAGTAGAGGAGGAATCGCAATGGATGCGAGTAAAATCTGGCAGTTTCCGATTAAGGAGTTTCACCCTTTTCCGCGTGGGTTGATTGGCCCGGGTGCCTATGAGATGGTTGGTGTTGAGGCGAAAAAGCTGGGCTTCAAGCGGACGCTCCTTATGACTTCCGGGATGCGCGGAACCGATCTGGTTGACGATGTCGCAGGCAAGATCCGCTATCAAGGCATTGATGTGGTCATCTACGACAAGGTTGAGTCAAACCCCAAAGACTACAACTGTATGGATGCCGCCGATCTGTATCGGCGCGAGCATTGCGACAGCATCGTCTCTGTTGGTGGCGGGAGCGTGACCGATGCCGCCAAAGGTGCGCGGCTGGTGATTGCCCACGATGGACGCAATGTGAACGAGTTTGATGGCTTCAACCGGAGCGACCCGGATCGCCAGAAGAATCCCCCGCATATTGCGATCAACACCACTGCCGGTACTGGATCGGAGACCAGTTGGGCGTTCGTGATCACCGATACGACCGGGCCGGATGCGCCGCGCAAGTGGCTTGGCTTCGACGATAGCTGCATCGTGACGCTGGGTATCAACGACCCGTATGTCTTCAAAACCATGCCCCAGGATCTGACCGCCTTCTGTGGCTTCGACGTACTGGCCCACGGTTCCGAACCATACGTCTCGCGCCTCGACTTTCCCGCTAGCCTCGGTGGTGCGCTCAAATGTATCGAACTGGTGGCGCAAAATCTGCGCGAGGTCGTCGCCAATCGGAACAACTTTGAGGCCTGGCATACCATGGTCTGGGCACAGTACATTGGAGCGCAGGCCTTCAATAGCGGCGGTCTGGGCATTATCCACTCTATCTCCCACGCTGTCAGCGCCTTCTACGACAGTCACCACGGCTTGAACAACGCCATCGCGCTGCCGCGTGTGTGGGAATTCAACATGCCCGCCAACTATCGCCGCTACCGTGATATTGCCCGTGCGATGGGGGTACCGGTTGAAGGCTTGAGCGACGTGAGTGCTGCCGAGCGTGCGGTTGAGGCGGCCATCCAGCTCTCGAAGGACGTTGGTATTCCCCCTAACTTCCAGAGCGTCACCGAATATAGCAAGACCCGTATGGGCAAGGGGAAGTACGAGCAATGGGGCGGCCCGCGTATTATCGGCGATGATCGTGATATTGACCGCGTCTCCAAGCACGTGCTGGGTGACGGTTCGACCCCTGGCAACCCGATGGAGGTAACCTTTGAGTCGGTACGGCCCGTAGTGGCACACGCTATGACCGGCTCGTACTACGAGGGCGGGTTCCACGGCGCACGCCATAATAGCAACCGCTAGGGGTTATCGTGACGCGGAGAGGTGAGGATGCGAGGATACGACGAAACGTGAGGCGAAGAGGCGAGAGTCGAATTCGCATCCTCGCATCCTCGCATCCTCGTTTCCCGCCTCTCTTCAAGGAGTGATTGCATGTTCGATTCCATTGATCAGGTTATCGCCGAACTGCAAGGGCAGCAGTACATCTGCGATCGCAAGTTGGCGACGGTGGTCTTCCTGGCGCTGAAAATGCAGAAGCCGATCCTGATCGAGGGGCCGGCCGGTGTGGGGAAAACCGAGCTGGCAAAGGTTGTCGCTGGGGCGCTGGAGCGACCGCTGATTCGGCTGCAGTGCTATGGTGGCCTGGACGAGACGCGGGCGTTGTACGAGTGGGAATATGGCAAACAATTGCTGTATACCCAGATCCTGCGTGATAAAATCGGCCACTTCTTCAACGATATTGAGGATTTACCAACCGCAGTTGCACATCTGCGCCGCCACGAAGATGTCTTCTTCTCCGAGCATTTCATGGTGCGCCGCCCGATCTTACAGGCGATCACTGCTCCGGATCCAGTGGTGTTGTTGATTGATGAGATCGACCGGGCTGAGGAGCAGTTCGAGGCCTTTTTGCTCGAAGTTTTGAGCGACTTCCAGGTCAGTATTCCCGAAATTGGCACGATCGTGGCCCGGCACCCACCATTGGTGTTTATCACAGGCAACAACACCCGTGAGTTGAGCGATGCCCTGAAGCGGCGCTGCCTGCATCTGGCACTGGGCTATCCCGACGAGGCGCGTGAACTGGCGATTGTGCGGCTCAAGGTACCGGAGATCAGCGCGACCCTATCGCAGCAGGTGGTCACGGTTATTCGCCGCATTCGCGAGCTGGATCTGCGCAAGGCTCCGAGCATCAGCGAGACGCTCGACTGGGCCCAGGCGCTGATCTTGCTGAATGCAACCAGCCTCACGCCCGAACTGGCGGACGAGACGCTGCAGTTGATCTTGAAATATGACCGTGATGCCCAGAAAGTCAGCGAACAATTGCCCGCCTTGCTGGAAGAGACAACCGCCGCAGCATGGCAGGCCAACCGTGCCGATAATCTCGATCTCCAGGTACAGCGTGACCGGTATCGGCACAATGAAGG
>CALANA010000269.1 GCA_937925925.1 uncultured Chloroflexales bacterium | reverse complement strand
GAACGGAGCGCCGTACCGTAAAGGGGGTCTCCGGCGGTGCCGAGCGAGATTCTTCGCTCCACTGCGTTTCGCTCAGAATGACATGAGGCATGGTGAACGGTACCGCTTTGCATCCAGACTGGTAGCAACCGCTCCCCCGCTCCCCCGCTTGAACGCTCCAACGCTCCAACGCTCCAACGCTCCAACGCTCCAACGCTCCAACGCTCCCCCGCTCGAACGCTCTTTGCGCTACCGCAACGACAGCCGCTCGACTGGCACATATGCTAGATACCAGAACCCGGAAATCTATATCACGAGGAGTTAGTCTATGACCATGTTCTGCGATCAGTGTCAGGAAACCAACCACAATATCGGCTGTGAAATTCGCGGCATCTGCGGCAAAGATCCCGTCATTGCCAGCCTGCAAGACTACCTGCTGTATGCCCTCAAGGGTCTCGCGTTCTATGGCGTGCGTGCCCGCGCCCTCGGAATCGTCGATGCACACACCGATGTGTTTGTGGCTCAGGCGCTATTTGCCACGCTCACCAATGTCAACTTCGACCAGGAACGACTCGCGCAACTCATCCGCGAAACTTTCGTCCGCCGCGACCAGCTACGTGCTCGCATTCCACCCCAACTGGACGCACCTGCAATGGCAACATGTTTAATGCCGGCCGACAGCATCGAAGCCTACGTTGCTCACAGTGACACGATTGCTGCCCGTGCCACCCACCATCCCGACCCGGATATCCAGTCGTTGCGAGAACTGCTGACCTACGGGCTGAAAGGGTTGGCGGCTTACTGTGATCATGCCTATGTGCTTGATCGCTGCGACGCCAGCTTGATGGCATTCCTCCAGGAGGGGTTGCTGGCAACGACCAATGATGGCGCAACGGTTGAAGAACTGATTGCTCTGGCGTTGCACTGTGGGCAGCAGGGAGTGACTGCAATGACACTGCTGGATGAGGCCAATACCAGCCGCTTTGGGCACCCGGAACCGACCAGTGTGAACCTGGGCGTTGATCCGACCGCGCCCGGCATTCTGATCAGCGGCCATGATCTGCTCGACCTGTACGACCTGCTGGAACAGACGGCTGGTACGGGCATCAATGTCTATACCCACGGCGAGATGTTGCCCGCCCACGCCTACCCGGTCTTCAAGCAGTATCCGCATCTGGTAGGCAACTATGGCGGCGCGTGGTGGGAACAGCAGCGCCAGTTTGAGTCCTTCAACGGCCCGATCCTGATGACGACCAATTGTATGCAAAAACCCCGTGAAAGTTATATTGATCGTATTTTTACCACTGGCATGGTCGGCTGGGAAGGTGTTCCACATATTGCCGATCGCCAGCCAGGACAGCAAAAAGACTTCCGCCCGCTGATCGAGCGGGCGCGCACCTGTGCGCCACCAATCGAACTGGAAAGCGGGCAGATCACGGTCGGGTTTGCGCATACGACGGTGCTGGGGGCAGCCGATCAGGTGCTGGCAGCGTTGCAGAGCGGCGCATTACGGCGCTTTGTGGTGATGGCTGGCTGTGACGGACGGCAAAAAGAGCGTAGCTACTATACCAACGTCGCCCAGGCGCTCCCGAAAGACACGATCATTCTGACCGCAGGCTGTGCCAAATACCGCTACAACAAGCTCAACCTGGGCACGCTCGGCGGGCTGCCGCGTGTCCTGGATGCCGGACAGTGCAACGACTGCTATTCGCTGGTGAAGGTAGCGCTGGCGTTGACCGAAGCTGTCGGTGCCGAGAGCGTCAATGACCTGCCGATCTCCTATGATATTGCCTGGTATGAGCAGAAGGCGGTGCTGGTGTTGCTGTCACTGCTGGCACTGGGCGTCAAGGGCATCCGCCTGGGGCCGACACTGCCTGCGTTCCTGTCGCCCAACGTGGCCGACTTTCTGGTCAAAACGTTCGACATCAAGCCGATTGATACTGTCGCCAACGACATCGCCGCGATGTTGAGCGGGGTATAATACCGTTTCGCCGTGACCCCTCCGCAAGTTCTTGCCATGCGTCCTCCCACGCGCCAGCGTCGCGGCGGGGGCCTGCGGCCCCCGCCCATGTGTGGATGTCGGCGGAGCGGCGTTGCATGCAACGCCGCTATGCCCCGCGACCGCTCGTTCCAGGGGCAGGCGTATGGTCGTAGGCGCAAGCGTACGACGAACCAACGGATGCGGAAGGGCGACGTCACATTGGTATAACATCCTTTGGAGTGCGGTAGCAAGGCTATCGCACTCCATCCTCCAGTCGTAGCCCTCATTGCGCTGTTCTGTTTTGCGTTGGCGCGTTCTGACGCAAAGACCCTGTCCTCTCCCTTCACAAGTGTCGGTTTTTTGAATTATATCGGGTTGAAATGCGGCAAAACGCCCCTGACATCCCCCCCAGCGAGAGGGGACTGGGAGGCGTCCTGATGCCGAAAAATCGAGCGTTGCGCAAAAAAACCTACACTAGAGAGTATCCTTTCCCGCCTGTTTGCGCCAATACACAGAAGCTGTTAGGATACCTGTATGACGTTATCTTTGTACACTATCCTGACCATGATGAGGAACTTCATGTCTGTGATTGCGTATTCAACCAGGCTGCATACCTGGCTGATTCCTATTCTCTGTGGCGTACTGCTGCTGTGGCTGACGGGTTGTGGTCGCGGCCCGCTCTTGAGCGATGTGCAGGCCAGCAGCACCTCTCTCCAGCCGACCTCCGCCGAACAGATGCTTGATATTCGCTATCGCATTGGACGCAATGCGCTGGTGACGATCTATCTTGAGGATGCCGAAGGGCAACGCTATATCCTTCGCCGTGACGAACCACGGAACGCGGCGTCCGATCCCTATATCCTACGCTTTGACGGCACGGTGCCGGTTGATGATCCGGTGGTGCAGCGCCGCTTGCTGCCCAGCGGCACCTATACGCTGGTGGTGCAGGCCCGTCCTATGAGCAATAGCAGCAATGGCGTGGCCCAGGCCCAGGAGACTGATCCTACTGATAACATGATTGAGGAACGTCTTGCGTTGACGATCAGCGACAGTGACGTACCCATGCCCGACATCGAGAACCTGGTGGTATCACCAACGACCATCTCGCCCAACGCCGACGCGATTGACGATATAGCCGAGTTAACCTACCGCCTGCCGGTGACTGCCACGGTTGACATTAGCATCACCACGCCCGACGAGCAGACCTTCGCCATTGTCAGTCGCAGCGAAGAGCAACCGATTGAGCAGCGTCACGTCTGGGATGGACGCCGACCCGATGGTGCCCCGTTGCCCAGCGGAGTGTACACGTATACCATACGGGCTGAAGACCGGTTTGGTAACATTGTGCAGCGCCAGGGACACATTACTCTGGAGGATGTCGGGCAGCCAGAGGCCACGATTACCGAGGCCCGCATCGCTCCCCGGCGTCTTATGCTGGGCGAGACGCTCACCGTCACGGTACGTGTCAGGAACACAGGTGACGTGCCGATCCGTACCTATGGCCCGCCGAGTGGCTTTACCTACACGACTGACGAGGTTTTTTCGTCGGTGGAGGGTGGGCGCTATACCGCACAGGCGGGCGGCTTCTGGCGCGTCGGCTTAGATTGGGATGCCAATAGCGGCGGTGGCCCACGGCGCTACCCCTTCCGCTGGGCACTCTCGGATCGGCCACCCTCTGAGTGGGCGGTGCCGGGTGAGGAGGACTGGCTGCTACCGGGCGAAGAGGTCGAAATTATTGGCAACGTGGTTGTCCTGCAACGTGAGACACGTATGGGCTTTTATGTCGGACTCATTCAAGACGGGGTCGGGTTTCGCCAGGATCGTACGGCCCGCACTATTGTTGAGGTTGGCTTTTAACAACGAGGGAGTGCGGGCGTATAGAACGTAGGCAATAACAGTGAAAATGTAGGAATAGGGCCGTGTTCACTCAGACATCTATTTTTTTCAGGGCGTACGCAGTAGTTTGGTCACCTCGCCTTTTCGCCGGAGTTTACCCCTTCGACTACGCTCAGGGCAGGCTCTGAGCGAAGCCGAATGGGGCAGAGCGCTCCTTCTTTGTTTTTCTCTCTCCCTTTTCAGGGAGAGAGAAACAAAGAGGCTTTTCCCCGCTGCCGCAGGCGAAAAAGCTTGTCCCGTTCGACTGCGCTCAGAGCTTGCCCTGAGCGCAGTCGAATGGGGCAAGCTCTGAGCGTAGTCGAAGGAACGTTGAGTTCAAGCGACGGCGTACGTCCTGTTTTTCTTTGCTACCCTCTTAGCGCAACTAACGTGAGCGGAATACGAAAAAGGAAGCATATGACGAGAACAACACGTGAACAGATCGAAAAGACTATACAAAAACATGGAACCGCGATTGTCCTTCGCGCCCAAAATCTACAGAAGCTGAACCTGTCGGAGCTTGATCTCCAGGGATCTGACCTCAGTGCGGCCAACTTGCGTGAAGCCAATCTTAGCCGGGCAAACCTGCGCAACGTCAATTTGAGTAACAGCATTGTCAGCCGGGTTAACCTGGAACAGGCCACCTTGATTGGTGCCAACCTGCGCGACGCCGACCTGAGTCGTACCACGTTGCAGCATGCCAACCTGCACACAGCTTCATTACGTTCAGCCAATCTGCAAGGGGCCGACTTGCGTTATGTCAATTTATCTCAAGCCATCTTGAATGCCGCTGATCTGCGCGACGCAGATCTGAACGAGGCTGATTTACGTGAAGCCGATCTGGGCGAAGCACAACTCATCAAAGCATCGCTGATCAACGCCCGCTTGCAGCAGGCGCATATGCTGGGGGCTGATCTGTGTCAAGCCAATCTGCAAGGGGCCGATCTGAGTGCTGCGGATCTCTTGCAGGCCAGTCTTGACGAGGCACGTCTGGTGCAAGCCAATCTGCAAGAGGCCAACCTGTCCGGGGCCGATCTACGTGGTACCGACTTACGCCAGGCCAACCTGTTTCGAGCTACACTGTCGGGAGCCAGGTACAATCGCCAGACGAAATGGCCCGAAGGCTTTGATCCTAATCAGCATGGCCTGATTTTGAGTGATGAGGATCTGACCTATGCTACACTGACGGCAATCTGGCCCGGCAAGCCCTATCCACTGGGCGCAACCTGGGATGGGCAGGGCGTCAACTTTGCGCTATTTTCCGAACATGCCAGTCGCGTGGAGTTGTGTCTGTTCAATGCGCCCGACGCGCCCCACGAATCGGCGCGCATTACCATGCCCGAGCAAACCGATGATGTGTGGCATGTCTATCTGCCCAATCTCAAGCCGGGCCAGGTCTATGGCTACCGCGTCTATGGCCCCTACAAACCCGAACAGGGGTTGCGCTTCAATCCCAACAAGCTGCTGATCGACCCCTATGCCAAGGCATTGAGTGGCACGGTTAAGTGGAACGACACGTTATTTGGCTACCCGATTGGTCATCCCGATGCTGATCTGGCGCTGGATAAACGTGACAGTGCGCCCTTTGTTCCACGGAGCATGGTGATAGATCCGTTCTTTCCCTGGGGTGATGATCGTCGGCCAGCCACACCGCTCCACTGTTCGGTGATCTACGAGCTGCATGTCAAGGGGTTTACCCAGTTGCACCCGGAGGTACCGCCGCCTTTACGGGGCACATATGCGGGTCTGGCGACACCGGCCGTGATCCAGTATTTGCAATCGTTGGGCGTAACAGCGGTGGAGTTACTGCCAGTGCATCAGCATATTGACGATCATTTTCTGGTGCAGCGTGGCCTGAGCAACTACTGGGGCTACAACACGTTGAGCTTTTTTGCCCCCGATATCCGCTATAGTCAGGCCGAAACCCCTGGTGAGCAGGTGCGCGAGTTCAAAGCCATGGTCAAAGCCCTGCACGCAGCCGGAATCGAGGTCATCATTGATGTGGTCTATAACCACACCGCCGAAGGCAATCACCTGGGGCCAACCATCTCCTGGCGCGGCATTGATAACCTGTCATACTACCGTCTGGTGACCGACAACCAGCGCTACTATATGGACTATACCGGCACAGGCAACAGCCTGAATGTGTTGAATGCGCGCTCGCTGCAATTGATTATGGATAGCCTGCGCTATTGGGTGACAGAGATGCACGTCGATGGCTTTCGCTTTGACCTGGCAGCCACACTGGCACGGGGTCTACACGAAGCTGATCGGCTCTCAGCCTTCTTCGATATTATTCATCAAGATCCGATCATTTCGCAGGTCAAGTTGATTGCCGAACCGTGGGATGTTGGGCCAGGCGGCTACCAGGTTGGTAATTTCCCGGTGCTGTGGTCAGAGTGGAACGGCAAATACCGTGACACGGTACGTCGCTTTTGGAAAGGTGATGAAAGTCAGGTAGGCGAACTGGCCTATCGCCTGGCTGGATCGAGTGATCTGTATAAGCACAATGGACGGCGGCCCTATGCCAGTATCAACTTTATTACCGCCCACGACGGTTTTACCCTGCGCGATCTGGTTAGCTATAACGAGAAGCATAACGAGGCCAATGGCGAAAACAACCGCGATGGCGAGAGCCATAACAACAGTTGGAACTGTGGTGTTGAAGGGCCAACCAGTGACCAGAAGGTGCTACAACTGCGCGGACGCCAGATGCGTAACTTGATGGCAACGCTCCTGCTCTCGCAGGGGGTACCGATGCTGCTCGCGGGCGACGAGCGCGGACGTACCCAGGGTGGCAATAACAACGCCTACTGTCAGGACAACGAGATTAGCTGGATCGACTGGTATCTCGATGACCAGGGCCGCCAGTTACTAGACTTTACGCGCAAGCTGATTACCATTCGCAGTCAGCACCCGGTTTTGCATCGGCGGCGTTTTTTCCAGGGCCGCCGTATCCACGGGAGCGACATCCGCGATATTGTCTGGTGGCGGCCTGATGGTCAGGAAATGAGCAACGATGAGTGGAGCAATGGCCTGGTGCGTTGTCTGGGGATGTTACTCAATGGACAGGCGATGAGTGAGTGGGACGAGCAAGGGCAACGGGTTGATGATGACATCCTGCTTTTGCTGCTCAACGCCTATCACGAGCCGATCCCGTTTGTCCTGCCGCACGGTGCCGAAGCCAGCACCGATGACGCACTGCCGCTGCTGTGGGACATTCTAGTAGACACCTGCTGGACAGATACGGCCACGCTACCGCCACTACTTCCTGGTCAGGAATACCCTCTCCAGGGACGATCGCTGGCGCTGCTGATTCAACGCTGTACAAAGACGGATTAAGACGTGCGACGCCATGCGTCTTGCGGTGACCGGTGACGAGGCGACAAGGCACGATTCACACCCAAAGACGCAAAGAGGGAAAGACGCCGAGATTTGGATTTGGTATGGTTGTATTGTGCAGGACGGATGACGCGGAGGCATGCGGTGGGCCATACTGTTGTAGGTTCTCTCTCCTTCCTGCTCTTTCCTAACCACTATGTCCTAAGAAAGGTTTGTTGCTATGACCATGACAAACATCCAGACCAACCCGGAACCCTGGCATCTGCCGATCGGTGCGCAACCCGATGCGACCGGCACACGCTTTCGCGTCTGGGCCGCCAATGCGCAGCACGTGTCGGTGGTGTGCTATCACGACGATCGCGAACAGGCGACCTATCCGCTGATACCGGAGGTCAATGGGTACTTTGCTGCTTCTATCACTGGCATCGTCCCCGGCACACGCTACATGTATCGCATTGACGACGGCGATCCGCGCCCCGACCCGGCCTCACGCTATCAACCAGACGGTGTTCACGGCCCGTCCTGTGTGGTTGACCCATCCGCTTTTGCCTGGACGGATGCCGGCTGGCAGGGATTGCCCCTCACAGACCTGGTGATCTATGAAACCCACGTTGGTACGGCAACCGCCGCCGGCACGTTTGACGCCCTGATCGAGCGCCTGGATGACCTGTGTGCCCTGGGCGTGACGGCGATTGAGCTGATGCCGGTGGCCGATTTTCCCGGCGACCGTAACTGGGGCTACGATGGTGTATGCCTCTTCGCTCCAGCCCGCGTCTATGGTGGGCCAGAAGGCTTGCGCCGCCTGGTAGACGCCGCCCATAACCGTGGTCTGGCCGTTCTGCTCGATGTGGTGTATAACCATCTCGGGCCGGACGGCAACTACCTGCGCCAGTTTAGCCAGGCCTACTTCACGGATCGGCATACCACGCCCTGGGGCGATGCGCTCAATATGGATGGGCCAGACAGCGATGCCGTGCGTGAGTTCTTCATCGCCAACGCCTGCTACTGGGCCAACGAGTATCATCTGGACGGCTTGCGCCTGGATGCCACCCACGCCATCCTTGATGATAGCCCCACCCATATTCTGGCCGAACTGGCGGCCCGTGTGCGGGCAACGTTGCCTGCCGAGCGACACTTCCTGCTCATCGCCGAGAACGAGAACAACGATCCCCAACTGGTACGGCCCACCAGCGTGGGCGGACTGGGGCTAGACGGCGTGTGGGCCGATGATTTTCATCACCAGGTGCGTGTGGCGCTGGCAGGTGATCAAGACGGTTACTACATTGATTATCAAGGCACCGCTGCCGATCTGGCGACCACGTTGCAGCAAGGCTGGTTCTATACCGGCCAGCCGTCAGCCTTTCTGAAACACCCACGTGGCGCGCCAGCCATTGACGTTGCGCCTATGCGCTTTGTGCATTGCATCCAGAACCACGACCAGATCGGCAATCGAGCCATAGGCGAGCGCCTGCATCACCAGATCGATCTGAGCGCGTATCGGGCCGTGTCGGCCCTGCTGCTGCTCAGTCCCTACACGCCCCTGCTGTTTATGGGCCAGGAGTGGGCCACCTCATCACCGTTTATCTACTTTACCGACCATCATCCCGAACTGGGACGCCTGGTGACGGAGGGTCGCCGCGCCGAGTTTGCCAGCTTTAGCGCGTTTGCCGCCACTGAGATACCTGATCCCCAGGCACCTGAGACGTTTTGGCGATCCAAACTCAACTGGGACGAGCGAACCCTGCCAGCGCATGCGGGTGTGCTACGCCTGTATACCGACCTGCTGGCCTTGCGCCACCAGTTGCCCGCGCTGCGCCAACAGTCCCGCCAGCACTTCACCGTCGTGCCACTCGGTGCGCGGACGCTGGCTCTACGCCGTCGAACGGCAGCATCTGAACCGGAAACCGTATTGCTGCTGGTGTGTCTGGGTGACACCGATATTCAGGTTGACCTGCTGGCACACACGGCCACCCGCCCGCCGACCGACTATGGATGGCATGTGCTGCTCGACAGCGAGGACACCCAGTATGGTGGTACAGCGGATGCGGCAGTCTATATGACAATATATTCATCTGGCGCATCTCGCCCCCAGCAGACCGGGGACAGCACAGGCGTGATACAGTCGCTCCACTTTACTACTCCCCGTGCTATACTACTTCAGGGGTGAGGCGCTGCGAAGCGCAAAGCAAGGATATAAGGCTATTATGTAGGAACGATTTTAGTCCTTGATATGGCGGCAGAAATGACTAAAGTCGTTCCTACATACTCCGCATATTCAATGTGGTCGACCACCATGATGCAGAGCAGATTGAGCGGCCTGAGCGGTCGACCGCTCAGGCCGCTCGACCGCTCGACCGCTTTAATGGAGGATTTTCTATGACTCTTGCTGATATGGCGCGTACCGCCCTGATGAACCTGGGGCGGCGCAAGGTACGTACCGCTTTG
The DNA here is from genome assembly GCA_937925925.1 of uncultured Chloroflexales bacterium. Classification (GTDB taxonomy): domain Bacteria; phylum Chloroflexota; class Chloroflexia; order Chloroflexales; family Chloroflexaceae; genus CAKZQX01. Next base: position 1,622 of record CALANA010000269.1, on the reverse strand, counting down.
ACTTCAACCGGTGTCATTGTGGGCATTCTGACGATTGTTACCATGGTGTCGCTTGGCGTGGGGGTACAATTGGAAATCACCCGCCAGTTTGCACAGGTGGGACTGGAGAATGTCTTTGTGCGCCCGCGTGAAACGGATAGCGACAATTTTTTTACCCAGTTTAGCATTCCGCAACGCCAGAATCCAATCACGGCTGAGGTCGTTGCCAGTTGGGAGCAACTGCCGAATGTTGCGCAGGTGCAGCCGTTTGTGACCTTGAGCGACGTTGTGATCGCACTCGAGTTTCCTGGTCAACATGAAGCTCGTTCGCGCCCAATCAACGTGCGCGCTCCCGACAGCTTTCCCGACCCGTTCTCGCGCCCACCACAGGCCGTGGCCGGCACACTCGACATCAGTGATCCACGCGGCACCGTCGTGTTGAGCCAGATAGTCGTACCATCAGATACCACTCCCGACGAACTGATCGGCCGCGAAGTCACGATTGTATTGCAGAGTCCGCGTGGTGAACGCGAAGCCTTTCCACTGACCGTGGTCGGTATAAGTGATAGCCGTGACAGTGAAGCCCAGGTGTCCGTAGCAGACATGGCAGCAATGAAATCATGGTGGTACAATACGCCGGACTACCTCGCTACCCAGGGCTATGATTTTGTCGTGGTACGAGCGCAAAATGTAAGAGAGGCGGCCAATCTCGTGCGTGCGTTTCGCAGCGAGGGTTTCCGGGTACAGTCACTCGAACTGATACTGGATACTGCCAATCGTGCTTTTGCTGTGATCAACATCATGCTGGCATCAGTAGGTGGTCTGGCGCTGTTTGTGGCCTGCCTGGGCATTGTGAACACGATGATCATGGCGATCTACGAGCGCACCCGCGAGATTGGTACGCTCAAGGCGATTGGCGCATCACGCGGCGACATTCGCTGGCTGTTTATGCTCGAAGCGGGTATGATTGGCATCATTGGCGGCGTGCTGGGCGTGATCGGCGGCTGGCTGCTGGGAATCGGGCTGAACCGCCTGATCCAGTGGTACATCCAGCGCGAAGACCTGCCTATTCAGGCCGATTTTTTTGTGGTTCCCTGGTGGCTGGCGCTGGCAGCACTCATTTTTGCGGCGCTCATTGGCATCATAGCCGGGCTCTATCCCGCCAGCCGTGCTGCCCGCCTCGATCCGCTGATTGCATTGCGCTATGAATAAACCAGCCGCTTTAGGTGACTGTCATCTGTAAGATGACAGTCACCTACCACCCGCGCGGGTCGTTATCACGCGCCCATTCCAGCGCGAAGACCTGCCCATTCAGGCCGATTTTGCGGCGCTCGTTGGCATCGTAGCCGGGCTTCTATCCCGCCAGCCGTGCTGCCCGCCTCGATCCGAGCCGAGTAGGTGACTGTCATCTGTAAGATGACAGTCACCTACCTCATCGGCGATGCGTCAGGAACGCGCCCCTTCCACCCTCGGTGGCGATACGCTGAGAGTGAGGCACATCGTGCCCTCGTTGGCCATGCCCGTCTTCCCTACTGACAGGTGCGAATCCCAAACGGCTTGTAAAGCGGGCAAAAACCGATCACGCTGGTCAAAATAAAGACGGCAGCAAAGATGCCCAGAATAATCGCCAGAATACCGCTGAT
>CALANA010000268.1 GCA_937925925.1 uncultured Chloroflexales bacterium | reverse complement strand
TGCGGGGGCCTGCGGCCCCCGCAACCCCGCTGGCGAAAGTCCCCCTGAACGGTTACGTATCTATCCACAGTGACTGGAATGTGTCCTCCCTGTGGTGAAATGCTGGCTATCTTGCCGTGCCTGGTTGTCGTGAGAAACCGGCAATGACTCCTTAACGTTTCCCTGATGTCATAATCGGGCTAATACATGGTACAATCAAAAATATTGTTAGCACGAATAAGAACCGGGTCACGTGAAACAGTGCTGGAAGTACGGGCGTTTGACCTGCGCTCCTGGCACCACGCCGGCCAGACGCCCGCGCTCCCAGGTGAACCCACCGCTTCTTCGCGCTAGAAAAATATCTTACAATTCAGACGGAGGCAATGGGTGCCTACCGCAGAGTTGCACTATTACTGGAGCGATTCTGGCTTTTGTATCGAGGGTTATCTCTGCTCTGCTTGCCAGGTGTACCGTCGTGGCGTTGCATCCTGCTGGGGCGCGGGGGCGCGGTCGGTGTTACCTCTGCTCTGCTTGCCAGGTGTACCATCGTGGCACCATATGCCGATACGCTTTGTGGCCTGTTATCAGGGTCTGATTCAGACATGGTAATCATAGCAGTGTCTAATTTGAGGAATAATATGGAAATCTCTGTCCATCAAGGAAGCGTTGTGCATGAATCAGCAGCACTGGCGGTGCTAAACCTGTGGGAAGGCGAAGCTCTCGCGCCAGAAATAGCTGCGCTGTTGGAAGTCGATGACTTTCAAGGGAAATTCAAACAATCTGTACTGATTTATCCACGTGATGCGCTTCCGGTGCGGCGACTCTTGCTGCTTGGTCTGGGCCAACCTGCAACGATGACGAGTGATACCATGAGGCAAGTAGGGGCGCTGGCAGCGCAGAAGGCTCACGACTTACAGTTGACCAGCTTTGCCTCTAATGTGCCGACTACCGCTGCTGTACCCGCTGCCAGTGTCGCACAGTCGCTCGTTGAGGGCGCGGTGTCAGGATTATACCACTTTCTTGAACACAAAAGTGTTCGTACACCCGAAGAAACTCACCAGGTGACTCACCTGCATCTCTATGTGGCCGATGACGTTGCCAGTGTTCAGACAGGTGTAGCGCAGGGGTTGGCCGTGGCACACGGTGTAACGCTGGCCCGCAACCTGGCAAATGGGCCTGGCAATGTGGTGACACCGGCCCATCTGGGCGATGTTGCGCAGGCATTAGGCGCACGCTTTGGGATGCGGGTCACGGTGTTAGGCCCAGAGGAGTTAGCACACCAGGGATTTGGCGGTCTGCTAGCCGTAGGCAAAGGGTCAGCCCAGCCACCACAGTTTATCATTCTCGAATATGGATCTGCGACAGAACAGCACCCCACCATCTGTCTGGTAGGCAAAGGTATCACCTTTGATACGGGCGGGATCTCGATTAAGCCCTCCGAGAATCTCGATCACATGAAGATGGATATGTGTGGAGCTGCCGCGGTGCTGGGGGCGATGCACGCCGTTGGTGAGCTGGCTCTGCCCCTGCATGTGGTGGCCTTGATCAGCGCTGCCGAGAATATGCCGAGCGGTACCGCCTATAAGCCGGGGGATATTATTACGACCTTGAGCGGCAAAACCGTGGAGGTGTTAAATACCGATGCCGAAGGCCGCATTGTGCTGGCCGATGCTCTGTTTTATGCCCAGCGTTACCAACCACAGGCTATTATCGATCTTGCGACCTTGACTGGTGCGATAATGGTGGCGCTGGGACCACATGCGATAGGGCTTTTCAGCAATAACCAACCGCTGGCTGATCGTGTTCTGCGTGCTGGTCAGGCCAGTGCCGAGCGTGTCTGGCAATTTCCGTTGTGGGACGAGTATCACGAGATGATGAAGAGTACGATTGCCGATCTCAAGAATGTGGCTGGCCGCTATGGAGGAGCCATTCTAGCCGCAGCATTTCTGGCAGCCTTTGTGGGTGATTATCCCTGGGTACACCTGGATATCGCCGGTACCGCCTGGACGGATAAGCCTGCACGGGCTTATCTTACATCCGGGGCAACTGGAGTCGGCGTGTGTTTGTTGATGCAGATATTGCAGGACTTTTGTGCGGCTCAATCCTGAGCGGTGGCAGCTGTGAACGATACACTGTCTCTGGATCCTGGACATTTCGCTTGAATCGTTCACTTTGCACCAGAGGAACAGCCATATGGAAACAGAGTCGGATCAATTTATTGCTCGTTTTTGGGGAGCGCGCGGCAGTTATCCTGTTCCTGGTGCGCATACGGTACGCTACGGTGGTAATACCACGTGTGTTGAATTTCGGGTTGGCAAACATTCGATTATTATTGATTCCGGGACGGGCATTATTAATCTGGGCTATGATCTGCTGCGACGTTCGCAACAGCAGGGTGGGAAACCCATTATTGCCACGATCTTGCTGACGCATATGCATCATGATCATACGCAGGGCTTTCCATATTTCCCACCAGCGTATATTGGCACCAGTATTTTGCATATTTTAGGGCCACGCACGTTTGAGGAGGATCTCGAAGAGACCCTTAATCATGCCGTCCTACCGCCGAGTTTCCCGGTCAGTTTGCACGAGATGCCGTCGTTCAAGATCGTGCGCAGCCTCAGTGAAACTGATACGGTGGTGTTTGACGAAGAGCCGAGTAAACCCCATATTTATAATGTGTATCACGACCGGATTGAACACTCCACCGATATGGTGCGGGTGCATATTCACAAGAGCTATGCGCATCCGCGCAATGGAGTATATATCTATCGCATTGAATGGCGGGGAAAGTCGGTGGTGTTTTCCAGTGATACCGAGGGCTATGTCGGTACCGATCAACGCCTGGTCAATTTTGCGCGCAACGCCGACCTGATTATTCATGATGCGCAGTTCAACCAGCATGACTATGTCACCAGTAAGCAAGGGTGGGGCCATAGCACGCCCCAGATGGCCTGTGAGGTGGCATATCAGGCGAAGGCCCGCCAGTTGGTCTTGTTTCATCATGACCCGCGCTATGGCGACGAACAGCTTGATGTGCTGCAGGCGGAAGCTCAGGCGTTGTTCCCCAACACGATCGCTGCATATGAGGGACTGGAGATCGTGATTTAACGACCCCAGTACAGGGTATAATAGCAATTTGACTTCGATATTCCGCATCCTTTGGTCAATCTGACGCTTGCGTATACGACAACAAAGCCCCCCCTGGAAAGAGATTGCGAGGGGCGCGCAGGGGGCGTTGCATGCAACGCCCCGCCGTCGAAATCTCCATGGCAACCGGTGCGGGGGCCGCAGGCCCCCCGTATCCCCGCCGAGACGAAGGCTCATTGTCGTACGAAAGCTGACTCAGGTTATGGTGGGAGCGATTGTTGCAATCGGTAGGGTGAAGCAAAAGGCACTCCCTTCACCTGGAACGCTCTCTACCCAGATCCGTCCACCATGGGCTTCAACCGCCAGTTTACAGAATGTCAAGCCCAGTCCTGTACCTTTCGTGCGGGTTTGACCCGCCTGGGTGAATTTGGCAAAGATTTTGTGTTGATCGTTCGGCGGAATGCCCACACCTTGATCGCGTACAATAAATGTTACCTGATGGTGCGGATAGAGCCACACCGTTGTTGGATTCCCCGTGTTGACCATCTGACACTCGGTAGTCATTTCAGGCGGATCACCTGGGCCGCTGATCGTAATATCTATCTGACTATCACAGGGGCTAAATTTGAGAGCATTGTCAAGCAAGTTCTGTAACACACGTGTGACAAGCTCGCCATCAGCATAGACCAGTGGGAGATCGTCGTCACAGTCAACAGCAATACGTATGCCTTTTTCGTACGCGATAGCTTCCAGCCGCTCGACCACCCGTTGTACCATCTGATCGGCACGGAGCGCTGTCCGCTCCAGTGGCATCGACCCGCCCTCCAGTCGGTTGATGTCGAGCATGAGGTTGACCATGTGTAGCAAATGCTCGGCGCTACTCAAGGCAATAGAGAGGACTTCACGCTGTTTGGGGGTAATCTCACCCAGAAACCCTTTGAAGATCATGTCGATCGAGGTCATAATACTGGTCATCGGACTGCGCAAATCATGAACGATCATGCTAGTGAGATCCTGTCGCATCCGTTCGGTTTCTCGAGCGGTCGTAATATCACGGAGTACCAGCAACAAGGGAGACGAACCTGGCGCATATGTGCTGTCTCCATTCTCGGCGTTTATATGACCAGCGTGCCTATTTTGAGCGGGGGCATGAAGTGCGGGCGGTGCCTTGTCTACATTCGCTCCGGTGACACACAGGGCTGTCCACTCCAGGGCGCGTGAGATTGATGTAGACTGGCCGAGTTGTCCCTGGACAAGCGTCTCGGCACCCGTAGACACCGCGTGCAATCCGGCGTGGAGCAACTGCCATTCATCATCGGTATAATTTGCGCGGGTTGCCCAGGTCGTCAGGAATGACTCTAGCGACAGATGCTCCAGCCTCTCCTGATCGTCACAGCCAGTCAATTGGCGGAACGCATTGTTCATAACTGCCATGTACCCATCCTGAGTAATGAGCAAGATTCCCTCGTGGGTCGAGGCCATAATCGACGCTAACTGATCACGTCCCTGGCGTACAGCGCTGAACAGTCGCACACTCTCGACTGCTACCGCCGCCTGGCTAGCAAACAGAGTCAGTGTTTCAAGATTGGCTGGGGAGGGCAGGCCATCGGTATAGCTGATACCAATCACCCCCAGTGTCTGTCGTGTCAGGCAGAGCGGAATCATCACCCAGGTTTCCGGTATAGGAGTAGTTAGCTGTGAATAGTCGGTGGCACTGGTGAGCGAGGGCTGATTTGACACCGGGCGTCCATGACGAATGGACTGATAGGCCAGATCCATCACGGGGGCTTCATGGTCGATGGGTGGCCCCAGGCAGAGAGCGATGTGCAGCCCGGCTGCCTCAGACGACAGACCCGAATCGGGTTGTTCATCGAACAGCAGTACCACCGCTCGTTGGGCTGACGTAGTTTCCATCATACCACTGGCAGTCATTTCAAAGATCTGTGCATCGGAGCGTAGCGTGGTATTGATAGCAATTCCCAGTCCATTCAGGGCAATCATGCTGTTCAGGCTATGCTGTTGCTCGGTGTACAGGCGTGCATTCTCGATTGCGACTGCTGCCTGATTGGCGAAGATTTCTAAGAGTTGGATCTGTTCTGGCGAGGGTTGCATGCCATCCTCTGGCTCTTCCACACGGAGCAGTCCCAGGAGCTTGCCCTGTCGGTCACGCAACAGGCTAAAGAGCGTATCGTGGGCATGCCAGCCACCCGGTACTGGCGGTGGCAGATCCGGAATATAATGCTGTTCGGGCGATCCCCAGAATGTCATATAATCGTTGTACCGGTGATCAATAAAATAGGTGACAGAGCCTCGGCGAAACTCAGGTCGTAGGAGGGTATGCAAGCGTTCCAGCGGCACCTGGATGCCACTGATGCGTTCGAATGCGGCTGCGGCTGGCCCGGCGGCAACCACGCGGCGCAAATAGGGTTGCTGGCTGTGTGGTTGTTCCACAAGCGCGATAATGGTACTCTGAAACCCGGTTGTCTGACACGCTGCCTGTGCAATCTGGCGGAGCAGTTCCTCCAGTTGATGTTCGGCGCGGAGCGCATTCCCAACCTGGACAATCTGGCGCAGTTGCTGGTTAATCCGATCCAGTTCACGCGCCCGTCGCGCCAGGGCCTGATCGACCTGGGCAAACCGGCGCGCATTTTCCAACGCAATCACGGCTTGATCGGCAACAGCGGTCAGCAGTAATCGATCTTCCTCAAAGAAGGGGGCACCGCTCCGTTTGTTCATCACCTCAATCACACCCTGGATGCCACCAATCCCTCTGAGCGGAACCGCCAGCAGCGAGCGGGTGACAAAGCCGGTTTTGCTATCAGTGGCGGGATAAAAACGTCCATCGCTGCTGGTGTCATTCACCAGCGCCGACTGACCGCTGGTAAACACATAGCCCGCAATACCCACACCGTGCGGCAGGCGTTGACCAAGTAAACGCCGACCAGCGGGCCCGCAGGCATACGAGAAGATGAGATCACCATCGGGTTCATCCACCAGCAGCAGCGAACCTTCTTCGATGTCCAGCAATTCCTGCACCTGTTGCATAATCAGCGAGGGTACCTGTTCGGGATCAAGCGTTGAAGTGATACTGTGGCTGATATGATTGAGCATCACCAGTTGGCGTCGTTGGCGCTCGGCGCGAGCAAACAGCAGGGCATTCTGGATCGCAATCGCGGCTTCAGATGCCAGTTGTTGTAGCAGTTGAGTTTGCAGATGAGTATAGGTCGGCTCTGGATCGGTCTGGAAAACCACCAGCGTCCCAATAATCTGATCGTTAACAACCAGCGGCACACCGAGCCAGGCATAGACAATACTGGTGCCTTCAATAAATATAGCTGGAATACCGCGTTGTTCACATTCGTGGGTGTAATCAGTAGTACAGATCGGTGTGCCAGAGGAGACCACGGCTCCAGACAGGCCAGCATTCTGGCGCCAGAACTGGCGAATTTCCTGCCGTTGTCCATGCTCAACCAGATAGGCCAGTTCCAGCCAGTTGCTTCCTTCAGCACACAGTGCCAGAAAGAAGTTCGAGGTACCGATCAGGCTCTGGGTAATGTGATAAATATGTTCGAGTAGCACCTCAAACTGGATGATGCCGCGCAAGCGGTGGGCAGCCGCGATCAGCAACTGCCGCCCGGTAATAAATTCATCCTGGGCCGGGCGATCAAGGGCCACCAGCAGAGGCGTGATAACTGCTGCCAGAATGAGCAATACCTGTTTCTGGAGGATCGACCAGGGGCTGGAGGTAATACGCAGCCAGCCGTGCAAGTTCCCGCTGAGACGCAGCGGCAGGTAGCCGGGATGTCCCGGTCGTGGTTCAACCAGCTCGCCAGCATATAATTTGAGCAAAGCATCCGTTTCAGGCAACAGCGATACCAGTTGACTATGATCCACCGGCGGAACAAGCGGAAGGGTAACGTTCCAGACCAGATCGAACGTGCTGTCTGGCACAATCGCCGTGAGTGCCAGGGCACACCGGCGTTGTACGTCTGCCAGATCGTGTGCCTGGGCAATATCGGCTATGAGGTGCATAGCGTGTTCAGTATCATCAGGTATAGCAAGCGACAAGTCGTTCATTATCATCATAAACCTGCGTTCATAGCATTCTGTAGCGTTCTATTGTTAGAGCAGGAGTTAGAGCCTGACAGGTTTGCGCCAGGTGTGTCCTTGCGTAAGCACAGGGGCACAACCGCACTGATCTGCGCCTGTAGCAAACATGCCTGGATCAAGCTCAGTGACATGCTGGTATTGATTTGGAGTCAATATCATCAATTCTACGTTTTGTACATAGTACCAGCTTTACTGAATTTTGACAATTCCGTGCGTCGAATCAGGTTTGACGGGGCACTTATTCGATTGGTATAATCGCTATACGGCCATACGTATACCTGGAATACTGGAGAATGTTTGATGACCAATCCCTTTGATCTTGATTATATCATGGCGGCCAGTGCTGCGTTTGGGCCGTTCGCATGGGCGTTTTTGATCCTCCAGGCTGCCGGAGTCGGTGCAGGACTCTATCTGGTCTTTATCCGTTCTGACCAGAACACTGTGCGCAAAACACTGCTGGATCGGCTTGGCCTGATGTTGATCAGCGTGGGTGGTATAGGGATATTGCTCGGTGTGTTACGGGCGAATGCGGTCGCTGTGTTTGATCAACGCTACTGGTTTTATCTGTTACTCCTTGTCGAGTTGGCGTTGGTTGGGTATGTTGTCTACTATGCCCGCACGATCTATCCCCAACGGTTCGCTGAGAAGCCGCCGAGTCGTACTGGCGGCAGTTCCCGTCGCTCGGTTATCAGTACACCCGTTTCCAAAAAAAAGTCCTCCACCAATGGTCTGGAGCATCCACCAGGGCCATCCGTGACTTCGTCGTCTTCGCGGCGCGAGGCACGTCAGCGGCGTAAACGTAAGCAACGCTAATGAGATAGGACGCCTCCCAAACATGGCTATGTATACTGGTGATGGTTATACCTGGTGAAGATGAATGGACAATGGTACAACCATGGGTTGAAGGTTGCGAAAAATTAACCGATAGTAAGCCTCTGTGAGTCGTGAAAAACAGGCCGGGGTGTTCACCCGGCTAAAGCCGGGACGCCGGTTGGGGCTGAAGCCGAGAGGGGGTGTTTGCCCGGCTGAAGCCGGGACTCCTGGTTAACTATTGGTCTCGCCCGGCTAAAGCCGGGACTCCCGGTTGGGGCCGAGGGGCTGGCCTGGCTAAAGCCGGGACACCGGTTTATTATTGGGCTAGACTTGTCATAGGAGGTTTGGGCATATCAGTCATGCATACGCCTGTCGCCACAGGTCAGGAAACCGGGAATGTGGCTTCAACCTGTAATGCCCGTGCCAGGCGTGCCCTGTAGGATGGGCGTGGGATTTCGATTGCGCCAAAGCGAGCCAGATGGGGGGTGATAAACTGCACATCCAGCAACTGGTAGCCCCCACGCTGTAACCGTTCGATAAGATGCACCAGTGCGACTTTGCTCGCATCAGTGACGCGGCTAAACATGCTCTCCCCAGCGAACAGGCCACGCAGAGCCACGCCATATAAGCCACCGACCAGTTGCCCTGCGTACCAGGTCTCGACACTATGGGCAAAGCCCAGGGTATGCAGTTCGGTATACAGGTCAATCAGTTCGGGCGAGATCCAGGTATCCTCACGACCGACATCCGGGGCTGCGCATGCTTCGATAACGGCCCGGAAGTCCGAATCGACACGAATGTCGAACCGTCTGCTCCGTACCGTACGGGCCAGTCGCCGTGGCACCGTAAAGGTGTCAATCGGCAGAATGGCCCGTGGATCAGGATCGTACCAGTAGATACCGTCGCTATGCGCCATTGGAAAAAGACCCTGGCAGTAGGCCGTGAGCAGTAGTTGCGGTGTAAGAGTGTCCATATATTCGTCTTCGACATCATCATAGCGAATGCATATTCACGGCACGCCCCAGACCTTGAGCGATAATATGCCCCGCCCACAGGAATAACCCCAGTGTCGTCAACATTCCCAGCATCGTGGCCCATTCCTGCGTCGTTAGCAGACGCGCCATCCAGAAAGGAGCACCAAGTATGCCATAAATGATCAGACTGAGCAACAACGTGGCGGGCAGCAGCGTGAAAAACATGCTGATCCATGCAAAGCGTTGGGCGACTATGAGCGCATAGAGTATGCTCAGTGAGAGCAGGGTGCTTTTGGTAGCCGCAAACAGGGCATGTGAAATGTCAAATGGTAAGGCCGGAGCAGTGTAGTTCCAGAGTCCTACCTGTATCACCAATGTTTCCAGCATCAGATGATACAACCCAAAAATGATGCAGGTCAGGATAACAGAAAGATAATTTGGGAACCACCAGTGGGTACTATACAAAAGTAACACCAGCATGGCGGGCAATGTATACCACCATGCGGAAGCAATAACCACTATGCGCAGCAGTGGTATATTCAGTACGGTGATCAATACTTCCAGGTCAGGGCGATAGACAATCATATACAGATATGACCAGAGAGGTGTCGCCAGTGCGCTTCCATGCCCCGACAGCAGGGTACACAGATAGATAGGGGTACGTTGATACCACCAGAGAAAACTGGCAACAATATAGCAGGCGAGCGTCACCAGGATCGCCGCCGCCTCCATCGACTCCATTCTGTTCCTTTCTATTCTAACTCATAGACGCGAATTTCACCGTTCATTAGCGTAAACAGTTGATCGGTGAGGCCGTAGGAGCGCTGAATGGAGTCCAGTTGTATCTGGCGTGCCATACTGGTTAAGGTCATACGATCCAGGTCGCTGAAGGCGATCAGAAAATCGCGGTTGGGAATTCCTATAACCATGCGACCCGGAAGTTGTGTCCGCCACTGATCCAGTACGTCCGGTAGCAAGATGCGTGTGGCGTCATAGCCATCCTGGCTACTGAAGATAAATAGACGTTGGGCACCTGTGCCAACCGTGGTATAGTCGGTGGCATTCAGGGTACGCTGACGCAGGTTGTCCAGGGCTTGATCGTGGATGTTGTGTTCCGCAACTTCCCATTTTGCCTGGTGTTCTTCGTTGATAAAAGCCACACTATCGGCTTCATCAATCACATAGGTAATCATGAGATCTGCCAGGAAGGGGCGATAGAGTATCAGCGGCAACTGGCGTTCGTGTACCTCGGCCAGCAGCGCAATTGGTTTCAGCATGGGATAGATCCGCTTGCAGAGCGCGGCATAACTGCTGGGTGAGCGATCAGGCTGGAAGCCCAGCAAGGTTTTGACCAGGGTGTGAATAATACTCTCAACCTGCAGTGGGTGTTGGAGATAAAACGTGTAAAAGGTTTGCACATTCAAGCGCATATCTGCATCTGGTGTGCGCACCTCTAACTCCATGCCGTCGCGCTGCAACACTTCAATGCCATCCGTATTGTTGAGTACCTGTTCAATGCGATCAACAAATGCTCTGGCATCAAGATCATACCCATTACCATTGCCATTGCCAGTAGGTAGTGTCATAGGTCTGACTCCTGTGATAGCCCGGTATCCAGTCCCCCTTGCCATACCATTTTGAGTGTTGCCAGGTCGATGGTTAACACCTCGTCTGTTGCGGTACTGATGCGCAATTCGGTGTTGGCAGTTACGCGTCCGATGCGGGTCAGGATGGTACTGGACAGGCTGTGTTCAAAAGCGGTTGCATCCTGTGGTCGTACTTCAACCAGAAAACGATCTGGTGACTCAGAGAAAAGTTTGATAGCGATCGCGTCGGGTGCGCCCAATGCGTGAGCCGGGTCAGCCGGTTGCCAGGGTGCAGCTATAGTCATCGCGCTCAGGTCGATGTGCAGTCCATGTCCACCAGCAAAGGCCATCTCAGCCGCAGCCACCGCCAGTCCCCCTTCACTAATATCGTGGCAGGCGCGTACCAGACCAGCGCGTATCGCCGTATGCAATGCAACAAAGGTCTGCCGTGCCTTGGACAGATCAACCCGGGGTGGCAGGGGGGGGAGGGTCTGGTCTGGTCTGGCTGGTTGTGGGTCAGGGGCAACGATCTGGCATACCAGTGCATAGTGCGATCCCGCCAGTTCAGCGCGGGTGGCCCCCACCAGATAGACGATGTTGTCTACTTCCTTCAGATCCATTGTCACCGTCTGACGTACATCGGGTACATGGGCCAGAGCAGAAATGAGCAATGTCGGCGGGATTGCCATACGTTGCCCGTGAGCATCACGGTATTCGTTATTCAGCGAGTCCTTGCCACTGATGAATGGTGTGCCCAGGGCAATGGCGGCATCGTAACAGCCAGCGGCGGCGCGTACCAGGCCGGCCAGACGATCCGGTTGGCGCGGGTCGCCCCAGCAAAAGTTATCCAGAATGACGGTACGGGATGGGTTGCCGCCAACGGCAACGACATTCCGCAGGGCTTCATCAATGCACGCCAGTGCCATCCAGTAGGGATCGAGCCGTCCATAGTGTGGATTGATCCCACAGCCCAGCGCTAATCCTTCGTACGTATGCCGCAGGGGTTGGAGGACTGCCGCGTCACCTGGCCCATCGTTGGTGACACCGACCAGGGGCTTGATCACGGTTGCCCCGCCAACTTCGTGGTCATAGGTGCGTACAATGCGTTCTTTGGAGGCAATATTCGGATGGGCAAGGAGCCGTAACAATGATTCACGTACCGTGAGCATGGGTGGGGCAGGAGACGACGTACCCTGCTGCGGCGTCGGGGTATGTTGCCAGACTGCTTCCAGCATCCGCTGTGGTCGTCCGTTATGAACAAATTCCATCGCCAGATCCACTACCATTTGCCCATGATGCATCACATGCAGACGCTGGTTGTTCGTGAAATGGCCGATAGGAGTGGCTTCGACATCCTCGGTGGCGCAGAGGTCGAGGAAGGTCGCCAGATGCTGTGGTGGCACGGCCAGCACCATGCGCTCCTGTGCCTCAGATAGCCAGATTTCCCAGGGTTGTAACCCGGCGTATTTGAGCGGTACATGCTCTAGTTCGACAGTGACACCGGTTTGCTCGCCCATCTCGCCCACGGCCGATGAGAGACCACCGGCACCACAATCGGTAATGGCATTGTATAGCCCCTGATCGCGGGCCTGCATCAACACGTCCAGGAATTTCTTTTCGGTAATCGGGTCGCCAATCTGTACTGCGCTGCCAACGTCGCTGGCAGTGGTATGGGTCAACTCAACGCTACTAAAGGTTGCGCCGTGAATACCGTCACGCCCGGTGCGCCCGCCTAGAACGACCACCACATCGCCTGGACGCGCTGCACGCGGATGCGCGCCACGCGGAGCAATGCCGACAGTGCCGCAGAAGACCAGCGGGTTGGCGGTATACCCCGGATCGAATAGGACAGCTCCATTGACGGTAGGGATGCCGAGTTTGTTGCCATAATCGCGCACACCGGCAACGACGCCATGGCAAATGCGTGCGGGCGGTAACACACCCGGTGGTAACGCTGCGGCAGCAAGATCGAGCGGGCCAAAGCACAGCACATCGGTGTTAGCGATGGGCAGAGCCGAAACTCCCAGCACATCGCGGATCACTCCGCCCACGCCTGTGTTCGCCCCACCAAACGGTTCCAGCGCACTGGGATGGTTGTGGGTTTCAACTTTGAAGGAAACCTCGTAATCACGGGTGAAAGCTACGATTCCTGCGTTGTCAACGAAAGCACTCAAGACCCATTGCAACGGAGAATGCGCTGCGTGGGCTTCCAGAACGCGCCTGGTGGCGGTGATCAAAAAGGTGTCAAGCAGACTATCAATTTCATTATCCTCTTGCAACCGGTGATAGGCGCTATACAGGTGGGGATCCAGAGCGGTTGACATACTCTGCCTGTTGGCACAGCGATAGTTGATGCGGGCCTTGAACGTTTTATGCGAACAATGTTCACTCCAGGTCTGGGCCAGTGTTTCTAATTCGCCATCGGTTGGATTACGCCCAATCTGGGTAAAGTAGGCTTGAATCGCCTGCATCTCAGACAGATCCAGCGCTAATATACCAGTCTGACTGATACGCAACAGTTCGGCATCATCTGCATCACGTAACGGCACCTGGTGTATACGGGCGGTTACGCGGGCCGGTGGTGTAAGCAGCAGGAGATAGAGCGACCGTCGTGCAGCACCGTCATCATCGTGACGGTAGATCAGCGTGGTTTGCACGAGATCGTTCGCCAGGGTAGGGGCCAGTATCTGGGGATCGGTATGTGCTGGTAACAGGTAGCGGCGCAGTGTCCGTGCCTGCTCCAACCCGCTTATGCCCATCCGTCGCGCACCTTCTAGCACGCTTTCGGCTTCATTGTCAGTAACACCCGGACGATAGGCAATTTCAAGATAGTGACCACCAGGGGGCAAAAAGTTGCCTGAATCTGCCTGGAGCGCCTCGGTGTTGAGCGCACACCAGGTGGCCTGCTGGATCACTGGATCATGCAACAACTCGGTCGTCAGACGTGCTACTGTGTCCGGATCAAGCTGTGAACCCGCCAGTAAATAAAGTGACTGAGTGATCGGTAGCGTATGTGCTACCGTGCGCGGAGTTACCGTAACCAGATATTGCGCCATATGTTTCTCATGGGTAGTGCAGTTACCCAGACGGAATATACTGCACGTTCTACTTAATAACCGCAAGCCTGTCAGGATACACAGGCTGTATGGGTAGGCGATTGCCGCCGCGTATATCACCTGTGCTTTTTTGTCTAGATGCTTGCGCTCGTATTATAACTCTGCCGCATGGCGTTTCAATTCGTCCAGAGTAACAACACTCAGCGCTGTCTCGTGGGTGGCCGCCAGGATCACTGGCGGAGCCAGACCGACTGCCAGCGCTTCCTTCCATCGGGAGGCACACAAGCACCAACGATCACCCGGTTTGAGGCCCGGAAAACCGGGTGCAGGTGTGGTCAGATCATTGCCCTGAGTACGAGTGAAGTCCAGAAATTCATCTGTCATCTGAGCGCAGATAACATGACGGCCGATATCGTCCACTCCAGTTTCACAACGACCGTTGCGGTAGAAGCCAGTCATAGGATCCGTGCAGCACGTCTCCAGCTCGCCACCAAGTACATTTTTTTGCTGAGGATGCCGGCCATTGGTCATCATTGGTTCTGCTCCTATCTATCGTACAGACTTTTGACGGTACGTGTTCACTCTTCTCCTTGGAGCGCGGACAGCTTGCCCGCGCATGTGCGATGGGTGTCGGATGATACCAGCGAGCCGCCTGCGCTTCTGCCGTGCAGGTGAACCGTTACTTTTGACGGCGCAATCCCGCTAACCTTCTGGGTAAATACAGCACCTGTCTGCACGGCGTTTGCGAGAGATCACACTGGCACCTGATTCAACCCGACCAGGTGTGACGCGAAATGTTACACCGAGCCAGAGATGTAGAAACGACCAGGATCGGGCTTGATATCATGCGGAGTAACCGCGAGCCCGCCTCACCCGCATGTAACACAAAACGCTGCATCCAGTACCAGTACGTCTTAAAGATAGCAATCCTACATTGCGTTGTGAAGACCGAAGTCCCGGCTTGACACTGGTCTAGCTCCGTCCAGGCTGCTGTCTGGATTCCTGTTCACAATTGGAATAGGATTGCGATAGACTCTCAGACCAGTGTCTATCGGGTGGCTTTAGTGTACCATATCTTTAGCTTCCACCTATACATTACATAGTGACGCTGTAACCGTTCAGGTGGGGTGGTTGGGCGGGGCACGACCCCGCCCGGAGGTTCCCGGGGGTTGCGGGGGCCGCAGGCCCCCGCA
>CALANA010000267.1 GCA_937925925.1 uncultured Chloroflexales bacterium | reverse complement strand
CAACCCCCGCTGGCGAACGTTCCCCTGAACGGGTACACCCTATTCCAATTGTGAACGAGAATCCAGGCTCGACGCTGGGCGAGGCGCTATCAGCGTCAAGCCTAGACCCAGATCTTCACAACTGATTTAAGATTGTTATATCTGGTATGTAGGAATTGGTAGCATATTTTGAAGTCCTGGTTAATGAACGTTGAATAGCTCACCTGTGACACCAGGAAGGGCTTTCTCTTGTCGTGGTCGTTGTCCTGAACGGACAATCTTAGCTAGTTATTACCAGGATATACGCAGTGGTTTAGTTCGTTCGTCTTTTCGCCTGCGGCAGCGTGGAAGAAACGCCTTTTTACATTTTCGCTGTAGGTGAAAAAGGCGTCTTTTCGAGCGACCGCGTAAGTCCTAACTATAATTAAGGAGTATATGCAATGAGCGAAGCATCAACGGCTGTGCTGTATGATGCCTCTCTGGCCAGCCTGCCACTCTCGACGTTGTTGTTTTATACGGCTATGCAGCAGGAACTTGCTATCAGTGATTTCGCTGAACAACTGGGTATTGGTGCCCTCTCGTTACGTCAGTTTATCGCCGGGCAAACCCAGCGTCCGCGTGGTCGAACCCTGGAATTAATTGCCCATGCGTTAGGTATCTCAGTTGAGGAAGCACGCGAGCGCACGACTTTTCGCCCCACTGCTGCGCCACGGTTTGCGGACTGGCTCAAGGAGCAGATGGAAATAAAGGGCCGGTTTTCACGTGCCAGACTCACGCGGGAGACCGGGATTAGCGATGGTGCCTTACGGAATTATCTCTCGGGGCAAACACTGCCAGATGCAGATCAGGCGCAGCGGCTGTGTCATACCTTGAATGTTGACTCTCTGGAACTGGCAAAGATACTGGTTGCCGATCAAACCGTGCGTGCCGGTGGTCAGACTGTATCCTCTACCTCCGATGGTGTTCAACCAGATGCCGAGGAAGCGGCTGACCAGACGGTGCCCTATATGATTGATACCACTATGGACGAAGAACCGATAGCATCTCCGTCTTTCAAGCGTAACAATCGATTTATGCCGGCCAGTTTCGCCAGCGAGGAAGAACATTTACTCCATCTCTGGCACCAGTTGCATCCCCAGGGACGGCGGGCGACATTGATTTATATCGCTGGCTTGCTGGCTGAGGGCTAAGACAAAGTTCAGCGTCCATATTACATACTTCTCATAGTAACGACTTTCGTCGTTTCTGGCGTTCTTAACTGCTTGAAGACGTTACTACAGGTATACAAAGTGTCAAGTGAATCTGAACCTGTCCAACCTCTGTTGCGTTTTCGTATGAGCCATGTTAGAATCTAAAAAAGTTGGAACCCGATCGATGCCTGTATATGTATGACAGAACAAGTTGTTAGTAACCTACCATCTCCTCGTATTCCTGGCCTTGACGCCGAAGCAACACCTTTCTTAAGTGTTGGTCTGGGGCTTACCGGGCTTGCTTTGGGATTACGTCCTCGGTTGGCTCCGGTGCCTCTAGCACTGACAGCCTTAACTGCGTTACTCTATCGTGATCCTGAACGACATACACCCGATGATACCTCCGTGATTTTTTCGGCTGCGGATGGGATTGTGCTGGATATTGATGAGATCTATGAGCATCGCTTCTTGCATACCGATGGTCTGCGGATTGCGACCATCCTCTCACCGTTTGACGTACCGGTGAACCGTAGTCCTGTCTCAGGCGTCGTTCGCTATGTGGAGCATGTCCGGGGTGAGTATCGCTCTGTCACCGATGCACTGGCGGCGGAACGCAATACCCGCTCGTATATTGGGATTCAAACGACGTGGGGGCCAGTCCTGGTAGTGCAAATGGCCGGGCCGATTGCCCGTCGGATTGTGTGTCGCGTGCATGTTGGCGACCATGTTGAGGCTGGAGAACGGATCGGAACGGTGCGCTTTGGATCCAGGCTTGATTTGATTATTCAGCGGGACTCGATCAAGCCGCTGGTGCGGGCCGGACAACGCTTGATGGCCGGTCAAACACGGATTGCGCGAGTCGTTCCTCTGTAAATCGGCTTCAACTCTGCTCCAGTAAAACGATCAGGACTGACGCAGTCGTCCATCACCCCATGGGTTTCGCCTGCGGTAGAGCGGTACGTTTCCTGTTTTTTGCCCCGAATTTTCGTTGTAGGCGAAATGTGGAGTGAAAAAGCGGTTCTTCCACGCTGCCGCAGGCGAAAAAGCTGTGAGCTTCAAGCAACCGCGTACGTCCTGACGATATTTCGGGTCATGATGTAGATGGGATGTTGTACGCACGGCATTAGCCCTGATATGCCTGCTGTCACGGCTTATTGTTGAACATCTGTTAAGAAGATACGTCGGTATTTTGTACATCTATCTCAGCTACTGCTGATCATGCGCTATTGATAGTAAAAACGCCTTCATCAGACCATGTAAAAATGCCGTGACGATACCAGCGGAAGAACAATATCTGATAGAAGCCAGTCGGCGAGGGGATGTTGAGTCTTTCAATCAGCTTGTGCTACAATATGAAGGACGCATCTATAATCTGTGTTATCGGATGCTGGGCCAGCGGGAAGCGGCGGCTGATGTAACGCAGGATACCTTTTTTTCCGCCTTTCAGCATGTACACCGGTTTCGCGGCGGTTCATTTCGCTCCTGGATTTTGCGTATTGCCACCAACCGATGCTACGATGTGCTGCGTTCGCAGCAGCGCCATCCAACGACTTCCCTTGATGCTGCCCTTGTTGCCGAGGATGGTTCTCCTGGCTTTGAAACGCCAGATCACCACGAGTTGCCCGACGAAGTGGCGCTACGCCACGAATTGAGTGCCGCCATTCAGCGGGCGCTGATCGGCTTACCCGAAGATCAACGGGTCGTGGTTATTCTCGCTGATGTACAGGGTTTACCCTATGAAGAAATTGCCCAGATCACCCGCGTAAATATCGGAACAGTCAAGTCGCGCTTGAGTCGCGGACGAGCGCGGTTGCGTGATGCCTTGAAAGCCGGGGAACTGTTACCCGAACGTTATCGTCATGAAAGTGAGCAACAGCGCACATAAGGTAGGATTTACGTGTGTGGGAGAAACGAAAACGAACTTCTGCTCCTCTCCCGCAAGCGAGTGCGGCTTTCTAGTAGACCGATCGTGTCATACCGTTTCGACGTGAACCTTCCGCATGTGCTTGTCATTTGTCCTCCCACGCGCCTGCGGCGTGGTGAGATCCAGCAACCACCGTTTCATTGGAGGTCATTTGTCCTCCTATGTGCCTGCGGCGTGGCTTCGCCGCACCCTCTCCTGCAGGGGGGCCGGGGGGGAGGCTGCGGGGCGTTGCCAGCAACGTCTCGCAGCCTCCGCGACATCTCGTTCCAGGGGAAGTCTCGTTGTCGTAGAAGCAAGCGTCAGACGAACCAACGTATGCGAAATGTGGAAGTCACATTGGTATAAGTCCTGCATAGAGTACATGGCCTGATGCACGATCTGCACCATGTGCTAGTTGATTCACCATGAACAATTTGCCACAATCACAGTCTACCGATGATGACCTGGTATTGCTATCGAGCTATCTTGATCGCCGGCTAGCTCCAGCCGAACAGCAAGCGGTTGAAGAACGGCTACAGGTTGATCATGCATTGCAAACCGAACTGGACGAGTTGCGTATCACCACCGCATTGCTACGTGATCTAGAACCGGTAGTGCCGCCCCGCTCCTTTACGCTCGATCCGGAGCAGGTGCGTCCCCGGCGTCCACTGTTCGTGGGCTGGATGCGGCTGGGCAGTTTGCTGGCGGCACTTGTCCTGGCGCTTACGGTCACTACGGTCTACAGCCTGTTGGGTCAGACTGTTGCCCCTGTTTCTAAGACCATGCTTCAGGATGAACCGGTGCTGCCAGAATCGGGACAGAGTGAACCTGCACCGAGGCTGGCTCCGCTCCAGCCAGCACCACCAGCAGTGGCAGATAGCGTTCCACCGGTTGATACTATACCCGACGCGGCTGACATGCTGATAGCACCTACGGATGGAGCAGCAGTACCGGATGACTCAGGCAGTGCGGCGTTGGCGTTACCTGTTGCGCCACCTGACCAGCACGGGCTGGAATCTCAACCAGAGGCAGCCAGCGCCGCCGAATCTGAAACGATTGCGCCAGTCGCAGAACCAGAACCACCGTCAGGCACGGGGTGGGTGCTGGTGGTAACCGGGATGCTTGGTCTTTTCGCGCTGGGTGCGATAACCTGGTTCATCGTCCGTCCGCATCGCCGTTGAGAGACGGCTAAAAAGATATTCGAGCACGGCAGCCACTGCCCTCAGCCTCAATGTCCTAATCCCCCAACGTATAGACGATTAGACGATTGACGCCACATGGATTGACCGCTAGAATAGATGCCGAGTCAACCATGGGTACATAAAGGAGTAACCTGGCATGCAGTCCTGGAAAACACTGGCGCGTTCGACCGTTTTTGACCATGGCAAGT
>CALANA010000266.1 GCA_937925925.1 uncultured Chloroflexales bacterium | reverse complement strand
TTATGTTCTGGTGAAATCTGACCATAAAATATGGCAGCAAATAATCTATACACGCTCATACCGTTTCGACTTGACCATTCCGCATGTTCTTGTCATGAACCCGCAGTACGCGGTTGCTCACACATCCCCGTCCCTTCACCTTCGTTCAGGACAAGCTTTTTCGCCTGCGGCCGCGTGGAAGCGACCCAAACAACACCGAACGTACCGCTCTGCCGAAGGCGAAAAGACGAGTCGCCCAGAGTACCGCGTCTGTCCTGACATGAAAAAGAGGAAGACGAACCAAAGGATGCGGAAGGGCGAAGTCAAATTGGTATCAAATAGTCAGGGGAAGCTCATAGATGTACCGCTTTCAACGTATGTATATCTTATTCGTGCTTGTATGTTGCATCGTCGCCCTATCTTATATTGGCGGCACATCTACAGCAGCCGAACAGGAACAAAAGGTCTTTTTGCCTGTCATCATGAAGACTTCTGTATCTCCCCCGTCTCCCTTTGGTATCGAAATCAATCCCCGATGGATGGTCACGCAAACAGTTTTTGCACGAGCAAACGAATTGGGGGTCAACTGGGTGCGTATCCATATGCACGGATGGCACACAGTGCAACCCACCCGCGATGCGGAATACAACTGGGCTGCCTTGCTTGATTTTGAGCAGGATCTGATCGGGGCGCAAATAGCGGGGCTAACGCCGATTATTGTAATCCAACAAAGTCCACATTGGGCCACGAAGACTTACTATGACGCCAATAACGAGCCGTATCAAACGTCGTGTGGCGCTATTCGCGAAGACCGGTTTGAGGACTTTGCCCGGTTTATGCAGGCGCTGGTCAGTCGTTATCGTCAACCGCCATTCAATGTGCGGTACTGGGAACTGGGCAACGAGCCTGACTTTGATCCCAATCGTTTACCTAGAGATCTGGTGTTTGGCTGCTGGGGCGATATCAATGATCCCTACTATGGCGGTGAACATTATGGCAATATGTTGAAAGCGGTCGCACCTGCGATCAGAGCGGCTGATCCATCTGCCCAGATCTTGAACGGTGGTCTCTCACTTGGATACAGTGCCGGTGAAAAGGGTTATCCAGAGAATTTCATGGAAGGTATTTTGCGTGTTGGTGCGGGCGATAGTTTTGATATTGCGGCGTATCATGTTTACCCTGAATATGGGGGATACGATGTTGATCGGGATCTGAAATCAGGACCCTGGGAGCCGTTGGGCGGAATGACGATCGGTAAGGCAAAATTTTTACGTGAGGTGATGGCACGTTATGGTGTACAGAAACCGCTGATGCTGAATGAGACTGGTCTTATGTTTAGTACGGGCGAACCTGGGCCAGACTACTTTGAAGCACAGGCGGATCATATTGTGCGCCTGGTAACACGTGCGCTGTCTGTAGATATTATGGCAATCTGCTGGTATACGTTAAACGGGCCAGGCTGGCGGTATACATCATTGCTTGATGGTGATCAATTGCCACGTCCTGGGTTTCTGGCTTATCAACATTTGATTAAGCAAGCAGGTGCAAACAGGACGACGATGCCTGTCACCGATTACGGCCCCTCAATCGAGGCCTATCGCTTTACGCACGATGCTGATGTGGTGGATGTTCTCTGGTCACGCGAGGCTACTCCCCAGACCGTGCGACTCCCACGGGCTAGAGTTATTCGGATGTATGAGCGCGATGGGGCGGTGATTCCGCCAACGATTGTGGGTGACCAGGTGACGCTAGAGGTCGGCGTCAGCCCGGTGTATGTGCGGCGGGTGCCGTAAGCGAAAATCCTTTCTTCTCCAGTTTTTGCGTACGTGGGGCAGGCGCAAAGGTCGATTGACAATTCCACCACATACCGATACCGCTGGTTGTAACTGTTCACACGCGAGGGAACATGCACGCCAGAGAGCGCAGGCAGCGTGCCCGCACGTGTGCAATAGCGAGCGGGACGCTCGCGCTTCCAGGCGCACCATGCGCTGGCAGGCGTCCCGCCCACGCTCCCAGGCGCACCATGAACGCTGACGACAGAAGCTCTCTCCCCAAATGACAGTTACTCGCCGGTTGCATACTTGTGCCTCTGCGCTACCTGTGGTACAAATTCTCAGAAGCCTGAAATACGTGAGCGGTGTTGCTATACGTATGCACCTGAAGGGAAGTGCCAGGGTTACTCTATCTGTATTCATGCACATAGCGTGTGTTTCACTGATCAGCATAACCGTTTCTGCGGTCGCGGAACACATATCAAGGGCACAGCATCATTATGCGCATTGCAATGTTAAGCGTTCATAGCAGTCCATTGGCGCGGTTGGGAGGGAAAGAAGCGGGCGGTATGAATGTCTACGTGCGCGAGTTGGCGCGCGAACTGGGCCAACGCGGTGTTCCGGTCGATATTTTCACCCGTAGTCAGGAGCGCTTCACGCCCACGATTGTGCCGCTCGGCTGTGGTGTGCGCGTGATTAACCTGCACACTGGCCCGGCGGTACCCTACGATAAAAACTGGGTACTGACCTACCTACCGGAGTTTGTCAGTCGGGTGCGGTGTTTTGCCGATGGACAGGATCTCACCTATGATGTGATCCATAGTCATTACTGGCTTTCGGGTAAGGCCGGGGTGTGGTTGCGCCGTAGCTGGGGCATTCCTCTGGTGCATATGTTCCATACGCTCGGCGTGATGAAGAACAGGGTGGCGCGGAGTGTTGAGGAAGCAGAAACCAGTCGTCGTGTGGCAATTGAGCGCCAGTTGTTGCTTGCTGCCGATTCGATTGTGGCCGCCACGCCGCTGGATCGGGCGCAGATGGTCTGGCACTATGGCGCAGCTCTGGATCGGATCAGTGTTATTCCTTGCGGTGTTGATCTCGATCTGTTTCAACCACAGCCGAAAGTAGACGCGCGTACACGGTTGGGATTATCGCCACAAGAGCAACTGCTGCTGTGTGTGGGCCGTATGGAACCTCTGAAGGGAATGGATTGCCTGATTCGCGCTCTGGCGCTGCTCCACGCCCGTCAACCAGGCTGGCGCGATACATTGCGGGTCATGCTGATTGGCGGTGGTTCAGAGGCACAACCAGATCAGTGGAATACGGAGCAGCGGCGACTCGCTACCTTGCGGGCGGAGTTAGGTGTAGCAGATAGGGTGACGTTTCTCGGAGCGCAGCCGCAACCGCGTTTACCAGACTACTATGCTGCTGCCGATGTGGTGGTGGTGCCTTCGCACTACGAGTCGTTTGGTATGGTCGCGCTCGAAGCGCTGGCTTGTGGCGTGCCTGTAGTGGCCTCGAATGTCGGGGGGCTATCCTACACGATTGAAGATGGACGCAATGGCTTGCTGGTGCCGCCTGATAACCCGGAGGCTCTGGCAGATCAGTTGGAACGGCTGCTGACGGATGCCGATCTCGCGTTGACTTTGCGCAATGCGGCACGACAGCGTGCGCAGAGTTATGCCTGGAGCAGTGTTGCACGGCGTATGATCCATCTTTACCGGGAACTCATAGCGCACCAGCGCGATCGACGGTCATCAGCGCGTTTGCTGGCGCATGTATCATAGTCAGTGCGTAACCGTTCAGGGGGACTTTCGCCAGCGGGGGCCGCAGGCCCCCGCCCAACCACCCCACCCCACCTGAACGGTTACGTCAGGGCGACGAGATTTTTGTGCAGAGGGCGTAGAGGGTGTAGAGACACTGAACCATGCACACGTCCAGTGTCCTCTCGCCTTCCGTGGTATACGCAAAGCTGGTGATCGTGATAAGCCAAGGAGAGCAGCTATGATGACCAACCTGATCGAGGAGGCACAGCGGGCGCTGATCATTGGTGCCCATCCCGATGATAGCGAGTTTAGCTGCGGTGGGACAATCGCTAAATTGGGGCAGCAAGGGTGGGATGTGACCTATGTCGTCTGCACTAATGGAAACAAAGGCAGCCATGATCCGGCCATCACTGCCTATCGGCTCTCGGAGATACGTGAGGCAGAACAACGGGCAGCAGCAGCGGTGCTGGGAGTACAGCGGATTATCTTTCTGCGCTACAATGATGGTGAGCTGGAACCAACACCTGCGCTGCGGGCCGAAATGGCGCTCTATATTCGATATTTCAAACCGAACGCGCTCTTTACCCACGATCCCTGGAAGCACTATATGCTGCATCCTGACCATCGCGCTGTCGGGTTTGCGGTTATTGAGGGTGCGGTGAGTGCGCGGGATCATCTGTATATGCCGGGCCTGGGCCAGATCGGCCTGACCGTCTGGCGGCCACAGGCGCTGTATTTGTGGGCAGCCGAACAACCTGACTATACTGAGGACATAAGCGCCACGCTCGAGTTGAAACTGGCGGCCTTGCGCGAGCATCATAGCCAGATCGATCATGTCGAGGGATGGGAGCAACGGGTACGCCAGCGAGCGCGAGAGCAAGGACAGGCAGCCGGGTATGAGGCGGGTGAGGCCTTTAAGAAGATTAGCTTGTAATACCAATTTGACTTCGATCTTCCGCATACGTTGATCCGTCTGACGCTTGCACATACGACAACGAGACGTTCCCTGGAACAAGATTGCGAAGGGCGTAGGAGCGTTGCATGCAACGCTCCTACGCCGAAATCCACACATGGGCGGGGGCCTGCGGCCCCC
>CALANA010000265.1 GCA_937925925.1 uncultured Chloroflexales bacterium | reverse complement strand
ATCCTGAGCATGGGCGATGACCGCCTCCAACCGCCCAAGCAGATCATACGCGTAGCGCGTGATACGCCCATTGCCGTCGATCAGTGCGCCAGGCAACCCCTTGTCATCATACTCGTAGGTGGTGATATGGCCTTCCTGATCGGTCACCGTGTGCAGCCGATTGAGTTCATCATAGGTTAGGGCAACGGCCGCACCCAGGGTATCGGTGATCGCTACCACATTGCCAACTGCATCATATCCATACCGTAGGAACTGCCCCTCGGCATTGCGCACCTCGATGGGACGCGAAAGGGCATCATAGGTCAGGGTGGTGACGTGACCGCAAAAAAAGGGGAGAAACGGGGGATATGAAACCAGCACGGCGCGGAGCGGAAGACAGGTGCGTGATCCGTCAACCCACCTACGTACGAGGGGTGTGCCGTAAAGTTCTGCACGCACGACCCACTGGCCCGCCGGGAGCCTGAAGGCTCCGGCTGTGTTCCACAGGCCGCGCAAGCGGCCAGTTGGAGCCAGCGCAGGCTGGCTTTGCCGCTGGTAGCCCGCGGCTTCAGCCGCCGGGCGTGGGGGAGCATGCAAGACGTTACGTCACACCTACGTACGAGCCGTACTTCCATCGCGGCCACGGCTCATACGTGTCGGTTTGTTGCCCCACCCGCGTAGGACTGCGCCCGTCGGGGCGAGCGGCCGCTCGCCCCGACGGGCGCATCGGGACGCCGCAGGGCCGGTTCGGGGGCCGACCCCGACCGCAAAAAACCGACACGTGCAAGCACGGCCTCGGTGGGCGTTTCATGCGTAGTTGGATGGGGAGACGGCTGGCTCGACCGATAGGCACAAACAGGCTGCCCGCTGCGTATGTCATGTGTATGACACAACATACGTAGCGGGCGGTTCATCCGGCAGGATGCCGGTCAATCCTTAAGCTGATCCTGCATGCCGCCTTATGCCTCCGTCAGCCCTTGTGTAACACGCACATTGTGCGTCACCTTGCGCTGCCGTAGGATAAACTTCTCAATCTCAATCGCCACGAACACCACACTGCCCAGACCAACGCAGGTCAAGAAATGCGCCAGCGACAGCGGCTGGAGTTGAAGGAACGTCTCCTGCAACAGCGGAACATACAACACGGCGATATGTAGCGAGACGATCAGACCCACAATTAGCACCAGCAGGCGATTGCTGAACAACCCGATGCGAAAGACCGACGCATAGCGTGAGCGCGAGGCAATGGCGTGAAAGACCTGCAAGAACGCCAGCGTGGTAAAAATCATCGTCTGCCACTCGGCCATGCCATGCATGTAGTACCACAGCCCCACGCCCAGCGACAGCACGCCGATCAGCATACCCACCCACGCCACATGCACCTGCATGCCATCACTAGTGAGCAACCCCGCCGTTGGTGAGTGCGGCGGACGGCGCATCGTATCCTTCTCGGCCGGCTCAGTGGCCATGCTCAAGCCAAGTAACCCGTCGATGATCAGGTTTAACCACAACAGTTGCAGTGGCAGCATCGCTACCACCGCACTCATGGGCAGATTGAAGATGAACAGCAGCAACGGCCAGAGCAACATAATCATCACCTTGCCAACATTTCCCGCTACCGCAAACTTCACAAAGCGGCGCAGATTGGCATACAGCACGCGCCCTTCCTCCACGGCAGCAACGATCGTTGCAAAGTTATCGTCACGCAGCACCATCCCGGCTGCTTCCTTGGAAACATCGCTGCCGGTGATGCCCATCGCTACCCCAATGTCGGCCTTTTTCAGCGCCGGTGCATCGTTCACGCCATCACCGGTCATCGCCACCACGTGCCCCTGGTTCTGGAACGCCTCCACAATCCGCAGCTTATGCTCAGGCGTTACGCGAGCAAAGACCGACACGCGATCGATCATAGTCTGCAACTCCTGATCACTCAGGCGATCCAGTTCCTGGCCGGTCAACACCGCTGGCGTTCGAGCAATGCCCAGATCGCGTGCGATATAGCTCGCCGTTAACGGATGATCGCCGGTAATCATCACCGGGCGGATACCCGCCGTCTTACAGGTCTGCACCGCCGTCCTGACTTCTGGTCGCGGTGGATCGATCATACCGAACATGCCTACGAAGATCAACTGGCTCTCGGTTGTCTGATCAACACTGGCGCTCTGAAGAGGGCGAAAGGCGATCCCCAGCACGCGCATGCCGTTCTGGGCAAGCTCATCATTGGCCGCCTGGATGCGATAGCGCAATTCGGCATTGATCGGTGTGGCTTGCTCATCGACCCAGACGTGACTCGATAGATCGAGCAGACCATCGACCGCGCCTTTGGTGATTGCTACATAGGGGGCGTCCACCATTTGCAGTAGATGCTCCAGAAAGACATCCTGGTCATGCTGCGCCCCATCGTCCACATGATGTGATGCCGGCAACTGATGCACGGTGGTCATCCGCTTGCGATCCGAGTCGAAAGGCAGTTCGGCCACACGTGGCAATACATGCTGCAACCTGTCCTTCAGCAGACCCGCCTGCGCAGCCGCAATCAGCAGCGCACCCTCGGTGGGATCGCCGATGGTCTGGAAAGCACCGGTTTCTGCACCCGACTGTAAGAGGGCATCATTACACAGGGCACCGCCAGCCAGCAGCGTATTGATCGCCGTGGGCTGGGCTGGCAAAGCTTCCGGGTGGAAATCCTCCGGGTTCAGCACCGGCACGTGATGGCGCATGCGCTCGTGCAGATCGAGACGATGCCCGACCATGTCGATAACGGTCACCGTCATGCGGTTCTCGGTCAGCGTGCCCGTTTTGTCCGAGCAAATAACGGTCACTGAGCCAAGCGCCTCGACAGCTGTCATTCTACGGATGAGCGCATTGCGCTTGAGCATGCGTTGCGCTCCCAGCGCTAGCGTAAAGGTGATGACTGCGGGCAACCCTTCAGGAATGACGGCGACCGCCACACTGATGGCTGTGAGCAGCATGTCATCAATGCTCTCACCAACCAGCAAGCCGATCAGCATAATCGCAATCGCCGCTGTCACACCTGTCGCAGCCAGCATTTTGCCCACGTTATGCAACCGCTGTTGCAGCAGCGTCGTCTCTGGCTTGACCCCCTGAATGAGCGTGGCAACCTTACCCAGTTCAGTGTGCATCCCGGTCGCCACTACCACCGCCGTACCACGGCCATAAGTGACAACTGTGCCCATATAGCCCATGTTGTGGCGATCTCCGGGTGGCGCATCGACGGCTTCCATGCGGTGTGGCTCTTTGTGTACCGGCTCCGACTCACCCGTGAGCGCCGCCTCCTGCACCCGCAGATTGATGCTCTCGATGATACGCACGTCTGCCGGAATGAGATTGCCAGCCTCAATCACCAGAATATCGCCTGGTACCACATCACGAGCCGAAATCTCACGCACCTGGCCGTCGCGCCGCACACGCACGTTGGGAACACTCAGCTTTTTCAGGGCCGCGATCGCCCGCTCGGCGCGGTACTCCTGCAAGAAGCCCAACAGGGTGAACAGAAACACTGATGTCATGATCGCTCCTGACTCGAGCCATTTACCCAGGAAGGCTGAGATGAGCGCAGCCACAATCAGGATGATCACCATGATGGACATGAATTGCTCAACATAGATTTTCCATGGTTTTTTTGTGTCTTGCTCTGTCAGTTCGTTTACGCCATAGGTTGCCAGACGTTGACTGGCTTCCGCTTCGGTAAGGCCATGGAGCGTCGTGTCAAGCCTTTGCAGTACCTCGGTCGCTTCTTGTACATGCCAGTGCGCCTGTGCGTCAGTACCGATCATCTGCTGATCGTTCTGGGGCCGATTCATCGTTCGGGTCAACATACGGTTCCTCCTTATATTACCATACACGCTAACGGAACTCACTAATAACAGAACACACCGCAAATGCAAAAGGGGCAATGAAGACCAGATCCAGTGGCGAATATACAAAAGGCGAGACCGCCACGGCATACACAGTCGTGGTGGTCTCGCCAGTAGTGCTGCTGCACGTATGACCAGCCGAGGGTGAAACCCTGTATTGACGACTGGTCAGCTCGGAGCTTCCGAGAGGCTACTCCCCAACCGCTATCGAGTATAGCAAAATTGCACAGGCTTTGTCAAGATATTTAGTGCAAAGAATAATGAGAATACGGTTAATAAATTCACGACTCTTGAGTCGTAATGTACGAGTGGCACCCTCCTCGCATCCTCACAGCCTCGCATCCCCGCATCCTCGCATCGCCGCCTCCCTGCATCTCCGCATCCTCGCATCTCCGCATCCTCGCCTCCCCGCCTCCCCGCCTCCCCGCCTCCTCGCGTCCTCGCGTCCTCGCGTCCTCCGAACCACCTCGCCCAAAAATCGCGTATACTGTAACCTGTAACCTGTAACCTGTAACCTGTAACCTGTAACCTGTAACCTGTAACCTGATAATATGACCCATCTTCCACCTGGCTTTACCATTCTCGCGTTAGAGACATCGTGTGATGAGACAGCCGCCGCAGTGGTGCGTGATGGCCGCAGCGTGCTGTCGAATGTCGTTGCTTCGCAGATGGATATGCATCGTCGCTATGGCGGGATCGTGCCCGAAGTTGCGTCGCGCCAGCATATTCGCAGTCTGACGCCTGTGCTGGAGGAGGCGCTGGCAGTGCTACCTACCGGCTGGCAAAATATTGACGCCATTGCCGCAACCTATGGGCCAGGCCTGAGCGGTGCCCTCCTCACCGGCTTGAACGCGGCCAAAGCGATTGCCTGGCAGCGTGGTCTGCCGTTCGTGGGGGTTAACCACCTTGAAGCGCATATCTATGCAAACTGGCTGCAAGTCCCAGCGCCCGTAGCGACCAGCGATACCAGTCCCCCGGATTTACCGGCCTTTCCGCTGGTGGCGCTGGTCGTGAGCGGCGGGCATACCCTGCTGGCCCTGCTGCACGATCACGGACACTACGAGTTGCTCGGCCAGACCCGCGATGACGCAGTGGGCGAGGCATTCGACAAAGTGGCGCGGATTATGGGTCTGGATTACCCAGGTGGCCCGGCTATTCAGCGAGTAGCAGAAGGGATACCCCGTAGTGAGGCATTGCCACGAGCCTGGCTGCGTGACAGCTACGATTTCTCCTTCAGTGGGCTGAAGACCGCTGTGCTACACAAAGTGCGGGAACACCAGGCACAGACTGGCACTTCCAACCTTGATGCGCAGTTTGTAGCGCAACTGGCGCACGCCTTCCAAGAATCAGTGGTAGATGTACTGGTGACAAAAACGATCAATGCTGCCGCACATTTTGGTGCGCGAGAGATCCTGCTGGCGGGCGGTGTGGCGGCCAATACCCGCTTGCGCCACGAACTGGCGCGGCGGGCCAGTGTACCGGTACGTTATCCCCCCATCTGGCTCTGTACCGATAATGCCGCGATGGTCGCAGCGGCAGCCTATTATCGCTTTGAGGCTGGCGTGCAAAGTGGCTGGGATCTGGATGTTATCCCAGGCTTGAAGCTAGGTGCATAATTAAGCCTGTATCGCTGCTTAAGAGCCGGTCTGGAACGAGGGAGCGTGCAGGGCTTTGCCCGGGGCACGATCTTCCAGACCCACGGCGCTGCGGCGGGTACCGAACAGGGTTTTCAAATCGTCCCTTTTGAGACAGGCCCCAAGATACGCCGGGCTACATCAGGCCGGTTGGTAATAATGCCCGTTGCACCCCACGTGACCAGTTGGTGCATCAACTGTGGGTCGTCCACAGTCCAGACATTCACTGCATAACCTGAGCGACGCACCAGGGGCAGCACCTGCCGCAACGCAGGCAACTGATAGGCCGGATGCCATGCGGCGGCCCGCACCTGCTGCAACGCCAGAAACGGCCATAACTCGCGGGTACGTACATCGAGGCGATACGTCTGGGTACCCATCAAATAGGCGCGCCGAATATCGGGAGCAATCTGCTGTAACTCCTTGAGGGCAGTGGCATAGAACGACGAGATAAGCACTCGCTCCGCAATGGCATGGTTGCGTAGCAGCATCACGGTCTGAGCAGAAATATCGGCTTGCTTCAACTCAACATTGAGCAGCACGCCTGTATCACGAGCAAAAGCACACACCTCCGCCAGGGTCGCTACTCGTTCACCATCAATGTCCAGCGTTCGTAGATCCGCCAGTGTACAACTGCTGACCGAACGAGAGGGGGTATCCCAGCGAGCGGTTGTAGGATCATGAAAAACCACCAGGTGCCCATCGGATGTGCGCTGTACATCCAGTTCGAGCATATCCGCGCCCTGTCGGTAGGCCAGTTCAAAGGCGGCCAGCGTATTTTCGGGGGCATAAGCAGATGCACCTCGATGGGCTATAATGAGCATGTCATTCATAGCGATACATCACGAGCATAGAAAAAGCCCTCTTCCGTGTGAAAGAGGGCTGTGCTTGCACTACAGACAACGCTTAGACTGCAACAGCGTCTTCAGCCACCAACTCACGTTGAAAATCAACAGACAGTTCTGCTTCACGAGCCTGAGACGTCAACATCGGGTTGAGAAGCCGCTGTACGGCCATAACGTGCGCACAAGTTCCCCAGACGCGGAAAAACGAGCAAGTGCAATCCCAGTGTCCCTCGTGCAGGGTAACGGTATGACTGGTACCATTATCACCGCGAACACTGGCTTTTAGCTCACTAATCTCAATTCGTTCCGGCTCCTGTGCGTAACGTCGGGCTTTTTCAATCTTGCCAATCAGATCCGAGTGCATGAAGCACCTCCTTCTTTGAGTACGAGGCAACGTATGCATAACATCCTACGTTGCAAGACGGCTACAGTGCAAAACAAAGGCGACAGCAGGTAATCGTGACCTGTGTCGCCTTTTAAGGACTGATATGTTGCTGTGGAACTTCTTCTTCCACGCTGTTCCTCCGCTGCATCAAGTACCAGGTAGGACAGATATATGTGAAGGCATTATACCATAGTACCAGGGTGTGTCAAGTGTATTTAGGATCGATAGTAGGTCTGCCCTCTTGAGGGGTGATCTGGAAATCCTGACACTACTCCAGTCGATAGCAATCCTCAATGATACCAGTTTGACTTCGACATTCCGCATGTAACCGTTCAGGTGATACCTGCGCTGGCGGTTGTGCGGGGGCCTGCGGCCCCCGC
>CALANA010000264.1 GCA_937925925.1 uncultured Chloroflexales bacterium | reverse complement strand
GTAGAGCGCCTCGATGCCCTCGGTTCCCAGGTTACCCAGCATGTTCTTCCCCACGTCGGGCAGCAGGTTCCCCACCACGCTGCCGATCACCATGCCGGCAAAGGCACCCGGCGGCCCGGCCAGGCTGCCGCCGATCATGCTAATGAAGGTTGTGAGATCAACCATACGGTTCCTCCAGGGTGTGGATGTGGATCGATTCGGGTTTGATTATACCATAGATAGATGGCAGCGGTTGGTGTGGGAAGGGGGGACGACTTCCGGCGGTTCTGACGCCGGAGGAACGACTACAGTCGTTACTACATATTCCCCTTCCGTGCTGCGCACGCGAGTGATAGCTACATGCGATGCGGCGCTGCGCACGATGCGGCGCGGCGAAGATGCGGCGCTGCGCAAGATGCTTCGCTGCGCAAGATGCTTCGCTGCGCTCAGCATGACAATTCGCTGCGCAAGAGGCTGCGCGGCGCAAGATGCTTCGCTTCGCAAGATGCTTCGCTCCGCAAGATGCTTCGCTTCGCTCAGCATGACAATTCGTGGCGAAGATGCTGCGCTGCGCAAGATGCTTCGCTGCGCAAGATGCTTCGCTCCGCAAGATGCGTCGCTGCGCAAGATGCTTCGCTGCGCAAGATGCTTCGCTTCGCTCAGCATGACAATTCGCGGCGAAGATGCTGCGCTGCGCACGATGCTGCGCTGCGCTCAGCATGACAATTCGCGGCGAAGATGCTTCGCTTCGCAAGATGCTTCGCTGCACAAGATGCTGCGCTGCGCAAGATGCTTCGCTTCGCTCAGCATGACAACGGGATGGGGAAGAGGCTGCGCGGCGAAGATGCTTCGCTGCGCTCAGCATGACAACGGGATGGGGAAGAGGCTGCGCTGCGCACGATGCTTCGCTCCGCTCAGCATGACAATTCGTGGCGAAGATGCGTCGCTGCGCAAGAGGCTGCGCTGCGCAAGATGCTGCGCTGCGCTCAGCATGACAAGGCGCTGGAGCGATTTCCGTCATCGTGTACTAGAGCTGGCTAAAACCGGGACTTCGGTCTTTACCCCATGATTCAGGCTTGCTATATTCCACACGTTCTCGCGGATTTCTCCATCAGTTCTCCATATCTGGGTGCTATACTCTGTCCCGTAAGTTATCGAAAGGCTTGCCGAAATGGTCGGAAGCCGGTAGCATAATAAATAGAGGAGAATAATACGATGTATACGCGAATGATTGGAATGGTGACCGCTCTCGCGCTGATCCTGGTGGCACTGGTTGCGATTGCTCCCACCACCTTTGCGCAGCAGAGCCAGGGACGTCGACAGGTGGGGCCGGGCTATGTGGATGCCGATGGCGACGGCGTGTGCGATAATCTTGGTCAGGGGCGCGGCCAGGGCATGGGGCCGGGCTATGTAGATGCCGATGGTGACGGCGTGTGTGATAACGCTGGTCAGGGTCGTGGTCGGGGCATGGGGCCGGGCTATGTGGATGCCGATGGCGACGGCGTGTGTGATAACGCTAATCAGGGCACGCGGCCGGGCTATGTGGACGCCGATGGCGACGGCGTATGCGATAACGCTGGCCAGGGACGCGGCCAGGGACGCGGCCAGGGCCGTGGTCAGGGGCGCGGTAACGGCCCACGTCAGCCGTAGCGCATAGCGATACCCACGGAATATACGCAAGATGGAGCAGCACCGCTCACCCTGATGACCGGGTGAGCGGTGCCAGGATTGGAGCCGGGTACGATGCAGATACTGGTCGTTGATGATGATCGTCAGTTAGTCCGCCTGATGCAGTCCTATCTGGAGCAGGCGGGCTATGCTGTCCTCGTCGCCTATGACCGTGCAACGGCGCGGCGATGCATCCAGACCGAGCGGCCGGCGCTGGTGGTTCTCGACCTGATGCTGCCGGATGGCGATGGCCTGGACATCCTGCGCCAGGTGCGCAGTGACCCTCACCTGGCCCGCTTGCCGATCATCCTGCTGACCGCCCGCGTGGACGATATTGACCGTGTGCTGGGGCTGGAACTGGGGGCTGACGACTATATCACCAAGCCGTTCAACCCCCGCGAAGTCATCGCCCGCGTGCGGGCCGTCCTCCGTCGCAGCACGGGCGGGGTGGCTCCGCCGGTTGCACCGACATTGCGGGTGGGAGCGCTCATGCTCGATGCCGACCGCCATATCGCCACGCGGGATGGGCAACCACTCGACCTTACCCCCACCGAGTTCAACCTGCTGCAGGTGCTGTTACGGCATCCGGGACACGCCTTCACGCGCCTCGAACTGGTTGAGCAGGCGCTGGGCCTTACTTCCGAGGCGCTCGAACGGGTGATTGATAGCCACATCAAGAACCTGCGCAAGAAGATCGAACCCGACCCCGCGCACCCGACGTATCTCAAGACAGTCTATGGTGTGGGCTACAAGCTGGTAGACCCCGACGCGGAAGCGAGGCCATAATGCGGCTCTGGGTACAGCTTGCCGGGAGTTTTCTGCTGGTGACGCTGGTCGCTGTGCTGACTGCCACGCTGCTAGCGCAGGCCCAGGTGACGGGGCATGTGCGTCAGTATGCTCAGCAGGAACACCAGATGACCCTGGTCGTCACTCTGGCAGACTACTATGCGCGCACCGGCAGTTGGGCCGGGGTCGAAACGGTGATGCAGCAATCCGGTTCGGGGCGACGCGGGCGGCAGTGGGGCCGTCCGCCCACAATATTGACCGACCCGGCAGGCACGATCATTGCCAGCAGCCGCGATCCGCTGCCGACCACGCTGCCGACGGACACGGTCGCCCGCCCGATTCGCGTGGCAGGGGAGGTGGTAGGCGTGTTGCACACGGCACCGATGGCCCACGCCGAGACTGCCGAACTCTCGCCAGGGATGGCGCAGATGCTCACGACGGTGACGCGCAGCCTGTGGCTGGCGGGTATGCTGGCAGCAGGAACGGGAACGCTGCTCAGTGTGCTGCTGGCCCGCCGCATCGCCGCCCCCCTGGGGCATATGGCACAGGCCGCCCGCCGCATCGCCGCCGGTGATCTGGCGCAGCAGGTGCCCGTCTCTGGCAGCAGCGAAATCGCCGCAGTCGCCGCTGCCTTCAACCAGATGAGCGCCAGCTTGCAGCAATCCGAGCAGGCGCGGCGCAACCTGCTGGCGGATGTGGCGCACGAACTGCGCACGCCGATCAGTGTGATACAGGGGAACCTGCGTGCGATATTGGACGAGGTGTACCCACTTTCACGAGCGGAAATCGCCACACTGTATGACGAAGTGTTACTGCTCAACCGGCTGGTAACGGATGTGCGCGACCTGGCCCAGGCCGAGGTGGGGCAGTTGCCGGTGCATCCGCAACCCACCGATCTGGCGGCGCTGGCAACCCGACTCACGCACCTGTTTGCCGAGGTCGGCCTCGCTCAGGGGGTCACGGTGCGGGCAGTAGGGCCGGAGACGTTGCCGCCGGTGCAAGCCGATCCGGAGCGGATGCAGCAGGTACTCTCCAACTTGCTGACCAATGCGCTGCGGCATACTCCGGCGGGCGGCACGATCACGGTAGAAATCAGCGATACGGCGAATGCGGTCACGCTGGCGGTGTGCGACACGGGCAGCGGTATTGCCCCTGCCGACCTGCCGCACATCTTTGACCGCTACTGGCGGGCAAACGCCGACAGTGGGCACAGTTCAGGCCTGGGGCTGGCGATTGCGCGGCAGTTGGTGTGGGCACAGGGCGGCGAAATCGGCGTGGAAAGCCAGCCAGGGCGGGGCAGCCGCTTCTGGGTCAGACTACCGCGTGTTGCTGCGGTGTCACGGGGCATGCCCACGCCCAGACAATCCACGCTGGCTGAACACCAGTAGCACACTCGTTGCGGTTTCAGTAACGGCTGCCGGGGCTATAGCTCCTGGGATTCTGCGTGTGCCGCCCCACACGCATCGTGCTACAAGCTAAAGCGGGCCATAGAAGCCGCCGGGTGTTGAGCCTTTGATCCGGTTATCACTACCGCCGCCGCGCCACGTACAGCCCGAACTCGCGTTGACGTATCTTTTCACACCTGGGGAACGCACACGCCTGGGAGCGCGGGCGTCCCACCCTCTGTCACGCATGCGCGGGCAGCTTGCCCGCGCTCCCAGGAGAAAAGTCAACACGTGCCCTGTCTGAACATGTCCCCATTCACGGCGTCACCTGATGTTCACGGCGGTATCTTGCGCGCAAATCGTCGATACTTACCAGGTTTCCATCAGAATCCTCGTAATACCAGTATTCCCAACCATTACAGGCAGACCTGTTTTGCACAATGGCTGCGATGCGGTGAATTGACCCACGCTGATCGTGCCATATGAGGTGCGAGTCGGCTGTAACAGTCGCGGTTATTTGCCGATCCTTGGAGAAGACCTGTTGACCAACAGCGATATACTGCGACTCGATCAGTTGTCCAAAGCTAATTCTGGGCGCAGTTCGCTTCGACCTGGTAACAAGTTCAGCATCACTGAATAAGGTAGGGGGAATGGTGGCGATGCGTTCACGGGCAAGCGCAACATATGCTGGAGCGATTTCAATCCCGATGTAGTTGCGCTGGAGCTTCTTTGCGACTGCTCCGGTCGTTCCTGAGCCAAAAAAAGGATCAAGCACCATATCGCCAGGGTTGCTCGATGCAAGAATGACGCGGTAGAGCAGCGCTTCGGGCTTCTGCGTGGAATGGGCTTTCTTGCCATTGACCTTCATGCGTTCCGCGCCCGTACATAGGGGGATATGCCACACGTTCTGCATCTGCTTATCGTCATTAAAATGCTTCATTGCCTGATAATGAAAGGTGTACTTCTTCTGGTCGCTTGATTTTCTGGCCCAGATCATCGTCTCGGTCGCATTCTGAAATCGAGTACCCCGAAAATTGGGCATGGGGTTCGTCTTGTGCCAGATCACATCGTTGAGTATCCAATAGCCCAGATCCATCATCAGTTTGCCGACCCGGAAGATATTGTGATAGGAGCCGATGACCCAGATCGTGCCGTTGTCTTTCAGTACCCGACGGCACCCAGCAAGCCATTGCTCAGTAAACCGATCGTACTCCGCAAAGTCAGCAAACTGATCCCATGCATCATCAACACCATCAACGACAGTTTGATTGGGGCGCAGCAGTTCGTTCTGGAGCTGTAGATTGTAGGGCGGATCGGCAAAAATGAGATCAACGGACTGTTCCGGCAATGTCTTGAGTACCTCAATACAATTGCCTTGAATGATCGCATTCAAGGGCAGGCTCGTATTCATAGTTCCCTGCTCTTCAAGAACTGCACGCGGCTGCATATCGCACCTTGATCGCTGCCCGGTGATGTGCCTGCCGTTCAGGCTTGCTGGCGTATAATTGTATGCTTCCTTGCAGCATCCGTCAATGTGCCACAATTCAATTCAGATGCAGCACACCACTCCGATACGGTTCTGATACCAGTTTGCTTTCGCCCTTCCGCCTCTTTTCGACCCCCTATCCCCCGCCTCACACGTGCAGGTTTTTTTGCGCAAACGTCAGCTTTGTCCCATCAGGTCGGCAAAAAAAGCGATGACGATAGCAGGGGCATTTTGCCGCATCAGAACAACCCTCCCCAGCGGGGGGGGGAGATGGCACGTGCAGGTTTTTTTGCGCAAACGTCAGCTTTGTCGCATCAGGTCGGCAAAAAAAGCGATGACGATAGCAGGGGCATTTTGCTGCATCAGAACGCCCCCCCAGCGGGGGGGGCCGGGGGGGGAGATGGCACGTGCAGGTTTTTTTGCGCAAAGCTCCGTTTTGCCGAAGGCGAAAATGTAGAGAAAAAAGAGTCGCTTCCACGCTGCCCCATTCGGCTTCGCTCAGAGCCTGCCCTGAGCCTAGTCGAAGGGGTAAACTCCGGCGCAAAAGCTTGTCCCGTTCGACTGCGCTCAGGGCAAGCTCTGAACGTAGTCGAAGGAACGTAGTGTTCACGCGACCGCGTACGTTCTGTATGGTATACTGACCCCAGGTATGATTCCCGCCTGGCATGGAGGAAAGATAGCCCATGCTGCTGCACGACGACTTCCAGCGCGAGGGCAACGCTGTGAAAACCGATGGCAAAGCTGATACAGGCGTGTATGCCACGATTCAACGCCTGGTACGGCTGCGTGCGGTTATTCACGCTACACCGCAGAGTTTTAGCCAGATCTGCACAAGATTGCCGGACGATTATACGCCCGATCCGAGCGGGCAGCGGAAACTGCTGCGTGATGTGCAAGCGCTCAGAGCCTTTGGGTATACGATTCAGTATACGCCCACCCCCGCCCCACCACGCTGGCAGATCCGCATTGGCCCGCCGCTGCTCTCGGATACCGATGTGCAGGCGTTGCGCTACATTCGGGCCGCGTTTCCCGACGGTAGCCCCTATACGCCGCCGGTCAAGCAGGTGCTGGATTTGCTCACCGCGTTGCTCACGCCGGAGCAGCGGCGGGAATGGGAGCAACCACTGACGGTGCAGTTGGCAACGCCGCCGGTACAGGACTATCAGCGGGTGGCTGAGTTGCTGCAATGGCTGGAGCAGGCAATGCGCAAACGGCAGCAGATCAGTCTGCGCTACAAGTCTTCTGGGCGCGAGCAACCGATCTGGCATCCGCGCCTCGATCCCTATCAGATCGTCTACCGTGATG
The DNA here is from genome assembly GCA_937925925.1 of uncultured Chloroflexales bacterium. Taxonomy (GTDB): domain Bacteria; phylum Chloroflexota; class Chloroflexia; order Chloroflexales; family Chloroflexaceae; genus CAKZQX01. The sequence continues at coordinate 670 of CALANA010000264.1, read as the reverse complement.
AGCAGTTCTTCCTGGAGGCCTTCAGTTACCGCAGCAATCGCATCCTGCCGTTGCGCCTGGATCGCATCGTCTATGATCGTCAGTCCGATGACCCCTCGCCGATTATGCTCCCATCGCTGCAGCCGCCGCGCCGCACACAGCCCGAACTGGTGTTTACCTATCGCCTGCCGTTGCGCTTTACGCGTGAAGGGGTCAGTGCGCGGTTTACCATTCTGGATGTGCAGGACGATGATACGCACAGTACTATCACGGCCAGTCATCCCAACCTGCTGTACATTGTCCGCACCTTGCTCGGTTATGGCAAACATACCCGTCTGCTGGCTGGCCCGCCGGAACTGCTCGACCGGTTCTACGACGAGGTGCAAGGGATGTGGGCACAGTTTGGCGACGACAACGCGCCGTCCACCCTGCGGGAGGAGGGGTAGCTACGCAGTTGCTGCTGCCGGAGGAAAAGCATAGGGGTTCGTGGTCATGGTGAGCGTCGTCGAACCATCGCGCTGACTCCGCATTAAACATTGATGTGCGCTGCGGCGATGGGGCATGGCGGGGCATGGCGGGCGTTTTGGAACCCAGGTGACGGTCACCCCCCCCCGCAGGTTCAAGTTCTAACCCCTTCAGCGTTGCGGGGGGTGACCGTCACCTACCCGCCAGGTGGCTTGGATGGGGCATG
>CALANA010000263.1 GCA_937925925.1 uncultured Chloroflexales bacterium | reverse complement strand
TGCCCTCGTTGGCCATGCCCGTCTTCCCTACTGACAGGTGCGAATCCCAAACGGCTTGTAAAGCGGGCAAAAACCGATCACGCTGGTCAAAATAAAGACGGCAGCAAAGATGCCCAGAATAATCGCCAGAATACCGCTGATTACCCCAGTAGCAATCAGCGTTACGACAACCAGCGCCAGAATCACGCGAATAACGCGGTCAATCATACCCATATTCGTTTCCATATGTTCTCTCCTCATCAATATTTATCACAAGGTTAATTCCAGTGTAGCACATGTGCGGGGCGGTGTCGGTGACAAAGTCACCAACGTAATCAGGAGTTAAGCGCCACACGCCGTGCCAGACCGGATCGATCATTAATAGTAATCGCCCCTCGTGTGAGCAACACCAGGTTTTGCGCGGCAAAATCGGCCAGAATACGGCTGACTACTTCGCGGGCAGTCCCCAGTTCAGCCGCCAGTGCCTGATGAGTCATCTGTAGGACAGGCTGCTCTGGCGTGGTAGCCCGCAGCAAGAATTCCGCGATACGCACGTCCATCCGCCGAAAAGCCACTTCATCAACCACTGCCATCACGGTTGCCAGGCGTTGAGCCAACAACTGAAACACATAGGTACGCCAGTCCGCAAACTGATGCATCCAGTCGTAGAACACCACGTGCGGCACGACCAGCGCCGCGCCGGTCTGTTCCACACTGGCAATTGCTGGAAACTGCTGCTGACTGAGGATGCAGTTGACCGTGAGGATACAGCTTTCGCCCTGCCCAAAACGATAGAGCGTGATCTCGCGCCCGGTTGCGCTGATCTTGAACACGCGCACACAGCCAGAGAGCAAGATAGCAAAGGTACGACAATTATCACCTTCGCTAAAGATCGTCATGCCTGCTGGCAGGCGTATATGGGAGGTATGGCTGGCAAAGGCTCGGGCGACGCTCGTCGTTGGATCGGCCAGGAAGGGTAAGATCGCCTGCGCCTCGCGCCACTGTTCAGGTGTGAGCATAAACCTCTGGTTTCCTTCCCATCTGTGCGTTCTGCGTTGGCTTCGTGATTTATTCTATGCTGCGTTCAAACTCACAGACAGCATGGGTCTGCTTGGTATCAGCCGCCAGCGGCCAATACGGTATGAGCGCGTCAATCTCCGTCATCAGCCGCCGCTCGTGAATGCATGCTCTATTGTAACGCAAACGCGGCGCGGACGGGTTGGCTATCTGCTTTGCAAAAAGTGACAGGTGTATGTGTTGACTTTTCTCCTGGAAGCGCGGGTAGCGTGCCCGTACATGCGGGCGGGCGGGCGTCCCGCTCGCCCAGGCGCACCATCACGTGCGTGGTGGCGGGCAGAACGCCCGCACTCCCAGGCGCACCATGAACGCTGACGACAGCGCTTATACCCAGATGTGAACAGTTACTGACATGCCTACATGTGCAAAGTTTTCCATACATACGCACATGCGCCGGGCGAAATACGACATGCCTACATGTGTGAAGGTTTCCAGCAATGTGCTATACTGCACCCCAGTTGCGCCGCTTAACACAGGAGGTACCGCATATGCCCCGCAACGGTCAACAACCAGGAACACCACCCATTGGCTGGATCGGCCTCTACATGCTGGTGTTCCTGCTCAGTGCGTGTCACATTGCCCCCGCTGGCTCGTCAGTGGCCGCGCCGGCTACAGAGCCAACCCGTTCAATGCCGCGGCTCGTCCTGACGCCAATGACTATTCCGCATACCCCCACCGCGCCGCCACCGACCGATCCTGCTCCGCCGCCAGCCACGGTGATGCCCGCACGCACCACAACCCTACTACCTACTGCGCCGCCGGAACCCACCATCACCCCATCGCCCACACCCGATCCCACCGCGCCCTTTGACGCTGCCATGCGCCCGGATTTTGTGGACGACCTGTACGCGCTACAGCACATGCCGCACTACGACCTGGATCTGCATATCAACCCCACTGAACGGGCGTTGAGCGGGCACCTGGTGCTGACCTACACCAACACCACCGATAGTGCCCTGTACACGCTGGCACTACGGCTCTATCCCAATTTCCCGCGTGACCTGTTTGGCAAGGGTGGCGACACACGTATGGATATCATCGACACCACGCTGGATGAGCAGGCCATCAGTGGCTGGTATGAGGCCCAGGACACCGCCTTCATTCTGCCCTTCGTTGAGCCGCTACTGCCCGGCCAGGTGACGCACCTGACGCTCAACTTTCGCACCAGCATCGTGCCCTGGCACGATGGAAGCTGGCCGCTACCCGCCAGCTATCCCATGCTGGCCGTACATCAGGACGGAGCCTGGCGACTGGATGTGACCAACTTTCCCGACCGCGTGTTCTCCGAGACTGCCCGCTACACCGTGCGTGTTACCCTGCCCGATACGCTGAGCGTGGCCGCCTCGGGCAGTGTCACCGCCATCGACCACCACGCCGATGCGACCAGCACCTACCACATCGTTGGCGGGCCGATCCGCCAGTTTGCACTTACCGTGGGCGACTTTATTACCGTCCAGGAACAGGTCAACGACGTGACGATCAACGTGCATACCACGCGCACCAGCGGCCTCGATCCGCAGCCAGTCGCCGCGACCACCGCCGCTGCACTAGCTGTCTTTGAGCGCCGGTTTGGGCCCTATCCCTACCGCGAACTGGATGTGCATCTGCTGGGCTACAACTTTGATGGCGGCGACGAATATCCGGGTCTGATCTTCGTTTACACCGATGGCCCGTTTGACGCCAGCCTGCGCTATGTCATTGCGCACGAAGTTGCGCATCAGTGGTGGTTCGCGCTGGTGGGCAACGACATCTACCGCCAGCCGTGGCTCGATGAAGCCTTCGCGCAATACAGTGGCATCATCGCCATTGAAGAAGCCTACGGCCCCGCGACCGGCGCAGCCGATTTCGAGCGCGAGGTGATGCAGCGCTATCGCGGTGCCCTGAGCGACGGCGACTGGCCGGTTGGCCTGGCGATCGACGCCTATCCCAGCTTCAACGTCTACTACCGCACGGTCTATGGTAAAGGCGCGTTCTTCCTGCACACGCTACGTGCCGAGTTGGGCGAAGAGGCTTTCTTTGGCGCACTGCAACACTACTACTGGCAG
>CALANA010000262.1 GCA_937925925.1 uncultured Chloroflexales bacterium | reverse complement strand
GCGGCTTCGCCGCGCCGCACCAGAAAAAAGATTTCGGCGGAAGCTCTCGCCCTGCGCAATCTTGTTCCAGGGAACGTCTCGTTGTCGTATGTGCAAGCGTCAGACGGATCAACGGATGCGGAAGATCGAAGTCAATTTGGTATCAGAAAGTCACGCCTGTCGGCTATTGGTGATGTCTTGACGACAGCCCGGCAGCGTCAGGATCGATCTATCGAACGTCCATGATCATGCCCGACAAAGCCGCTTTCGTCAATAGCGCCCGACAGGTGTGATACAATCACGGCACATAATGACGCCATTGTACCAGGTCAGGATGAATAGTTGATGGTGCAACCATAGCTTGAGCTAGCAAAAAAGTCAAATCAGGAGGAGATATCAATGGGAACTGTTCATCATCAGATTGCCAGCGCTGACTCCGCAACGTGGGACTATGCGACCGTGCCGCCGGTGGCGTATGTCAGCGGCGCTCAAGGCACAGCTGCAGCGGGAGCGATCAAACGCGTGCTGATTGGCCCGGATGAAGGTGCGCAGGATTTTATTATACGCTATTTCACGCTCCCGGTGGGCGGACACTCGGCGCTGGATCAGCATGCTCATCAGCATGGGGTGGTGGTGATTCAGGGGCGCGGGCGGGTGTTGCTGGGTGAAGAGTGGACGGAGATTGGCGTAGGCGATGCGGTGTTCGTCGCCCCGCACGAGGTGCATCAGTTTGAGAACCTGGGTGATCAGCCGCTTGGGTTTCTGTGCGTGATACCCACCTGGGCCGAGCCACCCACGCCCGGCGCTGTCAGTAAATAACTGGGAGGCAAACAGCCAGAGACAAGCTGGTATTCTGCCGAATCACCGTACTTTCTCTGGCTGTATCCTCACTCTATCAGAGGTAACTCTCCGCGCCCTGATCCCACCAGTTCTGCTCGCTCCTCCGGTGTCATCAGTCGCAATGTTCCATGATCATTCATATACACAATCGCCTCACCGCGAATAGTCACGAGCAGGTCAGCCTGTCCGTTCCCATTAACGTCATACAAAGTGGGCAGAGCCACCGCATAGGCTCCGTCCCGGCCAACCAGATATGGTCCTTCCAGCACCTGGACTTGGGTGGCGTCACCGCCGGGGAGTACCAGAATACTGACCTGACCATACATATTCAACGTAATAATCTGTGTGGGCAACCCATCCACGTCGTCGGGGGTAACGATGCCGCTGATGTGCGCGCTACGGGGAAACCCATACCGTACATCATCGAGCCAGCGCTGCCCCCAGTCAATCACTCGCTGTGTGAGTACCACCATTGCCAGCAATGCCAGCCCATACGTTACCGCTGTCAGTAGCGGCATGAACCCGAACGTGCGCCGTATGCGATCAGGCGCACGATCAGGCTTGAAAGGTCGAGAAACAACCGCCATCGTGAGCCTCCTTTTTCTAGCCGGAGGCACCACGAGCGGAGATGATGGGGCCGTTCAGCACGGGCGACTCTGATCCGCTGAGGATACTGCTATTATAGCAAGATATCTGGTTATGTAAATTAGAATTGTGTTAGAATTTTTGTTCGCTTTGTGCCTTATGTAGCGACTGCATAAGACGACAACGAGAGCAAAGTACCGCTCTGCCGCAGGCGAACCCTATGATGAGAATGAATGACCGGGTACCGTGTGTGCAAGACACGAACATGGGCAAGGGTCAGGTCGAAACGGTCTAAGTCCTGGTATAATCAGGAGTTACGCGGTGGATTAAGGTAGCGCTCTGCCGCAGGCGAAAAGGACGGTTTGTTCGAGCGACTGCCTAAGTCCTGTTATAATGGGCATGTTGTTCAGACACGGTTCTGTAGTATGTGCTATGTGATCCTATGAAACGCTCCGCCCATGGAGCTTTCGATGTTGTGCCTGCAATTCATGCGGCTTGATCTCATAGCAGATCATTGCTGGTTTATCCGCTTCGCTTATGGTACATTATCACGCGCGAACAGCATAGCTAGACTGTCCGCTAGAGCGTCAATTGTAGATGTAGTTGGGAGGGCCCAGTGCAGAGAGCAGAAGGCAACGATGTGGTTCAGATGGAGTTTCATGTTTCGCGTCAGGCACGCGACCAGTATGAGTTTGATCTTTCGCTATTTTCGTTGAGTGGCAATGTGATTTTTGCTAACTTTCACGCTGCCCGTATCTTCGCGCAGAAGATGAACGATAAACGGGATATTATCAACTACCCCGAACGTGCGGTGCAGGCCAGTCACATCAACGCCATGGGTTTGATCGATGAAATCCTGCACTATGTACTACTGATGTACCGCCGTGAGCGCAACTCCACGGTGATGAAGCAGGCGTTGGATTGGGTGTATGAACGGTTTGGCGTAGAGGAGATTGATAAAGTCCTCTATACCTTCGCCGATGATTTTCCACCGCTGCGGGTCTATCGTGGCGAGGTGAGCCTGGAAGTCTATATGGCGGGTGAGACCGATGGAGTGCCCCACCGCCATATTCAGAAGGAAGAGTTGTTAATGCTCTGGCTGGCGAATATGAATCCTGCCTTTGCGCCCTATATAGAATTGTTTGATGATACTCGGCTGGATGCCAATACAGTCTATCCCCAGGTTATGGCCAGTATACGCGATTTCTTTGAAACCCAACCGCGCTTTGGCCCCTATGACCAGAATCTCATCGACTTGCTGCGTGCCCCGGCCCTGGCACACCCGCATTCGCTCTTTGATCAAATTGAGTATATCATTCAACACTGGGGCAGCTTTCTGGGCGACTTTTTGTTCCGCCTGCTCAGTAGCCTGGACTTTATCCGCGAAGATGCGAGAATCTTTCTCGGCAAAGGTGGATTGGGGCCAGGGCCATCGCTGGTCTATGACTATTCGGCGCTCGATTGGGAATATGAGCGCTTCAGCGCTGACCTGGACTGGATGCCGCGGGTGGTGATGATGGCCAAGAACATCTATGTCTGGCTCGATCAGTTGTCGAAGAAATATCAACGGCTGTTGACGCGCATGGATGAGGTGCCTGATGAGGAGCTAGATACGCTGGCCCGCTGGGGCTTTACCGGCCTGTGGCTGATTGGGATCTGGAAGCGTAGCCCGGCCTCGCAGCGTATCAAGCAAATGTGCGGCAACCCCGAAGCCGAGGCCTCGGCTTACTCGCTGTTTGAATACAGCATTTCTGACCGTCTGGGTGGTGAAGAGGCGTTTGAGAATCTCAAACAACGTGCCTGGCGGCGGGGTATTCGTATGGCCAGCGATATGGTGCCTAACCACATGGGCATTGACTCGCGCTGGGTGATGGAGCATCCCGACTGGTTTATTGCTCTGGACTACAGCCCGTTTCCAGCCTATAGCTTCAACGGGCCAAACCTCTCCTGGGACGATCGGGTGGGCATTTATCTGGAAGATCACTACTACAGCCGCACCGATGCCGCCGTGGTGTTCAAGCGCGTCGATCACTGGACAGGCAGCACCAAATATATTTACCATGGCAATGACGGTACCAGTATGCCCTGGAATGATACCGCTCAGTTAAACTTTTTACACCCGGATGTGCGCGAAGCTGTCATCCAGACCATTCTGCACGTGGCGCGTAAAACACCGATCATTCGTTTCGATGCCGCAATGACCCTGGCCAAGCGCCATTATCAACGTCTGTGGTTTCCCCAGCCAGGCACCGGCGGGGATATTCCCTCCCGTTCGGATCACGGCCTGACCAAAGAACAGTTTGATGCGGCCATGCCAGTCGAGTTCTGGCGCGAAGTGGTGGATCGGGTTGCCGTTGATGCGCCTGATACCCTGTTGCTGGCCGAGGCGTTCTGGCTGATGGAAGGCTATTTTGTGCGTACCCTGGGCATGCACCGCGTCTACAATAGCGCGTTTATGAATATGCTGCGCGACGAGGACAATGCCAAGTATCGCTCGGTTATGAAGAATACGCTCGAATTTGACCCGGAAGTGATGAAGCGTTTTGTCAACTTTATGAACAATCCTGACGAGCGCACTGCCGTCGATCAGTTTGGCAAGGGCGACAAATATTTTGGCGTTTGCGCAATGATGGCAACCCTGCCTGGTTTGCCCATGTTTGGACACGGTCAGATCGAGGGCTATACCGAAAAGTATGGCATGGAGTATCGGCGTGCCTATTGGGACGAGCAGCCCGATATTGGCCTGGTGCAGCATCACGAACGGGTCATCTTCCCACTGCTACATCGCCGTCACGTGTTTGCCCAGGTACACGACTTTTTGCTCTATGACTGTTTTGCGCCCGAAGGTCATGTGAACGAAGATGTGTTTGCCTACTCGAATCGCTATGGCGATGAGCGGGCGTTGTTTATCTTCCACAACCGGTTTGCGACAGCACGGGGATGGATCAAAACGTCGGTGGCATTTTCCAAAAAGATGGAGAATGGCGAACGGCAACTCGTTCAGCGCATTCTGGGTGAGGGACTTGGGCTGCATAACGACGGTGCCTACTATACCATCTTCCGCGATTACATCACCGGTATGGAGTTTATTCGCAACAGCAAAGAGATCTACGATCAAGGTCTGTATGTCGAACTTGAGTCCTATAAACATCACGTGTTTATGGACTTCCGCGAGGTACGCGATAATGAGTGGAGCCACTACTATCATGTGATGACTCATCTTCAGGGGCGCGGGGTGCCCAGTGTTGAGGATGAGATGAAAGAGATTATGCTGGGTGCCGTGCGCCAGCCGTTCCGCGATCTAGTCAATGTCGAGGTGTTTCAGTCGCTCATCAACGCTCGCGTCACCAACCCGGATGAGCCGCTGGATAGCGCGGTGGTGGATGACGTTGATGCCAGAGTGCGGCACCTGTTGCGCGAAATTAAGACCTTCATTCGTGGCGCGGGCGACGATGCAGCGATTGCCCAGGATATTCGCCAGAAGCTGGAGGTTATATTACACCTGCCCACACTGCCCCGGCGTCTGGGTGACCAGCAAACCGCCAGTTGCCAGGCGATGCTGGAGCAACTGCAAGCTGGCCTGACTGATGAGCCGCTAGTGTGGGGCACAATATTTGGCTGGTTGTTTGTCCATACACTCGGCGCGATCCTCAACGAGCAGGATGTCGAGCAGCAAAGCCATAGCTGGATGGATGAATGGCTGCTCAACCGCATCATTGCCAGCACACTGCAGGGATTGGGAATTGCTGAACACCAGGCATGGCGGGCTATCGGGATTATTCAGATCTTGATCGATCAACAGCGCTGGTTTGATACCCCGACTGCAAAGAACCGGCGTGCTTTTGAATTGTTAACCCTGAGCTTGCGTGATCAGGTAGTGCGCCAGTTCCTCCAGGTGAATCGACACAATAATGTGTTGTGGTTCAACAAAGAGGCGTTTGACGAGTGGCTCTGGTGGTTGCTGTTCGTGGCCGTGGTAGATAGTCTGCTGGCTCCGAACCGGTCTTTGTCCGAGACAGTGGCAGAGATCGATGAGCGTTACGAGACCATTCAGAAGTTACAGCAAGCCGAAGCACGATCCGAATACCAGGTTGAGAAGCTACTGGTGAGTACTGAGGGCGCTCCAGGTTGGAAAGCTCCTGCAACGACGGTAGAGTCCTAGTATAGCAAGCCTATGGTCATTGTACACGTGGACTCCCGGCTTTAGCTAGGACGGAGCGCTCCCAGCGTCAAACCTGGACTCCAGTCTTCACAACTCATGGAGGATTGCTATATTATACCGTTTCGACTTGCATATTCCGCATGGTCGTGCCATGCGTCCTCCCACGCGCCAGCGTCGCGGCGGGGGTGCGGGGGCCTGCGACCCCCGCCCATGTGTGGATGTCGGCAGAGCGGCGTTGCATGCAACGCCGCTCTGCCCCGCGACCGCTCGTTCCAGGGGCAGGCGTATGGTCGTAGGCGCAAGCGTACGACGAACCAACGGATGCGGAAGGTCGAAGTCACATTGGTATTACACCGAGACAGTCTACCGCAGAGGGCGCAGAGAGGCGAGATACGCTCCTCTGCGCTCGTGAAGCAGCGTTTTTGCGGCAGGAGCTGCCACTCTGTGGTGACTTCCTACCGCAGCATCTCCTGCGGGCCTACCCCAACACGGCCGTCGCACTCAATGCCACTTTACCATCCGGCCCCTGTGCTTCCAGTTCCACCCCTTCATCTGTTGGAGTAGCAACCAGCCGGAAAGGTGCCAGATCAAAGAGGGGGGCCTGTCCGCGGAAGCTAAATCCCACAATCGGGCGGTTCGTCTTATGTCGCACCAGTTCCAGGAGTAGCATAGCGGTGAGCGGGCCATGCACGACCAGGCCTGGATACCCCTCCTCGTTCAGTGCATAGGGGCGATCATAGTGAATACGGTGCGCATTGAACGTCAGTGCCGAAAAGCGAAACAGCAGCCGCGTATCGGGCGTAACAATACGCGACCAGGCTTCGGCGGGTACCGGTGGCAGTTCGACTGGTTGTGGTGCAGGCACGGGTGGCCCGGGTTCACGATACACAATGTCTTGCTCTTCCTCAATGCACACGGCACCCGCCTGGCTGAACATATAACCCACCGTAACGAAGGCCAGCGATCCACTGCGGCCTGACTTCTGTACAATGTTACGAATAACCCCCTCGCGGCGGGCAGGTTGGCCGATAATCAGCGGGCAATGAAAGCGCAGCCGCGAACCGGCGAACATACGTCGGGGATAGGGGATCGGGGGCATGAACCCACCGCGTTGCGGATGCCCATCGGTGTCGAGCCGCGACTGAGGCATCCGGGGCAAAAAGTAGAACCAGTGCCACAGCGGAGGCAACACCTCGCCTGTGGCAATCGGCGTTGTGGTATCGTCAAACGTGGCTGCCGCTGCCAGCGCAGGAGCGAGACTGATGTCCTCTTCGACACTTTCCGTGCCACCAATCCACCGGGCATAGTTTTCCGCCGTGTCTGTCATGGCAAAAGCCTTTCTGAAAATCAGATCTTAATGACACGAGTTATACGGTGGCTTCAATTCCAGGCCCTGTGTACTTGCGGCAGCGTAGAAGAAAAACAACGTACCGCTCTGCCGCAGGCGCAAGCCATCTGGTAATAGACGACCGCATACCTCGTGTTCATGACGGATCGCAAGCATACCATTGTCAACAGCTTTGCGTAGTACAATCTTGTATCATTGCAAGCATAGCATAGATCGGGGTATCTGCAAAGCCGCAGTATGATGAGAAGAATATCTAACGACAGGTTCCATGTTTGTGAATAGAGTATCAATTGGCGATATGTATCAAATAATACTATGTGTTCAAGCAAAACAGGTCAGACTATTGGATTGTGAATATATTTTCAAGGAATAGGATGATCATTCCTGAAGAACAAATTATTTTTAACAGAGTATCTTTCGGGAATATATATTTGACCTATTGACAATACTTTCATCTCATGTTACATTATGACCGAAACCGATATGATAGGAGATATAATATTTTGATAGACGAGGCCTGGAAAAGGTTCGATTCTCAGGTGCCTTTCGTAAGAATTATTTGCGGCACCTTTAGCGATAAGACACAATAATGTGTTAGGCCTCTAGGGTGCAAAAACAAAACAAACTACTTTGCCAGATAAGAATATAGCTTGCATAATAGAGACGTAGTAACCGTTCAGGTGGGGTGGTTAGGCGGGGTACGACCCTACTAGGAGAATCCTGCAAGCATCAAATACAGCAAACCGATTGTAATGGTAACGGTGGAGTCCTGGCTTCAGCCGGGGCCGGGCCGGAGGTTCTTTTTCGGCCCGTTGTGGCGGCTTTGCCGCTACAACGGGCCGAAACGGGGGTGCGCAGGGGCTTGCGGCCCCCGCGCACCCCCGCTGGCAAAAGTCCCCCTGAACGGTTACGAGACGTATTCTATCATCTTGATAACCCTGTGTGTTATCTGTTTTATTATGTATGGCCATCATATTTACGGGCATATAGCAGTCCTAAGTCACTGATTTGTGAACGCCAGACCGGTCAGATTTCCAGAACCTGGTCGGTCTCCACAAACCTTTCGTGTATACTTTTTTGAGGATTGCTATTATCACCATCACCGTATGACACGATGGATACCATCTCGATGCCCGGCTGCCACCCAGTTGACGATATGTCCATCGTGGGGGATAATCTAGGAGTTGAAAGCGGAGAAAAGACTTTGCGAAGAAAAGGAGTGCGCTCGGTGCAAGTGACGGAGCAGCAATCAGAAGATGGACAGGCAATGGATGATACGCCGCAGAGTGCCAGCGAATCGTCTCCTGAAACACATCCAGCAGCAGTAGGTAGTGCGACGGATCAGCCAGGCGTTAACGATACGGATATCCGACATAATGTCTCTTCGCAGCGACAGGATCGTTTCATTGAAGATGATAAATTACCGATGAGCGGTATCCGTATCATTGATGTTGGCAACTTTCTGGCCGGGCCGTATGCAGCTTCAATTCTGAGCGAATTTGGAGCCGAAGTGCTGAAGGTCGAGCATCCAATTGCCGGTGATCCCATGCGGCGCTTTGGGACACCGACAAAGCGTCACGATGCCAGCCTGGCCTGGCTTAGCGAGGGGCGGAACCGCAAATCGGTGACGATTGACTTGCGCCAGGCTGAGGGGGTTCAGCTTTTCTTGAAGCTGGTCGCCAAATCGGATGTGTTGATCGAGAACTTTCGGCCCGGAACGATGGAAGAATGGGGATTGAGCTGGAAAGCACTGAGCAATGTCAACCCTGGCCTGGTGATGCTGCGCGTATCCGGCTACGGTCAGACTGGCCCGTATCGCCGCCGGTCAGGAATCGCGCATATTGCGCATGCCTTTGGTGGTTTGTCCTATCTGGCTGGCTTTCCCGGTGAAACGCCCGTGATTCCCAGTACCGTCCCGCTTGGCGACTATATGGCCAGTCTCTATGGGGCGATCGGAATTATGATCGCCTTGCGCCATCGTGAAAAGACAGGCCGTGGACAAGTGATCGACATTGGCATCTATGAAGCGGTCTTTCGCCAACTGGACGAGATCGCTGCCGCCTATGGGTTATATGGGAAGATCCGCGAGCGTGAAGGCTCGGGCAGTTTTGTTGCTGTGCCCCACGGCCATTTTCGTACGGCGGACGATAAGTGGGTGGCGATTGCCTGTACCACCGATAAGATGTTTGAACGTTTGTCCGAAGCGATGGGGCGACCGGAACTGGCTTCCGCCGGGTTATATGGTGAGCAGCGGAAACGTCTGGCTGCCCGCGATGCCGTTAATCAAATTGTGATCGAATGGGTTGGTTCGCTGAGTCGCAATGAAGTGCTGGCACGCTGCCTGGAAAAAGAGGTACCTGTTGGCAAAGTGAATAGTATTGCCGACATTTTTGAGGACGAACATTTCCAGGCACGTGGCAATCTGGCCCATGTGGAAGAGGATGGCCTGGGCGAGGTGGTTATTCCTGGGGTGGTGCCAACACTTTCGGAAACACCGGGGCGCATTACCAATCTTGGCCCGCCCCTCGGTAACGCAACGTATGAGATCTTGCGCGAGTTGCTGGACATATCCGGTGATGAGATCCGGCGTCTGCGCCAGCATAAAATTATCTAATGTTTGAGGTATAGTATGACGCATGAGACCAGAGCAGAGTTGCCGCTGGCAGGTATCCGAGTGATCGATGTTGCCACAGTTATTGCGGCACCCTACTGTGCAAGTATTCTGGGCGAGTTCGGGGCCGATGTACTGAAGGTGGAGCATCCGGTAGGCGGAGATGCCTTGCGTCGGTTTGGGACACCCACATCACGCGGTGACACCTTGACCTGGCTGAGTGAAGCACGCAACAAGCGCTCGGTGACCATCGATCTGCATCGGCCGGAAGGCGTCGATCTCTTCAAAAAACTCGTTGAGCAGTCAGATGTGGTGTGCGAGAACTTCCGCCCTGGTACATTAGAGAAGTGGGGGCTGGGGTGGGATGTCCTGCACGCGATTAATCCACGGTTGATCATGTTGCGGGTGACGGGCTACGGTCAGACTGGCCCCTACAAGGATCGCCCCGGCTTTGCGCGTGTAGCCCATGCGGTCGGCGGAATCGTCTATCTCTCCGGTATGCCCAAAGGAACGCCCGTTACACCTGGTTCAACCACGCTGGGCGATTATCTGACTGGATTATACGGTTGCCTGGGCGTATTGATGGCGCTCCGCTATCGGGATCGTACCGGCTGCGGTCAGTATATCGACGCTGCGCTGTATGAGTCGGTGTTCCGCTGTACCGATGAGCTGGCCCCGGCCTACAGCATGTATGGAATCGTGCGTGAACGGCATGGGCCAACCCATAATGATTTTGCCTGCCCCTACGGTCATTTCCCAACTAAAGATGGCAAGTGGGTGGCGATTGCCTGCACGACCGACAAGTTGTTTCAACGGCTGGCAAAAGCGATGGGCCGCCCGGAACTGGCTTCGTTTAGCACCTATGGTGAGCAGAAAGCACGCCTGGAACATCGCCACGATGTCAACGAGATCGTGCGTGATTGGTGCGGTTCGCTGACACGCGATGAGGTGCTGGAGCGCTGTTATGCGGCTGAAGCTCCGGCTGGCCCTCTCAACAATATTGCTGATATCTTCGGTGAACGCCAGTTCCACGCTCGTCGCAATATGGTGGCGATCGATGTGGAAGATATTGGCGAGACGATTATGGTACCCACCACTATTCCCAAGCTCTCAGAAACACCAGGCGAGATCCGGCACCTGGGGCCACGTCTCGGTGAGCATACAACCGAGGTACTCCGTGATCTGTTAGGTATAGATGACCAGTATATTGAGGAGTTACGGAATAAGCATGTGATCTGATTGCGCACAAGGAGGAAGTGTGGAGGGGATACTCAAGGGTCTGCGCGTGGTTGAAGGGTCGGCCTTTGTGGCTGCGCCACTGGGCGGTATGACCCTGGCCCAACTTGGTGCCGATGTGATTCGCTTTGATCCGATTGGTGGTGGGCTGGACTATAAACGCTGGCCGGTGACGTTGGATGGCAAGTATAGCCTGTTCTGGGCCGGGCTGAATAAGGGCAAGCGCTCGATTGCGGTTGACTTTCGCCAGCCCCAGGGTCAGGAATTGCTGACCCGCCTGATCTGTGCCCCCGGTGAGAACGCCGGCCTGTTTAGCACCAACTTCCCGGCGCGGGGCTGGTTGAGCTACGAGGCGTTGCAGGCGCACCGCCCCGATTTGATTATGCTCAACCTGCTGGGGCGGCGCGATGGTGGCTCTGAAGTTGACTATACCGTTAATCCACAGCTCGGCTTGCCCTTTATGACCGGGCCGATGAGTTCGCCCGAACCGGTCAACCATGTGTTACCGGCGTGGGATTTTATCGCCGGGCAAATGATTGCGCTGGGCTTGCTGGCAGCCGAACGCCATCGCCGCTTGACCGGCGAGGGCCAACTGGTGAAACTGGCGTTAAAAGATATTGGGCTGGCGCTGGTGGGCAGTCTGGGGATGATTGCCGAGGTGATGGTCAACGATACTGACCGGCCCAAGCAGGGCAACTATCTGTATGGTGCCTTTGGTCGTGATTTTGAGACGCTGGATGGCAAGCGAGTGATGGTGGTGGGCCTGACTGATCTCCAGTGGCGCAGCCTGTGCAAGGCGACGGGTCTCACGGAAGCATTCAATACGCTGGGTACACGACTGGGCTTGAATATGAACGAGGAAGGCGCACGCTTCCGCGCTCGACGTGAGATTGCCAATCTGCTTGAACCCTGGTTTCATGCCCGTACCATGGCCGAAGTTCAGCGCAGCTTTGAAGAAAACCGCGTCACCTGGGGGCTGTATCGCACGGTTCGTGAAACCATCAACGCTGACCCGGACTGTTCCACTGAAAACCCGCTTTTCAGCATGCTTGAACAGCCGGGAATCGGTACCTACCTCACTCCTGGTTCGCCCTTTGACTTCAGCCGGATTGAGCGGCAGCCAGCCACCCCGGCACCACTGGTAGGCCAGCATACCGACGAGATCTTGCTGGATGTGTTGGGCCTGACCGAGCGTGAAGTGGGGCAACTGCACGATGCGGGCATTGTTGCTGGCCCAGACATAGAGCGCTCATCCGCCTTCAGGGGATAGGGGGTAGATTGACTTCAACCTATGCACATCAACGTAAGCCTCCGGTTGGGGGTTCGGGAGCCTACGGCTCCAAGAAGCTCTATATGTCAGGACGTACGCAGTGGTCTGGTCACCTCGCCTTTTCGCCGGAGTTTACCCCATTCGGCTCCGCTCAGAGCTTGCCCTGAGCGGAGCCGAATGGGGCAGAGCGGTACTTTTTTGTTTTTCTCTCTCCATTTTCGCCTTCGGCGAAAAAGCTTGTCCTGAGCGTAGTTGAGGGAACGTTGGTTCAAGCGACAGCGTACGTCCTGTTGTTCTGGCAAAAAAGGCTAGCTGTGCTGGCCTTTTCTGCCAGAATAGTAACGGGTTGTAAGGGCGGCAGCCCGTAACGTGATGTACATAGGGATAGGAGGTAGATTGACTTCAACCCACCGATGTCCTCGTGTGGGGAGTCTAATCGAGGATGGTATATGGGATATCGCATAGTGCATAAGGGCTTCACACCACAGCAACACGGCTTATAATGCAGCATGCCTGGTTATCAGGCAGCGTATGCCTTCAACCCACGGTGTCTTCGTGTGGGGAGTGCCCCCCATATGCCATCTATCACGGTTGCTTATGCCGTCTTTTGGAAACATGTAGATCCAGGAGGAGACCATGAAGTTGCCAGTTCATTTTTATAAACCGCTGGCGATCGGTGCCCCGCAGCCAATACACGAGTTACCAGTACGTCCAGAGCGGATGATCCATTTCTTCCCACCCCACATCGACAAAATCCGCGCCAAGATCCCCGACATGGCGAAGCAAGTTGATGTGATGTGCGGGAACCTGGAGGATGCCATTCCGGCCGATGCCAAAGAAGCCGCCCGCGCCGGGTTTATTGAGGGTGCCCGCGCCACTGACTTTGGCGACACCGCACTCTGGGTGCGAGTGAATAGCTTGAATAGCCCCTGGGTGTTGGACGATATGAACGAGATTGTACAGGCGGTCGGTAACAAACTCGATGTCATCATGATCCCCAAAGTCGAGGGGCCGTGGGATATTCACTTCGTTGATCAATATCTGGCACTGCTGGAAGCAAAATATGAGGTCAAAAAGCCGATTTTGCTGCATGCGCTGCTCGAAACTGCTCAGGGCGTCAAGAACGTGGAAGAGATTGCCGGGGCCAGCCCGCGCATGCACGGCATGAGCCTGGGGCCAGCCGATCTGGCCGCCTCACGCGGAATGAAGACGACCCGTGTTGGTGGCGGGCATCCATTCTATGGCGTGCTGGCCGACCCGCAAGAGGGCCAGGAGCAGCGTGCCTTTGCTCAGCAGGATCTGTGGCACTACACGGTCGCCAAAATGGTGGACGCCTGTGTCTCGCACGGCATTCGCGCCTTTTACGGCCCTTTCGGCGATCTGAAGGACGAAGCGGCCTGCGAGTCTCAGTTCCGCAACGCCTTCCTGATGGGCTGTACCGGAGCCTGGTCGCTGGCACCCAACCAGATTGCGATTGCCAAGCGGGTGTTTAGCCCCGATGTCAACGAGGTACTCTTTGCCAAACGTATTCTGGAAGCGATGCCCGACGGTACCGGTGTGGCGATGATTGACGGCAAGATGCAGGATGATGCAACCTGGAAGCAGGCAAAGGTGATGGTTGATCTGGCGCGACTGGTGGCAAAGAAAGACCCGGAGCTGGCGCAGGCC
Organism: uncultured Chloroflexales bacterium; assembly: GCA_937925925.1. GTDB lineage: Bacteria > Chloroflexota > Chloroflexia > Chloroflexales > Chloroflexaceae > CAKZQX01. The sequence continues at coordinate 16,758 of CALANA010000262.1, read as the reverse complement.
TATGGTTTCTGAGCAAGCGGGGAGGGCACCATGAGTTCGAAAACGAAGCCGGGTAACTATTTTGAGGATTTTCGGCTGGGCCAGGAGATCGTGCATGCCACACCGCGCACTGTGACCGAGGGCGATGTGGCACTCTATACGGCGCTCTTTGGTTCACGCTTTGCCATCAACTCATCAAACCCATTTGCCGTCGAACTGGGATTGGAACGTGCGCCTATTGATAGTATCCTGGCCTTCCATATCGTCTTTGGCAAAACCGTGGCCGACATCTCGCTGAATGCGATTGCGAACCTGGGATATGCAGGTGGGCGTTTTGGGCAACCGGTCTATCCCGGTGACACGCTGTCAACCACATCCAGCGTGATCGGTCTGCGCCAGAACAAGGATGGCAAAACCGGTGTGGTCTACGTGCGCTCGACCGGCGTCAATCAGCGGGGCGAGATGGTGGTCGAGTATATGCGCTGGGTGATGGTGCGCAAGAATGATCCGAATGCGCCCGCGCCGGAGCCACATGTCCCCGAACTGCCCGATGCCGTGGCGGTAGATGATCTGGTCGTTCCCTTTCATCTGCGCAATGGCCGTTATAATACCGACCTGGCCGGAAGTATGCATCTGTGGGAAGACTACACCGTCGGTGAGCGTATCGATCATGTGGATGGGATGACGATTGAGGAAGCCGAGCATATGCTGGCGGCACGTCTGTATCAAAATACGGCGAGGGTGCATTTCAATCAGCACGTTGAGAAGGATGGGCGCTTCGGGCGGCGTATCATCTACGGTGGGCATATCATCAGCCTGGCGCGGGCACTCTCGTTCAATGGGTTGGCAAACGCGCTCAACGTGGCGGCAATCAACGGTGGGCGGCACACCAACCCGACATTTGCCGGCGATACGGTCTATGCCTGGTCGGAAATACTGGACAAGATGGCGCTCCCCGGTCGTACTGACTTTGGGGCGCTACGTGTACGCACCGTCGCCACCAAAGACCGTGCATGCTCCGATTTCCCCTATCAAGATGCCGAGGGTAAGTATGACCCGGCCGTTGTCCTCGACTTTGACTACACGGTGCTGATGCCACGCCGGGAAGCGGTGAAGTCGGGGAACGGAAGCGATTGATTTCATTGAGTCAAGGATTCGCCCTATGTTCCCCGATGGCAATGGGACGGCTGCCGAACGTGATGCCGAAGACGAACCCAACAGAGAGTCCGACGATGAGAGAGTGCTTTCCGCGCCGTCCCGAACCGTTCCTGTCATTGCGAGGCTGCAACGCAGGCGAGAAATCGTGCGTGTTCCATAACCGTTCCTGTCATTGCGAGCCTGCAACGCAGGCGAGAAATCGTGCGTGTTCAATATGAAGATTTCTCGCTTCGCTCGAAATGACAAAGAATGCGCGCAAGGACAGAGAATGCGCGCAAGGACAGAGAATGCGCGCAAGGACAGAGAATGCGCGCAAGGACAGAGAATGCGCGCAAGGACAACAGCTCATTGCGAGGCTGCAACGCAGGCGAGAAATCGTGCGTGTTCAATAACCGTTCCTGTCATTTCGAGCCTGCAACGCAGGCGAGAAATCGTGCGTGTTCAATATGAAGATTTCTCGCTTCGCTCGAAATGACAGAGAATGTGCGCAAGGACAGAGAATGCGCGCAAGGACAGAGAATGCGCGCAAGGACAGAGAATGCGCGCAAGGACAGAGAATGTGCGCAAGGACAGAGAATGCGCGCAAGGACAAAGAATGCGCACAAGGACAACAGCCGCTCGCAAGGACACAAGCCGTTCGCAAGGACAAAGAATGCGCGCAAGGACAAAGAATGTGCGCAAGGACAACAGCTCATTGCGAGGCTGCAACGCAGGCGAGAAATCGTGCGTGTTCAATATGAAGATTTCTCGCTTCGCTCGAAATGACAGAGAATGCGCGCAAGGACAGAGAATGCGCGCAAGGACAAAGAATGCGCGCAAGGACAACAGCCGCTCGCAAGGACACAAGCCGTTCGCAAGGACAGAGAATGCGCGCAAGGACAACAGCCACTCGAACTGGACATCACTTGATAAAGCAATGGGAAGTGCTAGTATCTAAAACATCTCACGACCATGCGGGCCAACCTGACAAAGACGGAAAGAGAAGGATGCTCTCTAGAAAAAATATAACGTATCGAAAGAAGAGTTTGAAGGAGTGTTCGAGCGTTCTCAGAGACTTTATGCATGTCTTTTCTGGATGGTTTACGATGTGTTTTATTTAGTTTAATCAAATCGTTTCGCGCCTCTGCCTCTTTGCGCCTTTGCGTTACACCAGGCCCGTCCGCCTCTCGCTCCATCGCCTCATCGTCTCATCCCCTCGTCGCCTCGCAGGTTTCCCATGGACAGTCCACCCGGTGATTCAAGCTATCGTCCATGAGCAACTTTACAATCACGTCGTCATTGTTATAATAAAACGGTTATTAAATGCTATCTCTAGTGACGCCTAGAACGATTTTGTCTTACCACAGAGGGACGTAGAGAGGCACCGTATAGGGGAACGGCTTTCGTCGTTTCTGATGCCATATCAACGACGAATGTCGTTACGACATACTCCGCATATGCAATGTGGCTGACCAGTAGTACAAACCGGCGCATTGTGTCACCTCTGTACCAGGCCCCCGTATGGAAGCGCGCATGTAGCACCAGACTCTCAGTACCGCTCCAGAACAAATTTTCAAAGGAGATACCATGGCCTACCCTGGTGGCACTAAGCGTTCATCCTGGCTGATTTTTCGACGGCGACTGATCGTTGTGCGGCGGCTCCTGCGCGGCCCGGCCACCAGTACCGCGTTGTGGGACGCCGCCTGTGCCGAGCTTGGCCCGGCTGCCTGGGGCGCGTCGCCGCCGGCAGCGCTGCGCCACGATCTTCACGCTCTGCGCACCGAGTTTGACTGTGTGATTCGCTATCGTCCACAGACCGGCTATCACCTCGTTGATCCAGGCCACTTGTATCTGCTGGATCTGTCTGATGAGCAACTGCAAGCCATCCAGTTGTTGACCACGCTGGCCGAGACGCTGCCCGCGCACGTGGGCGAGTCGCTGGTTGACCTGCTGGAACACCTGCTGCGCCTGTTGCCACCCGACCGCCGCCAGGTCAGTGTTGTTCCTGCTGGCGAGCAGTTCGCGGCACCACAGAGCGTCACCGACCTTGACCGCACGCTGTTGCACCGTATTCGGCGCGCCGTGGGCCGCCAGCAACTGGTCTTTCGCTATCGTTCCACCTTTAACACCGACCCGCATGGCATCACCCATCGTGTCGCGCCCTATGGCCTGCTGATCCGTGATGGGCACCTGTACCTGGATGCGGATTGCCTGGAGGCGGATGGCCCGGACTGGCGACCGCGCCGTGTGCCCTATCGCCTGGATCGGATTGTGGGTGGCTCGTTAGAGGTGTTACCGGCAGTAGTGCCGCCGTTGCGCCTGCCCATGCCAACCTACCACCTCCAGTATGTCCTGACGCCCGCCGTGGCCCGGCAGCGCGATATGGCGCTGCACTTCGCTGGCAGCCAGGTGACCTACAACGCCGACGGCAGCGCTCTGATCACGGCCACGATTGATGATCTGTGGCATGCGCGGCTAGTGCTGCTACGCTACGGTGCCCAGTGCCACGTGCTGTCACCCCCGGAACTCGTCGCTATGATCCGTGAGACGATCCGGGGGATGGCGGCGATGTATGGAGAGTGAGCTGGTGGAATGCGGGCAGCGTATGATCGCATAGGGATGCTCACGGCGTAACGCCGGTCATTGAACAGGGCAAGCTGGTCTATGCGTGTATTCGTGGCCCATTCGTTGGCCGTGGGTAGGATCGAGAACGGAACAACGTGCTGCTTCGCGTACCTTCTGCTTCTATTACAGCACCGCAATACAGGGACAATCACGCTGCATGCTTGCAAATGAGCGCATTTGTGGATGTGAGGGTGTGCTAGGATAGAGTCGGGTGCGGAGCTGGTGCCGATGCTTCACGTTGTCACCAGTCGAACATGCAAACTGCCGGAGTATCAACGTGTAACCTACTTCATAAGAGAGGATACTGATGAATGATATTGCTACCAACGTAGCGCTGGCGACGCTCACCTTCTGGATTGGTCGCACACAGGATGCGGCAACCGTACCAGCGCTCCCAGCATTGGAGGATCGCGAGCAGCGCCTGCTGCATCGCACCGCGTGGCGACTGATGGGGCATGAGCCGCCACGCGATCGCACCGAGTGGCCAACCTTTGACCGGCGCCAGACGCTACAATCAATTTTCAGCCGTGTGCGACCCTCCACCCGCGACTCGGCCCGATCCATGCCCACATCGCCGCTGTTTGTTCGGCGAGCTGCACTGGCTCTGCACGAGCAGGTTCTCTTCCCCGTTACCGCTGAGGAGGAAGTCGCTGGTGCTTCAGATCCAGCTTTGGCACTGGGTGCGGAACTGGTGGCGCTGGATGCGCAATCCCTGTCACCCACGATCCGCCTGGAGCGGCTATTGTACGCCATGCAACGCTACGCCTGGTGCCTGCCCTCACCGCTGCCAGCCGTGTCACTATATGACTTTGCGCGTACCCATGCTGCCATCGCCGCTGCCCGTGCGTTGCACGATGATACGGTCTTTCTGCTTGGCGGCGATCTATCCGGAGTGCAGGATTTTATCTACACGCTGACGGCCGATGGTGCGACGAAACAACTGCGTGGCCGGTCGTTTTATTTGCAATTGCTGACCGAGGCCACGGCGCACTATGTGCTGGTGCAGATGCACCTGCCGCTGACTAACTTACTCTATAGTGGTGGTGGGCGGTTCTACCTGGTACTCCCCGGCCCGGCCGGTGAGCGAGTGCCGGAGCTACGACACGAACTAGGCCGGCGGCTGCTGCAACGCCATGGGGGTGCCCTGTATGTGGCGCTGGGCGGCGCACCGTTTGCCGAAGACGGCGACAGTCAGCAGGCCTGGCAGCAGGTCAACGATGCGCTCAATGCCGATAAGCTGCGCCGCTTTGCCACGCTCGATGCCGACACGCTGCATCAGGTGCTTTTTACGCCGCGCCAACCTGATCTACCGCCGGACGTGTCCGAATCGCCAGAGCTGGTGGCGAAAGACAAACTGAGTCTCTCCTTGGAAGAACTGGTACCGCGCTTGCACAACGCGCACTACCTACAGGTGCAGCCACGCTCACCGCGCACCCTGTCGGCTCCCTATACGCTGGAGCCACGCGAGTGGCACCAGGTACTCCAGGAGTTCGGGTTGGCGATTCGGCCCCTGGATGCGACCGAGGTGGCACCGGTACACCGGCCGACGCGCCTACTGGCGATTGAAGATCGACCGGAGGCGGAGCGATCACAGATCCAGACGCAGATCGGCACAGGCGGTGTACTAGGGATGCGCTATACCGTCACCGTCGCCCCGCTTGCCACCGGTGCCGACGTGCAGGACTATCAGGCCTATGGCCTGGAATCCGCCGATACCCAACCATTGCGGGTGGGCAACGTCAAGCCTTTCAACCTTCTGGCGGCGCAGAGTCGCGGCATCAAGCGCCTGGGAGTGCTTCGTATGGATGTGGACGATCTGGGTGATCTGTTTGGGCAGCGCCTGGAACGAGTACCGGGCATTGCCGGCCTGGCCTACACTGCCGCCCTGAGCGCCGCCCTGAGCCACTTTTTTGAAGGCTGGGTCGGTCAGTGTTGTCGCCAGGTCAATCAGCGCCAGCAGGATGCGCAGGACGCGAGCGATGCTGACCACGGTAGCGTCTATGCGATCTACAGCGGTGGCGATGATCTGTTCATTGTGGGATCGTGGCATCTGTTGCCCGATCTGGCGGCACGGATTCGCAATGACTTTGTGCGCTACACCACCGGCCGCACGGCGGTAGCGGCTCCGCCCATCACCGTCTCGGCCGGCATCACGTTGCATGGAGCGAAGTTCCCGCTGTATCAGGCGGCAGATGAGGCGCACGCTGCGCTGGAAGCCGCCAAACAGTATATACGCACCGAGCGCAACGCGGCCCAGGGGAAGCATCTGGAAGAACGCCGCAAAGATGCACTCTGCTTTCTAAGCCAGGTGGTGGGCTGGGAGGATTATGCCCACGTTGCCGAGGTGAAAGACACACTGCTACGCCTGGATGCGCAGGGAGCGCCTCGTGCGCTCTTGATGACCTTGCAGGCGCTGTATTTACAATACCGCGCGGGCTGCGCTCGCCACCGCACCCGTGGTGGCCAGACGCAGTTCGCTTATGGCCCCTGGGTCTGGCGCGGCGCATATATGCTGACGCGCCTGGCCGAGCGCACCGGTCACGAGCAGGTGCGCGCCGACATTATGGAGTTACGCCAGCGTATTATCCATGAGATCCAGCCGCCCTTTATCGAACGGGCCGGGCTGGCCGCTCGCTGGGCACAACTACTAGTCCGAGGTAGAAAGGATGCACAATGAGTTCAATGCCACGCGCAAAACAAACGGGTAAACAGATGGCACAAGACCTGGTGACCGATGCTGACCTGAAGACGATTATTACTGGCGACTCTACGGAAGCGATACGGTTGCTGGATGAAGCCGCACGCAAGATCAGTGAAAAGCTCTATAGCTATATCACGACCTCTCAGATTCGCAATATTTTCGGCACGGTACGAATGATCGAGCAGGATACCAGAGGCCTCGACGAACAAGAATCCTTGCCCCTAGCGGTACAGCGGGAACTGATGATGTTGTGCCCCAAACTGGCCTATCAATATGGCCGGGTGGGTGGTCGTGATGATGATCCCAAAAAAGCGGCGATGGGTGCCTTGAAAATTATTCTGTCCAATGCGATTATGATTGTTCTGGATACCGGTACACACACCGCTTTTCGCAACTTTTTAGACTTTTTTGAAGCTATTCTGGCCTACCATCGCTACTATGGTGGTTCGAACTTGTAAGGAGAGCTTGCTATGACCGCACGAGCTGTGCAACTGCATGGACGCATTTTTTTGCATGCCAACATTCAATTGCTAACCGGTCTGCATATTGGGGGGGCAGCCGGAGGCCTGGAAATCGGTGGTGTTGATAAGCCGGTCATCCGCAATCCGCTAACCAATCAGCCCTACATTCCCGGTTCGTCGCTGAAGGGCAAACTGCGTTCGCTCCTCGAAAAGGCCTACGCCGCACCACAAACGAAGAGCATCGGGAAACAGGTATTTATTCATGTGGCTCAGAGCGCGGAAGAGTACACGCGCTACCCGATCTGTAGCATCTTTGGCACCTTCCCGGAAAATAACGGCTTCACCGTTGCCACTCCCACACGCCTGACGGTGCGCGATGTGCCGCTCACGGCGCAGTCGGCAAAGGAACTGAACGCCTTGAAGACCGATCTGCCCTACACCGAGGTAAAGTGGGAAGCCTCGATCGACCGCGTGACCTCGGCTGCCTCGCCGCGCCAGATCGAGCGTGTACCGGCGGGGGCAGTGTTCGGCCCGGCCAGCCTGATCTTCAGCGTCTACAGCGCCCCTGATCAAGCCGCCGGTGATGTCGCGGTACTCTTTACGCATGTGATCGAAGCGCTCGAATACCTGGAGGACGACTATCTGGGAGGCATGGGCACGCGGGGCAATGGGCGGGTGCAGTTTACCGACCTGACGCTCACTGTGCGGCGGATTAAGCCCGATCAGGGGTATATGGCCGAGGTGCCGTATAACCTGGACGGGCAGCGTGTGAGTGCGATTAACCGCGATACCCTCAAGGGCTGGTTGCAGCAGCAGTTTGCATGAGGAGACAACCATGGCCCCCTTCACCACCTATTTCATTGAGCCGGCGGATGGACAATCGGAGTTGATACTGCATCTCGGGCGGCAGGGCATTGGCTACGAGGAAACGGCCGAGTCCTGCCCCTCAGACTCGCTCTTTGCGGCACTGGTGGCGCAAGCCGCCGGCTATGAAGGCCTCGATCCGCAAACGAGCGACGCACCGGCCTTTGCCCATGCATTCTGGGAAGCGGCCCAGGCACGGCAGGTGCCTCCGCTCCGCCATAGCTCGCTCTTCCCGCGCATCGGCTCGCTGGTGCTGTTGCCGCGCCCGATGCTGGAACTGTCCATCCCTGATGCGGATCGGCGCCAGAAGATTGGCAAGGGCTTCAAAAAGCTGCGCTATCTCTCGCCGGCGCTGTTTACGGCTGTCTGCCAGGGGCAGCCGATCCAGGAGATGCCGCTGATGCTGCAACAGGGCAAGGTCTGGATCACCGCTGCCGAAGCGGCCCGCCTGCCGGCCCCCTGGGCCAAAACTGCCGGTGAGTCGCCGCAGCAGTGGCAGGCGCGGCTGGCGGCGACGCCGATCTGGGCCATTCAGGCTGTGCCGCATGTGACGATTGATCGCGTTCAGAATGCCTCTAACTTCTATGAGGTGGGGCAGGTCGTTTTTGCCACCGGGTGCGGGCTGGCGCTGCTGGTGCAATACCATGACACCGCAATCCAGCGCACCTTTGAACTCCTGCTACAGTTACTGGGTGAGAGCGGCATCGGTGGCAAGCGGAGCAGCGGCTATGGTGCCTTTACGCTGAAGATCCAGCCCGACGTGCGCCTGCTGGAGCCGCTGACCAGCCATGCCAATGCGCCACGGGTCGTGATACTCTCGCGCTATCTGCCGCATCGGGAGGAGATGCCGGCCATGTTGCAGGATGGCGCGGCCTACACGCTGGTCAATGTGGGCGGCTGGCTGCTCAGTCCCGGCGCAATGGCCCAGCAACGCCAGCAGATCACGCTGGTGCAGGAAGGTGCGGTGCTGGTAGCGTCCGCATCGTCGCTGATCGGCACCATCGCCGATGTGCGTCCCGATTATGCCCGGAGTAACACACCGCACCCACGGTATGGCACCGCCTACGGCACCCGGCATCCCGTCTATCGAAGTGGCCTGGCGCTTACGGTACCGGTCACGGCACACTTTTAGGAGGACGATATGACTATTCGCAATACGGTCTATGAGTTAACGATCACCACCCGTTCGCCACTACATATTGGCACCGGGCGCGAGCTGGTGCGCGACTATGATTTTTTATTTGATGAACCCGCAAAGATCGCCTACATGCTGGATGCCGAGGCGGTGCTGCTGCTGGCCGAGGAAGAGTGGAAGCGGCGGGACACGCAACTGCGCAAGCGCGCCACCGATTTTGATGCCAAACCGGCACATCAGCAGACCGAGAAGGAAGAGCAGCAGATCCGCACCGAGGCGCAAACGCTCAAGGAGATCAAACGTACTTTGTTTACGGGCCTGACGTTCGAGCAACTACGCGAGGCGCGGCTGCTGAACATCAAGCGTCATCTGGAGGCGCGGGTCATGGTAGCGGGCAGGCCCGTGGTGCGTTATGCCTTGTCCGGCATGTTGAGCCACAGTGCCAACGTCTACGAACAGGTCAAGAACGCGCATGGGCAGCCCTACCTGCCCGGCTCATCGCTCAAAGGTGCCCTGCGCACCATCCTGGCCTGGTACCACTTCCCCGAACGGCAACAACCGGTCAGTCTGGAAGCGTTGCAGTCCCGGCGTACCAACCGTCCGCCCGATGCGAAGTTTGCCGGTGAAAATTATGAGACGGCGCTGTTTGTGGTACCAACAAAGAATAAGCCCATCAATGAACAGAACCGCGACATCCTCCGCATGCTGCAAGTCGGTGACAGCACGCCGGTAGCGGTTGAGCATCTGATCCTGGCCCCGATCACCGTCTATGGCAGTGCGCCGCCGACGGGACAGGTGGGCCAGCCGAAGCACAAGGCCGGCGGCATGGATGTCTTGAATGTTGAAGCGCTTGACCGCGATGTAACGCTGCATGCGCGGCTCCATATCGAACGCTATCCCTTTGTGGCCGGCGCCGACCGGCAGCGCGGGTTGGACTTTGCTGCCTGCCAGTCCTGGCTGGATACGCTGCCGGCGGCCGGGCGCGCACGTAGTGAGGCCCGTATTGCCGCCGAACTGGCCTACTATCAGCAGAAAAAGTTGACGCCGCTGGTGCAGTTTTATGCCGGCTTGCAAGACGAACTGAGGCAACTGGACGCGCAGAGCTTCCTGCTGCAACTTGGCTGGGGTTCCGGCTGGGGTAGTACTACGCTTGATGATCGGTTGCAGGCGCATAGCGATGGCTTTGCCGCAGTGGTGCAGCACTATAAGCTCGATCAACCGATCAAGCGTAAAGCGAGTACGTTTCGGAGCGGCGATAGCTTCCCCGCCACGCGCAAGCTGGTACTCAACCAGGGGCAACCCTGGTGGCCGCTCGGTTGGGTGCGCGTCGAGATGCGGGAGGTGCCGCGATGAATATCTGGCTGCTGGCAAACATTGGCACCCGTGACGTTCATCTTGATCCGGACAGCCTGGCGACACTGCCGGATACCATCAAGCATGCACGTAGTGGCATGCTGATACCGCGCCTGGCCGGGGACTACCTGCGCCAACCGGAGGTCTTTGACGTACTCAAGGAGCGGATCACGCTGCCGATGATCGAGAAAGCCCTGCACTATATCGAGTCGCAGTACAAGCTGCTGCAAAACGATAAGTCGTCGCTGTGGATTGTCCTTTTTGGCACCAACCAGCCGGAGTATACCCCGGCCAACTTTCGAGATTTCGACACGATCTCCTATGCGCACCTGATGCGTCAGTGGCTCTTCGAGCGCTATCAACGCCACAAGCTGGTCAAAAAGCAGATCCTGGTACAAGAAATGGCCGACAATCCGGCCGATTATGATGTGATGTATGACTATTATCGCAACCAGCTCCCCAGGATTGCTCAGGAGAAGAAGATCGTCTCAGACGACCGGGTCTACCTGTTGATTGCGGGTGGCACGCCGCAGATGAACACCATGCTGCTGTTTGTGGGCAGCGAAGTGTTTGGTATCCAGGCTTCACCCATTTATGTTTCGCCCGACAAGGATCGGGCAGCGATGTTGGATATTGTGCGCCAGATTTATACCCAGGCGCTGCGCCGTAACCTGGAGGTGTTGTTGCAGGCCTATGCCTATGCATCGGCGCGAAAACTGGTCGAGCAACAGCCCGATCTGCTCGAACCGTGGCAGGAGTCGTTGTTGCTGGCAACACTGCGCTACGCCGAGGCACGCCGCAATCTTGACCTGGAGCGGGCGGCGGCAGCTTTTGATACCGTATTTCAGGGCACGCGGTCGCTGCGCGAGGAGGTGCGGATGTTGCAACAGGATGTGAGCGATACCTCGGATCGTATCAAATTGCAAGAGACGATCTATCTGGCCCAGATTGCAGCCGAGACGGGAAACTGGCCCGATTTCTTGGCACGCCTGCACCGCTTTTCCGAGGGCTGTTTGCAACTTATGGCTGAGCAGTTGGGCGTGACGTGGAACAATCCGACCCGTACCAACTTTGAGCAGAGCTGGTGGCATGCCCATCGCGAGCGGCTCAGCGTCATCGGCCTGGCGGATGCGGTGCCACCCGCTGACCCTAAAAGCGAAGATTATAAACGCCGTGTCGATCGCGACAAGCTGCGGAAGATCATTGGGCATTGGCTACAGGCGCTGCCAGCACATCCCTATCTGGATGCGTTGGCGGCGCTGGAGGTGGTGGATCGTCCCATTCCTCTGCGCAATCGTCAGGTGCATGATTTTACGCCTATTTCCCAGGAAGACGTGAGCGCCGAGGCGCACATGAGCATTGACGACATCCTGGCACATATGCGCCACGCCTACCGCTCGGTCTTTGACATCACCGTGCCCGACGAGCATGCCTACCGAGCGATCAATCGCCTGTGTCAGCGTATTTTGGAGGGGACTCGATGAACCTGTTGATCTGCAACATTGGCAGTAGTGACCTGGATCGTGAGCAACTGGCCGACCTGAAAGAGCTGAGCGAACGGGAACGGGCCAAACGCATCCTGGCGGCCTACGACCAGTTTCGCCCCCGGCTGGCTCTGCCGATCATTGCCAAAGCCATCCGCGCCGCGCAAAAGCATGGCGAGCTGGCGCGGGTGGTGTTGATCGCCTCCAATCAAAGCGATCAGTCTCCTGCCGATGCGGAAGCGCGGGGGTTGTGGGGCAAAGATACGCTGCTGACCGCACAGGTGGTGGCCCGTTGCCTGGCGGACGAGCGCGAGCAGTGGCACGCGGTGCCCCATGAGCGGATCGAGATCTGGCAGATTGCCGACGAATACGGCCTGAATCGTGATCCGTCTGACTATGATGGCGTGCGGCGCTTCTTTGAGCGCCGGTTGCCCGAATTGCGCAACGCCTATCCACAGGCCACCGCGTATCTAGAGGTGACGGGCGGCACGCCGGCGATGACCACCGGCCTGCTGGTGGCAGGCACCGAAGTCTTTGGAGCGCGGGCCGAGGTGATGTATGTGCATCCCATCCATCCGCTGCCCTCGACGCTGAATACCGGCAAGCGGCTCCAGGCCGGGCCGTTGCGCGCCGCGCTGCGCTCGAATGTGGCGACCTATAATTATGACGCGGCCCGACGCACCTGGTACGAGCAACGAACGGTGATTATTGATCGGCTGCCACAGGGTGCGCCGGAGATGCTGGAGGCACTGTTAGCGTATGCCCAATGCCGCTTTAACTTTGATTTTCCCGGTGCGCAGCGGGCGCTCGAAGGTGGGGTTGATCGGTATGGTGATGGGCGCTGGCGCACGGCGATTATGGGGTTGTACAGTGCCGTGTATGCGCCGAGTCGCCACGCGCAACTGGAGGAGGTCTATCATGGCGCGGCGGCGCGGTACGCGGTCGGGGCCTATGCCGATTTTTTGACGCAGGTGGTGCGTTTGCAGGAGAATGTCATGCGGGCGCTGTGCCTCGAACGGGGGGCGGTCTTTCTGGATTGGAACGGGCAGGCCGACGCCGATGGTGCGAAGGTGTCACGACTCTGGGCCGAAGCGCAGGGGTTGGTCTTTCGGGGTGATCGCTATGATGCGACGCGAGACAAGATCGCCAGTCGTACCGTATTGCGCGAGTTATTGCCGCAACTGGCCCACCAGCGGCAGGAGAACCTGTCGTCTCTCCTGGACGACCTGGATCGGCTGGAGGGTCTGGCACGGCTGCGCAACGATTTGACGCACAGCTTCAAAGGGATACATCGCCGCGATCTGGCGCGCTGCTTTGCCGGCGACGGTGCGGACGAGGAGATGGCTGAGCGTATTCTGCCCCATCTGGCGCAGATTCTGACGTTTGTGACCGGGCATCCGCCCGGCCCGCCGCCTTTTGCTGCGATTAATGATCTGATCTTTTCGTTGTTGCAGGAGTAGGGAGCGGTGAAGTGGGCATTGTGGGGAGTGCAACCAATGCCCTGCATCGCAGAGACGGGCGACTCTGGTGGTCGCCCGCAGCAAAGGCTATCGATGACAACGCGGGCAACAGAGGCAACGCGGGGCGATGGATAGGCAACGCACAACGCGTAGAGCGCACGGCGGAGGGCGGTATAATCAGCGGCGTAGCAACGTGCGTCCGTGACGGGTCTCGTTGCGATTGCGCCCATCTGCTGGCATATCGGCCGCGAGCAAGCGGCCCATCAGCGGGTACAGTTGATTGGAGTGTATGGAAAGGAGCCGAGAACTTGCCAATTGCACTGATGTTCACCCTACGCCCCGCGCAGGCGGCAACCGTGCCTGCTCACCTGGGCCGAGCCACCCACGCAGCGGTCTTGCGCTTGATTGGAAACGCCGACCCGCACCTGGCAGCCCAGATGCACGACGACGCCCAGGTCAAGCCGCTGACCGTCTCAAACCTGCTGGGCTTGCCCACCCGCAGCAAGACCGTAGCCGTGACGCCGAACACGGCGTATGGCCTGCGGGTAACGTTGCTCGCGCCCGCACTGGAGGCGCTGGCAGCAAACTGGACAGTCGCCCCCCCAGATGTGCTTGACCTGGATGGTACCGACTGGCAGGTGATCGCCATCACCGGCGATCCAGCCGTGCATCCCTGGGCCGGGCAGTGCAGTTACGAAAGCCTGGCGACCCCTGCTCTGGCGCGAGCGGCGAGCGATCCGCCCACACGCTGGACGCTCGAATTCGCCGCGCCGGTCACGTTTCGGCAGCGCGGCATGAACCAGCCCTTGCCCACTGCCGACCTGGTGTTTGGGAGCTTGCTTGACAAGTGGAACGCCTTTGCACCATTGGCCTTGCCCGAAGAGGTGCGCCGCTTTGCCAACGAGTGCATGGCCGTCAGCCGCTTCGACCTGCGCTCGCTGGCCGAGCCGACCAAGTCCGGCGCATGGCAGATCGGGGCCGTCGGGCGCTGTACCTATACCGCTACCAACCGTGATCGGTACTGGCTAGCCTGTATTGACATTCTGGCCCACTTTGCTTTTTATAGCGGCATTGGCGCAGGTGCCACGCGCGGCTTTGGCCGTGCGCGGCTGCTGTCAGGCGTTTAGGCATGGGCCACGTTTAGGCGCCCTTCCACGGATCGGGGATACACGATTATGGCAACACTCTATATCCTGGAACAAGGAACCGAGGTTGGCTATAACGGTGAGCGCATTGAGATCCGACGTGGTGACAGCGTGATCGGCAGTGTACCGCTGATCAAGATCGACGATGTGCTTATCTTTGGCAATGTCACCCTTAGCACCCCCATGATTAAGCGCTTCCTGGATCGCGGTATCGAGGTCACCTTTCTGACCGTGCATGGGCGTTATCATGGGCGACTGGTCGGTGAGACGACGGCGCATGTGGCGTTGCGGCGGGCGCAGTATCGTTGTGCCGACGATGCGGCCTGGGCACTGGCAACCGCCCAGGCCTGTGTCAGCGGGAAAGTGCAGAATTGCCGCACGCTGTTACAGCGCTTTGCCCGCAACCGCGTCAGCACGGACGCTGTGATCGCCGAAACGATTGCGGCCCTGACTGATTATCGGGATCGTGTCATGCGCACAACCGCCATCTCAGCGCTGATGGGTGTCGAAGGCAGCGCCACCGCCCGCTACTTTCGCGGTATGCGCACGCTGTTACCAGACACGTGGGCCTTTGCCGGGCGCAAGCGCCGCCCACCACCCGACCCGGTCAACGTCCTCCTGTCGCTCGGCTATACTTTGCTGACGCATAAAATGCTGGGCGCGGTGCAGGCGGTGGGCTTCGATCCCTATCAAGGCTTTTTGCATCAACTGGACTACAACCGCCCGTCGCTGGCGCTCGATCTGATCGAAGAGTTTCGCCCGCTGCTCGTCGACTCGCTGGTCATCCGCTGCTGCAACGATGGGCGGGTGACCCTGGATGATTTCGCACCCGGTACCGATCCACAGCATCCGATGGTATTGAGCGATGCCGGCAAGCGGCGTTTCGTCACCGCGTTTGAGGAACGCATGCGCACCGAGGCCACCCACCCTGACGGGGCTGATGGCCGACCGGGAAAGGTAACCTACCTGCGGTGCCTGGATCTCCAGGCGCGGCGGTTGGCGCGGGCCGTTCAGTCTCGGACACAGTATGTCCCCTTTACCGCCCGCTAGACACCGAGGCCACCGATGTTCTATGTCATTTCCTATGATATATCTGTTGATAAACGGCGCACAAAAGTGGCCAAAATTCTGGAAGGGTTCGGCCAGCGTGTCCAATACAGCGTTTTTGAATGCGATCTAAACGAATCGCAATACCGTCAGTTACAACGCCGCCTGGAGCGCATAATCAGGCCGGACGAAGGCGACAGTGTGCGCACCTATCGCTTGTGTGCCAATTGTGTCCACTCCATCGTCATTGTTGGCCGTGGGCCACCGGTCGAGACCAGCGCCGACGTGTACGTCATTTGAGAGCCATGTGACGATAGGCCGGGGAGACCTGGCTACGTCGCTTGACACCGGACGGCAGGCTGTGCTATAGTGTGATCACTTCGGTTCTCTGCATGCCGCGCAACTGCGTAAGAAAGCCATAAATCAGTGATAAACCGGTACTTTAACAACGCAACCTCTTTACACTTCTTGCCATTTTTCCCTCTGCCGCGCAAGCCACGCTTTGCGCGGCATTCTGAAGCTTTCTACAACGACGGGACTTCAAACCACCTGAATCCTCGTGAGGGGATTGCAACTCAATTGCCAGGTTTGGCGTAATCGTGTAGGCACGTGCGCTTCAAACCACCTGAATCCTCGTGAGGGGATTGCAACACAGCGACCCCGCATGCATTCAGGCATGCAACCAGCAGCTTCAAACCACCTGAATCCTCGTGAGGGGATTGCAACTTAGCCGGTTTTTCTCTGGCGTGTTTCATCATTATCTTCAAACCACCTGAATCCTCGTGAGGGGATTGCAACGGTAGGATGCGTCCTGCTGGCGGGACTGCTGCTGATGGCCTTCAAACCACCTGAATCCTCGTGAGGGGATTGCAACCTCATAGCTTTATCGCTATTATGAGCAGCAAAAATCTTCAAACCACCTGAATCCTCGTGAGGGGATTGCAACTCCGCAGGTGCTAAGACCCATGGCGTTTCGAGAAAGCCGCTTCAAACCACCTGAATCCTCGTGAGGGGATTGCAACCGGGGGCCAGATAGCCGGGAAGGAGTGCCCGCAGGAATCCCTTCAAACCACCTGAATCCTCGTGAGGGGATTGCAACGTAACGAGGCGTAATATCGCCACTGCGACGCTGATAGCCTTCAAACCACCTGAATCCTCGTGAGGGGATTGCAACTCCACCAGATCCCATCTCGATTCGCACATTCAGGTTTCCCCTTCAAACCACCTGAATCCTCGTGAGGGGATTGCAACCGAGCATGGGGAATCTGTTTGGTGCTGGTGTCGATTTCGCTTCAAACCACCTGAATCCTCGTGAGGGGATTGCAACATATAGACTGAAGTTAAATTTATATCATTATCGTGCACCT
>CALANA010000261.1 GCA_937925925.1 uncultured Chloroflexales bacterium | reverse complement strand
CGCGGGGGCCGCAGGCCCCCGCGCAACCCCGCTGGCGAAAATGCCCCTGAATGGTTATGCCACTCAAACACAACGTCCCTTCACCTTCGTTCAGGACAAGCTTTTTTGACTTCGGCAGAGGGGGACATAGTCTGTTTTTCGCTCCAACTTTTCGCCGAAGGCGAAAAGTTGGAGCGAAATAGAGCGTTTCCTTCCCGCTACCACAGGTCAAAAGGCGAGGAAACCATACTACCGCGTAAGGCATATCAGAATATCTTTGTATTATAGCGCATAGATGTAACAATAGCATCATGATGTTGCCCCCGTACGCGTTCCCTTTTCGTCTAGGAGCGTGGGCAGCTTGCCCGCGCATGCGCGACGGAGAGGGCACACCCTCGCTCCCAGGTGTGGGCGTTGCCCCAGTGGTATGGCGGTGTGCATATCAACATACCGTCCTCACTCCCAGGTGTGCGTGTTCCTCCGAGCGTGAACAGGTACATCCCCCATCGGGCAGTTGATTGTCACCGAACTGTAACCCTTGCTCAATCATTTTTATGGTATAGTCAGTCTATGCAAGAAGAAGTGCAGACCAGACCAGCAGTGTTCTGGAAGCTATGAGCCAGGCACGTGCTGGTTTTCATTTATCTTAGGACGTACGGGATGGTATGGTCAGATAGCCTTTGCGCCTGCAGCAGAGCGGTACGTTGTTTCTGTTTCCCTCCCCATGTTCGCCACCCCGCTGTCGGCACCGATTTCATTCCACATACTGTCGTAGGATCAGGTACCTGTTCACACTCGGCGTAACGTACACGCCTGGGAGCGCGGCGTGATCGTCGCAATCGCACGTTCCCATAGATCGGCGTAACCTACACGCCTGGGAGCGCGGGCAGTTTGTCCACGCATGCACGACGAAGGTGGGACGCCCGCGATCCCAGGTGAAAAGGAACCGTGTACGACAGAGCTTCCCCCAAATGTGAACAGGTACACGACCAGAATCTATTGAGCAAGTGTGGTACAATGCCTGTATGATGCAACCCATTCTGAATCAAATGCGCTGGATTCTGCTCTGTGTTGCGTTCCTGCTGGCTGCAACTGCCTGCCAGAGAGGGGAGGCCCTTTCACCGACGGCTGCTCCACGTGACTCACTAGTACCAGATCTTCTCGTTGCTACCAGCACGGCACGTACCTCGCAGGCGCAGGCACTGCTACAACAGGCACTGGCAGCACGGCTCATTGGTGATGATGACCGTGTAGCAGTGGAGTTGAACACGTTGCTAGAAGCGTATCCCGACGCACCAGAAGCACGTGCGGCTCGCTTTTATCTCGCCGAGAACATTGCTCGGCGCGAGCAGTGGAGCGCAGCAGTCGAGGCGTTCCAGGCCTTTATTGCGCTGCCAGAACAGGATGAATGGACAGCACGAGCGTTGTTCTGGCTGGCACGCAGCTACGAAGAGGTAGGCGATTGGCAGAGTGCGATTGCTACCTATGCCCGCTATCGGGATCTGGAAACACCACTCGAACCCTATGCTGCCATTCGGCAGGCGGCACAGTTTCAGGCAACAGGGCAACTAGATGAGGCTGCGCAAGCCTATGCGCACGGGGCAGCGACAGACATCAGCCGTGGCGAGCGGGCCGGCAGTTACGAGAAGGCGATTGCGTTACGCCGCCAGTTGGGCCATGATCAACTGGCGCTCCAACTGTATGGTGAATTATTGGCACTGGCGCAACAACCCGGCTATCGCGCCCGTATTCTATCTGAAGCCGCAGCACTGGCCCAGAGCCAGAATCAACCCGATCAGGCACGGGCATGGCTGATCGAGATCGTCAGGACGCTCCCCACTACGTCCCATGCGCCCGCCGCTGCGTCGCAACTCCTCGCTGCAAACGACCCGGAGCTAACCAGTGCTGCGGCTGCCCGCATCTTTTTCAGCAACGAACAGTATACCACCGCACTACCGCTCTTTGATGCAGCAATTGCCCAGGCACTCGCGACCGGCACCGATGAGGATGATCTGCTGGACTTGCAACGCCTGCGGGGATTAACGCTCCGCGCCCTCGGCTTTTTTCCCGAAGCACTGGAGGCGCTGACGACAGCGGCCAGCGTTCGTCCGGACAGTGAGCCAGGGCGACAGGCGCAACTGGATTGGATTCAAACCGTTGGGCAGAGCGGTGAAACGCAACGCGCTGCCGACACTTACCGCCATTACGCCAACACCTATCCCGATGACCCACGGGCACCGATCGCGCTGGATCGTGCGGCCCAGTTGCTTGACCGCCTCGGCAACCACTGGGAAGCGGCGCAGGTGCGGGTGGAGTTGGGGCAGCGCTATCCGCAGCATAGCCTGAGCGCCGCCGCGCTGCATAACGCTGGCCTGTATTTCTTTCGCATGGGGCATTGGGGCAACGCGCAGTATGCCTGGCAAATCCTGGCTGAACAGCGGCAAGGTTATGTCCAGGCCCGTGGAGCCTACTGGGCCGCACGGGCTGCCCAACAGCAGCAACAGGATGAACATGCACGGCATCTGTTCACAATAGCCTATAGTGCCGCACCAGATTCATACTACAGCGCCCGCGCCGCCGATGTCCTGGCCCTGACTATGACGCCCACCCTGGCACTCGATGCACCGCTTACGAAGGCAGACTGGAACGCATTGGAGACCTGGGTGCGCGACGGATGGCCTCCTGCCGCCACAGAGGACGCTCAAGCGACTCGGGCCGAGCCATCCCCGCCAGTTGCCGACACCGAAGCTAGCGATTATCGCACCTACGTGCGACGGGCGATCGAGTTAGAACGTGTCGGTTTGTGGAATAATGCGATTGCGGAGTGGAACAGCGCGCGGATGATTGCTGGTAATGATCCGTTGCAACTGATACATGTGGCTCGCCTGGCACACGAGCATACTGTGCCCTATATCGCGCTGAAAGCGGCAGAGCAACTGGCTGCGCTGGCCCCAGAGAATGCGGCCCCACCGCCCACAACGTTGCGTCGCCTGATTTTTCCTGTGCCTTATGTCGATCTGGTGCGGGCCGAAACCGGTACGCAGGGCGTTGATCCGCGCCTGTTTTATGCCCTGTTGCGCCAGGAGAGCCTGTTTAATCCTGGTGCAACCTCCTGGGCCGGCGCACGCGGGCTAGGACAGGTGATGCCCACCACTGGACAGGGCATTGCGCAACGGCTGGAAGTGCCCGATTTTCATGTGGACGATCTCTACCGCCCGCACGTCAGTATCCGGTTTGGCGCGTTTTACATCGGTCAGCAGATTCAGGGGATGCAGGGGAGCATCCACGGCGGTCTGGCGGCCTACAATGGTGGTGCGGGCAATGCCCAGCGCTGGGCTGGCGGTACATTCGTCGCTGACCCCGACCTGTACATTGAGGGTATAGATTACCCCGAAACCAAAGGGTATGTCAACCTGGTCTACGGCTACTATGGCGCATACCGCCAGTTGTATTTCCTACCAGAGGAATAGCTTCCTCGGAGAATATCGCAAGCCTATTGCCGTTGTCCTCGTGGCGTCCAGGCTTCAGCCTGGGACGGAGCTACCCCACGCTAAAGGCCTGACCGCCCGTCGTCACCTCCCATGGAGCCGTTGTCCCTGTGGCGTCCAGGCTTCAGCCTGGGACATGGCATGGACAGTTCACCTTTTCGCCTTCGGCAAAGTGGTACTTTTTCTCTTTTTCCGCTCTACCGAAGGCGAAAAAGGCGGTTTGTTCGAGTGACTGCGTAACTGCTGTGATGCACGTTTGGTATACCGACATACAACCACGAGAATGATGCACTACTCATCCTGACCAGGCTGTTTGGACACCGTGCGTTCCGCCAGAGCCTGCTGAAATTCTGCCAGTGACGATAGCATGATCGCCAGGTCTGCCAGTTCATCGAGCGTGTCCAGATCGAGAGCCGCAAGCTGACCGGCCAACTCCAGGGGAACTATGTGAAACCGGCGCTCTAAATACGCTCACGTTCCTGTCGCTCTCCTCTGCTAATAATTTCCTGATACCATGGCGACTCTTCCAATACAATCATATCCCACCTCATAATCTGTTGAATAAGCTGGCTGTTCAGAACAAAACTGGCAAAGAAGGCCAGCAATGACTCCAGGTCTTGCAGATTGGCATCGGCTCGCAACGCCTGCAACGCCTGACGCACCATCGCCTCGGTGCCACTACCGTGCAAGATCGGCACGAAGGGGAGTAGTGGCGGGATAGGACGGGTGAACACCAGTGATACATCCACTTCCCACAGATTAATCACCCGATAGTCACGGCGGGCGTACAGGCCCATACAGTGACTTTGCATACCGCTCGGCTATGACTACGTTGGCAGCGGGTGGCAAGATATTGATCAGCACTGGATACACAGGCCGGTTGTAGTGTTCCTCGGCCAGCGCAGCATAAGCCGTCAGGCGACGCGGCATGTGTGGTTTATATCGTAATTGTATCTCATTATCCGTTCGTCCGTCTTACGCTATCCGTTCGTCCGTCTTACGCTTGCTCATACGACTGCGCGACATCCCCTGGTACGAGATGTCGCGGGGCACAGAGGCGTTGCATGCAACGCCTCTATGGTGAAATCCCCTGTCTGGTGCGGCGCGGCGAAGC
>CALANA010000260.1 GCA_937925925.1 uncultured Chloroflexales bacterium | reverse complement strand
TCGTCGTCGTCATCGCAAGTGACAATGCTCACAATGTCCTGCAGCAGATCCGTGCGGCGGAAGGTGCCCAGACTCAGGTTGATCACATTGGCTCCATCGGCCGTATTGGGGTTGCCATCCGGATCGACGGCATAGAGTAGCGCCTCGGCCAGTACCCAGATGTTCCCCACGCCATCCGGGTCAAGCACCCGGATCGGCATAATCCTGGCTTCCGGTGCTGTCAAAGCGATCAATCCCGCGACATGGGTGCCGTGCCCATAGCCGATACCATCGTTTGTAGCAGCTTCGCTCGGATCATCATCGAAATCGACAAAGTCAAAACCATCGACCAACCTGCCAGCCAGCGCAGGATGGTTGCGATCCACACCAGTGTCGAGTACAGCCACCGTTATGCCCGCCCCACGGGTGATGGTGTGCGCCTGGGGCAGGCGGATCTTGTTCGGTGCCCACTGCGTTGCATAGCCGCCCGCTGCTTCAACTCTGGCCCACGAGGATCGTTTACGGCCCTCGGGGGTCTGACCCAGATAGTTCGGCTCCGCATACTATACCCGTGGATCAGCTTGTAGCGCTTGCGCTTTTGCGGGCGGTGTGTTGCCGGGCGTACTGGCATTCAAGATGCGGAGACGATAAATGGGGCGTGAGCCAAACTGACCAATGATAGTGGGATCAAGGCCATAGTCGGTAGCTACTGCTAGCAGATCGCTAGCCAGTTCAGACTGTAATGCTAAATTGTAGGCATCATGCACGGTAAACCAGCCATCGGCTAACCGGAGCGCAGAAAACAGAGGGTTATCGGGGCGAAACTGACCATGACACGCCAGATGCAACACATCGACCGCTGCCGCCTGCGCCCGCAGCGCAGTCAACGTGGCCTGTTGGTCAAGCAAGGTAATAGCTTCTGGAAACAGAGGCGCGATGGACATGATTTCATGATCAACATGCGGTGTTTGCTCATCAGGGACACCAAGCAGGAGTGCCCGCGTTAATGGTCGTACCGGTTGCATCAGACAGTGATGCAGCACACCCGCAGCCGGGGCATAGCACACCTCGCGGCGCTCAATCAGGTAGGTAGCACCATCATAGAGGGCGTGGAAGGGCACATAGTGCAATGTACGATACGGTACCACCACCAGCCGCCGCTTGCCAAGCCGATCTTCAAGCGGTCTGAGCAATTGATCGTACAGTGCAGTAAGATAGTGCAGCGCCCGATGCGTAAGTTGGGGTATATAGTTCTGCATACGTGCGACACCATGCCGCAGCGTGTCGGTCTGGAAGCGCAACTGGCTGACGGTGGCATCAACCTGATCTGCGTTGACCAGGTGGCGTACCACTTCAATCCGCTCGTTCGTCACCACAAAAACCAGTAATTCACCATCAAGGCTGAAGTATTCGACCAGTGCCGTATCGTCTCCCAGATCGTGCTGGAGCTGACATACATCAAGGGAGCGAATAGTGATGAATCCGTTCTCACTACATTGCTGGATCTGGCGCGTGATCTCCAATATCGCTGCTTCACGCTCACGGATAGCCGTCTGCAGATGTTCCAGCACGGCTGGCGTACGCGGTGCCTCGCTGTTCAGGGGCCGGTTGATCTGGCTGTAGAACCAGTTCAACTCCATGCGCAATTCGGCAAGCCGATTGGACAATTCGGCTTCAAACGCATCACGTGGCTTGGGGATCGCCGGTATGTTGCCGCCCAGCATATCCAGCAATGCACGCGAGCGTGCCCGTTCGAGATAACTCAGAGCCAGCGCTACACGCTGTGGACGACCATCGACCAGGCATAGGCGCACCAGTTCGGCATAGGGGGTCAGCTTATCAGCAACAAAGGCGGTGCGAAACTCTTCGGCGGGCAGGGGTGCCCGCAGATCTTCGACCAGTTCCACAGCCTGCTGAAAGGCGGTCTCAGCCTGGGTCAGTTGACCGGTCGCTGTCGTCAGCAGTCCGAGCGATGTATGGCAACGCAGGATAATCTGGGGCAGTGCCAGCCGTTGGGCATCGAGCAGCACGGTTATGAGTAACTGTCGGGCTTCGGACAGGTGCCCCAAAGCGCGCAAGGCTTCACTGCGTAGCCAGCGTGCCAGCAGCAGCCATTCCCACACGCCAGCCTGAGTGAGTGGATCTTCAGCCTGAGCAGCATACTGCGCAGCAGTGCTAAAATCGCCGTTGGTGAAGCGCAGTTGAGCTTCAGTAAGTGTGACCATTGCCGCGCCAACCAGATTGCCCTCAGCCACGTGCAGCATACGTGCCTCGGACAGCAACCGCTGTGCCTCATCAATCTGACCTAGTGCCAGACAACCAGAACTATAGCGGGTCAAGGCCCAGGCCTGTTCAGCACGCATACCTAGAGCAGCCAGAGTAGGTATCACCCGTGCATAGATTGCCACCGCTTCGGATGCAAGATTGAGGTGCAGGTAGGCGTCGGCCAGTTCACATTCAGCAATTGCCGATTCATGGGCCATGTCGAGCATAGCATACTGACGCCGTGAGCGTTCCAGATAGTCCAGTGCCTGCTTATAGCGTCCCTGAAAGAGGGCCAGGCTACCCAGGTTACTCTCAATTTCGGCCCGGGTGATCACCAGATCGCTGGCGGTCGCGTGGGCCAGCGCCTGTTCATAGAATTGCGCCGCTGCACGGAATTGATGTTGCCAGGTTACTGCTGAACCCAGACAATTGTAGATCTGCGCCAGTTGTTTTTGATCGCCAATGCGCGTAAATCGCTGGCACGCCATGCGGTACAATTGTTCGGCTGTTTGATACTGATCGCGCCGAAAATAAATATTACCCAGATTCTGTTCAATTTTACCGGCTGCCAGTTCGTCACCATGAGCAACAAACACCGCACGTGCCCGTAGTCCAGCACTAATGGCTTCGTCGTAGCGGCCCAGCAGCGCCAGGCCAATAAGGTTACTCACCTGCGTCGCTGCTGCGTGGAGGGGTTGAGCCAGCACCAGAAAGCGCGCTTCGGCGTCATACAGCAACCGAATCGAGGTCTCAAGCTCGCCAGTCAACTGTGCCGCCATACCACCTGTCCAGGCAGCCAGAGCTGCAACTTCCGCATCGTGGCTATGCTCTGCCAGGCTTGCCAGTGCATGCGCGGCATGTATGGCACGTTGAGGATCGCTGCTCTCATATGCATCAAACTGCTCTTTGAGCGCATGCGCCAGGGCAACATCAAGCAGGGCGGCGTGTTGAGCCAACAACGCCGCCCGCTCTGTAGCACTGGCGGCCACCAGTTGTGCAGCCAGATCCTGAAGATCTAGGGCAATGATACTCCTAGCTCCAATCCAGGAATAGCAACTTCCACCGTCCCTTGCCGCAGCGTGAGTTGATAGCTCCCGGCCGGGACTGCGGGCAGGACAAATTCGCTCAAAGTGTTGAGTTCAGCCTGAAACGCACCGATAGCACCAGATAACTCAATCTGGCCGGTTGTATCCGGGCCAAGCACCTGACCAGACACGATCCACTGCGTTCCACTGGGCACAATCCGTACATCGAGGACACGGTCTTCTGCACTGAACAACAACTGGCGCACTCCTGATTGACTGGCCCGCATCCCGGCCGCTACGGTCATCTGCTGACTGTCGAAGTTGAGCGTCGCCAGGAGACGCCGCAGTATACCTGGGGTTTCAGGTGGACGTTGGGGACGCATCAGACGGAGCGCACGGGCGATCACGTGCGTGGGCGCATCTTCCATCGTGTCACTGCGCATCAACCCGATCGTGCGCTCCAGCCAGGCCAGTTCCGCCGCAGCTTCGGGTTGCGTGGCGATCCGTGCCCGTAATGCAACTTCCGCCTCGGCTGCCAGGCGACCCTCAACCAGATCAATTAGTTGTTCAAACGCTATCGAATGAGAAGAAATAGGCATGGTTTTATCCTGGTAGCTTATGTGCATCTCTAACATCAACTCTAGCAAGCCTTTGTAATCCTAAACCTGGCATCCAGCCTTCAGCCTGGACGGAGCTTGTCAACCTGGCGTCCAGCCTTCAGCCTGGACGAAGATGCTTCACCACTGATGTAGGATTGCTATACTCATGAGCGGTCAGTCGTCTGTGCAGCGCTGAGACTGCATGTTCACTATGCGATGCTTCCACAGTTCCTCTTGAAGCCTGTACTCCATCAAAGGGTTAGCTCTAGCGCCGAGTCAAGTGACGTAACACACTGCCACATTAGTACAACCACTCCCCACATCTCGTCACTTCAACAGAGCAACAAGGTTGATGAAAAATACAACGACGATCACTCTCCACATCTCGTCACTTCAACAGAGCAACAAGGTTGATGAAAAATACAACAACGATGAAAAACATCGCAGAGTACACTCATCCTTGATGTTCCAACAAACGGCGCATCTTCTGTAGACAGCGGGCGCGCGTTGGCCCGATACTACCCTCACTGATACCTAAAGTAGCGGCAATCTCGGTGTAAGAGGGTGGATGAGATTGATAAAACAGCATCGTCAACAATTTGCGACAGCGATCATCGAGCGCAGCGACTGCAATACGTACTTGATGCTGTTCTTCCATACGCAGCAGCAGATCATCCGGCAATAACGCCTCGTCCACCAGAGTCTCGATCATACTCTCATCGTCAGGCGAGAACGAGGTTCTGGTTCGCTGGTAGCGACTCACCCGCCATGTCTCACGCCGTGCAGTAGTAGACAACTACGTCAATGCTGATCCAGCGCGTAAGACATGACTCAAAACCACGTGATACGTTGCACCAACGGAGGCACGCCGTATCACGTTTGACCATGGTATCCGAATAGACACACGACCGGAGTCCCGGCTTGCGCCGGGGGCACACGCCGACGCGAAGGCGTACGCCGACGCGGAGTCCCGGCTATAGCCGGGGCGCGCCGACGCGAAGGCGCACGCCGACGCGGAGTCCCGGCTTGCGCCGGGTGCGCACGCCGACACGGAGTCCCGGCTATAGCCGGGGTGCGCACGCCGACACGGAGTCCCGGCTATAGCCGGGGTGCGCCGACGCGAGGGCGCACGCTGACGGTATTTTCCAGCGGGAAACCCGCTTGTTGCTGGATCAGCCCGGCTTCAAGGCCAGCATCGATCATGTCATCTTTGCCGCTGGCGACAGCCTCTCTGCCGCCTATGGTGTGCGTTACTGCCAGCAACGAGGATTACCGCTACGGGCGGTTAGCGGCACATTGACGCGCAATCCGCAGATGATGCGCGAGGTTGAGGAACGAATGGGTATGCCCTGCTTGAACATGACGCAGATGATAGCGGGCGAGCAGTTATTGCAGGTATTAGGCGTAGCTGATACTGCCAGCACTCTGCGATCATTGCGGCTTCAGGCCGCCTGATACGCATGTGTCGTATGATGCTGGTGCGGACGCTCTGCGTCGGCACCAGGTGGAATACCAGGCACAACTGGCCCAGGAACTACCATCCAGATCCCAGCTTCTGGCGATATAATTCTTTCCGCTGCACATAGTGTTCTGCGGTGCGGGCCATACGCCCGGTGTGTTCTGCCGGGAGGGGGCGTACCTTGCCAGGAATGCCCAGCACCAGCGAATTGGGCGGCACCTGCATGCCCTCTGGCACCAGCGCCCGTGCGCCGATCAGCGACCCCTGGCCGATCCTGGCCCCGTTCAGCACCACCGCTCCAATCCCAATCAGCACCTCATCTTCCAGCACCGCCCCATGCACAATCGCCCCATGCCCCAGCGTCACGCGGTTGCCCATGATCAGCGGGAAGCCCGGATCACCGTGCAGAATGCAGCCATCCTGGATATTGCAGCGCTCACCAATTGTAATTGGTACCGTGTCGGCGCGTAGTACGCACATTGGCCAGACGCTGCTCTCGGCCCCGATCGTAATCGTGCCACTCAGAAAGGCCTGCGGGAACACATAGGCCGATGGGTGAATATCAAACTGGTCTATCAACTCGGTCGGTTGCTCGGTCATTGCATACGATACCTTTCTCTCAACACTACCAGATCGCCGGCTCTTAGAGCCTGTCTGAAAAGGGATATGGAGTGCGGCAGCATGGCTGCCGCTGTGTTGACGGTCAGCGAACACTCTCCAGGAACCCGGTTTCTGTCCATTGCGGACGGAACGTGAGCGGCGCAACCCCGCACCTGCTCCAGGTGCGGACAGGCTCTTAGAGTATTCCGCTGTGTAGAACGCTCACTGCCTAACCATCGTTACGACCACGAGTTACGCGGTCGCTCGTCGCTACCGTCTTTTTCGCCTGCGTCAGCGGAGAAGCGTTGAAGCGTTGAAACGTTGAAACGTTGGAACGTTGGAACGTTCCAACGCTGGAATGGACACGCTTCAGCCGTCAACTTCGCATGCGCTTGTAAGCGTTGATCAACCCATTGGTGGAAGCATCGTGCGCCGTGATCGGCTCCGGGCCAGACAACTCCGGCTCAACCACCTTTGCCAGTTGCTTGCCCAGCTCAACGCCCATCTGGTCAAACGAGTTGATCTGCCAGATCACCCCCTGCGTGAAAATCTTATGTTCATACAGCGCAATCAGCGCGCCCAACGTGCTTGGCGTGAGCCGCTTGAACAGCAGCGAATTGGACGGGCGGTTGCCTGGAAAGGTTCTGGCCCGCGCCAGCAATGCCAGTTGCTCACCTGCAATGCCCGCCGACGCCAGCTCCGCTCGCGCTTCATCCTCGGTTTTGCCGCGCATCAAGGCTTCAGTTTGGGCAATGAAGTTTGCGATCAAGATCGGGTGGTGCTGACCGAGCGGATTGAGTGACTGCGCTGGTGCCAGGAAATCGCAGGGAACGAGCCTGGTACCCTGGTGAATGAGCTGGTAAAAGGCATGCTGGCCGTTCGTTCCCGGCTCACCCCAGATAATCGGCCCCGTGGTGTAGTCCACCCACTCACCGTCGCTTGTGACGCCTTTGCCGTTGCTCTCCATATCGCCCTGCTGCAAATAGGCTGGAAAGCGCGCCAGATACTGGTCATAGGGCAGAATGGCATACGTTTCTGCGCCAAAAAAGTTGCTATACCAGATACCGAGCAAGCCCATAATCACCGGGATGTTCTGCGCAAAGGGCGTGGTGCGAAAATGCTCATCAGCGCGATGGGCACCACTCAACAGTTCCTCAAACTGATCCATCCCCACCGCCAGCACAATCGAGAGACCAATGGCCGACCAGAGCGAGTAACGGCCACCAACCCAGTCCCAAAACTCAAACATATTGGCAGTATCGATGCCAAAATTGGCAACAGCGGCGGTGTTGGTTGACATCGCCACAAAATGTTTTGCAATTGCGGCTTCGTCCTGCGCCGTCTTAAGCAACCAGTCACGGGCCGTATGCGCGTTAGCCATGGTCTCCTGGGTCGTAAAGGTTTTGGAGGCCACCAGGAACAAGGTCGTCTCCGGGTTGATCTGCTTCAATGTTTCAGCTATGTCTGTGCCATCCACGTTGGAGACGAAATGAAAGCGCAAGGCGGGATGGGCGTAGTGTGTCAGCGCCTGCGTAACCATCTTTGGCCCCAGATCCGAGCCGCCGATGCCGATGTTGACCACATCGGTGATACGCTGGCCGGTATAGCCTTTCCAGTCGCCTCCACGCACCTGCTCGCTGAAGGTGCGCATCTTCGCCAGCACGCGGTTAACATCGGGCATGACATCCTGACCATCAACCACAATCGGGCGATTGGAACGGTTGCGCAGCGCCACATGCAGTACGGCGCGGCCCTCAGTATTGTTGATTTTCTGGCCGCTAAACATGGCTGTGATCTTGTCCGCCAGGTGCGACTGCTGCGCCAGTTGCACCAGTAGATCCATCGTTTCCACCGTGATGCGATTCTTCGAGTAGTCGAAGAGTATATCCTCAAATTGCAGCGAGAAGCGCTCAAACCGTTGCGGGTCGGTGGCAAACAGGTCGCGCATATGCACGTTGGCCATGGACTGATAGTGCTGCTGCAATGCCTGCCATGCCGGTAATGCGGTCAGTGTGGACATAGTACCTCCTCTCAGGTTGTCAGGTTACAGGTCACAGGTTACAGGTTACAGGTTACAGGTCACAGGTTAGTACTACAGTTGTAGGTACCTGCTGCCGGGGGACGGAAGTCCCTGGCCAGGCCGTGCAAAGCCCGCCTGCGCGGCCTGGTCAGCCCGCGCAGGCGGGCTTTGCCACCGGTAGCCCGCGCCTTCAGGCGCCGGGCTATAGTATTAGACCAGGCCGGCCTGTTGCAAGCGGCCGATCAGCGCGTGGCGAGTCGGAAAGCGCTGGTGCATATCTTGCAGCCGCGCCTGGAATGCGTGCGCTTTCTGCTGCTGGGTGGCAAGGTCACGCAGATCGACCAGCAGCGCCACCGCCTCATCATAGATACTGATATTCACTCATATCCTGGCTCTACCTCCTCCAGCGCCTCCTACGTGCAGTTATTGTACAACCGTTCCGCGAAACGTGTGCAGCAGCGCGTCACCAGGGATCGAGTCGTCATGCCAGCTATCTGGTAAAAATGCGATGAAACTTTTGCGTCCCCGGTGCGTAAGTATAGAGAGGGTTCGTCATTCTACCGACGAAGGGAGCAGCATATGACCACATTTACGGCGGGACTATTCTTCCTTTATCCTGAAAATTACGATTTCGTGGCCGGTAAAACTAGAAATCTTGCGGGCCAGCCATCATATTATCGTACTGTCTTTCCCTGGCTGATCGTTATGCTAGTATTTTGTGGTGGGATATCAATGACCAGGAGATGGATCAACTGGTATCAGTTACAGTCGGCTGGAGTTGACACGATGGCAACCATCGTGGATCGGCGATATACTGAGAATGATGATTCTAAAAAATATTATATTACCTATCAGTTCGAGGTGGTACAGGCAGGTTCCTCGGAGTTGTACACCCATGAGGAGCAAGTTGATGAGGACGTATATCAAGATTTATCAGAGGGCACCCGTGTTCTTGTTCGTTACATCGCCGAAAACCCCAGAATTGCCACCATTAAGGACAACAGTATCTGGTCTTTGATCATCCAAACGCTGATTCTTTTAACAATGATACTTTTCGCATTGGTATCAGGACATGGTGTCTGGAAAAGATCGCGGGAAATTTATTATCTACAGCGCCATGGACGCTTGATAGAAGGTGAATTGATAGAATGTAAAAGCGAACGCGATAGCGATAACGATCTCGTAATCACGCTACGTTACCACTTTCTTTCACCAACCAGCGGTCAGGAGATAGTCAATAAAAGCAGTACTGTGCGTAACGATCTGACTGAGTCAACGTTACCCCCGCCAGGAACGCCGGTAGCGATATTGTATGCCGATGATCAGCACTATCGGGTGTTGTAAAGCACACTGTCCTGAAAAGGCTGGCTTTTTCAGGAGTGACGACTTCCGTTGCTCCAGGTTTAAGCCACGCTAATCACCTGTCACGTAAAGGCAGCGTGATAGACCTGGCCGCTCGCCCCGCCCCACCCATCTCTCAGCCCCAGCCACAGGTGTGACTTGTGGTCACACCTGCGGCGCTGTTTTAACTTTTCATTCATATTTTTGCTGCTTCTGACATGCCTAATTCGGAGTACAATACATAAAAGGCAGCTTTACACATGGAGCAATCCTACACCAATTGTCAATCGGGGTTCAGACTTTCGCCTGCATAGAGCGAGACCCGGGCGAAAACCAGGACTGCGGGTCTTCACAACTGATGTAGGAATGCTATAGAGTTCAGAGCCAGGAGAAAGAGGTCGCTATGCATTCATGATGACAGATAGGTACAAGATCAAGATGTTCATTCAGGTAAAAGTCTAGATGCTGTGCAAGCACACCAATCGTACCATTTTTTATTATTGTATCCGAGGAAACCAATAATGTTCCCAAACAAGAACAATACTGATAACGAAGAATCTAGCCCGCGCTGGCAACATATCCTGCACCAGTTGGCAAATCCACGTATCATCCTTGTGTTTCTGGCGGCGTTGATGCTTACCAGTCTCTTCTGGCCGCGTTCAACACCCAACGTGCTAAACCTGCCTTATAGTGCTTTTATCACGCAGGTACGGGAAGGGAATGTGATCCAGGTGGAAATTGACGGCCAGACGATCAATGGCCGGCTGCGAGAGCCGATTGCGGCACCCGATCAGGTCGATGTTGAGCGCCGCCTGCCATTTCTGGGGCAACCCCGCTTTACGCGCTTTACCACCAACTTCCCACAGACGGGTGACGAGCGCTTGCTGCCCCTGCTTGAGCAACAAAATGTTGAACTGAACGTGCGCGTTCAGCGGCCCTCGATCCTGTTGGGAATACTGCTCACGTTTGGGCCAGTGCTGCTCATCGCAGCGGTGTTTATCTACTTTATACGCCAGCAAACGCGCGGGCAGCAGGGTATCTTCAATTTCGGGCGCACGCGGGCGAAGGCGTATACACTGGATCGGCCCAATGTCAAGTTTGATGACGTGGCCGGTGCCGACGAAGCGAAACGCGAACTGGTGGAAGTAGTAGACTTTTTGAAGCACCCGGAGCGCTATCGGCAGTTGGGAGCCAGGATTCCGCGTGGTGCGCTGCTGATCGGCCCGCCGGGTACAGGCAAGACCTTGCTGGCACGGGCGATTGCCGGTGAGGCGGGCGTACCGTTCTTCAGCGCCAGCGCCAGCGAGTTTGTCGAAATGTTTGTGGGCGTGGGGGCCAGCCGTGTGCGTGACCTGTTTGATCAGGCCCGCCGCAACGCGCCAGCGATTGTCTTTATTGATGAACTGGACGCGATTGGCCGTCAGCGTGGTGCGGGCATGGGCGGCGGCAACGACGAACGCGAGCAGACGCTCAACCAGATCCTGGTTGAACTTGATGGCTTCGATGGCGATAGGAACATCATTATCATTGCTGCCACCAACCGGCCTGACGTGCTTGATCCGGCACTACTACGGCCCGGTCGCTTTGACCGCCAGATTACGGTGGGCCTGCCCGACGTGCGTGGACGCGAGGCAGTGCTGAAGATTCATCTGCGCGGCAAGCCCGTCGCCGCCGATGTCGATCCGGCCATTATTGCGCGCCAGACACCCGGTTTTTCTGGCGCTGATCTGGCGAACCTGGTGAATGAAGCTACGCTGCATGCGGCACGACGCGGTGAGCAGCAGGTGGCGATGCGCCACTTTGTCGAAGCACTGGACAAGATTGTGCTGGGGCTTGAACGCCCGGTACTGATGAGCGAACACGAGCGCACGGTGGTTGCCTATCACGAAGCCGGGCATGCGCTGGTCGCAAAGTTGCTGCCCGAAACCGATCCGGTGAACAAAATCACCATTGTCGCTCGCGGGCGGGCGCTCGGTGTGACCGAGTATCTGCCGGATGGCGACCGGTTTAACTACTCGCGCCAGTATTTGCTATCACAACTGGCGGTCATACTGGGTGGGCGTGCCGCCGAGCAGGTCGCACTGGGTGAGATTACCACCGGGGCCGAGAACGACCTGCAACGTGCCACCGACCTGGCACGGCGTATGATCGGACGTTGGGGTATGAGTGAGGAACTGGGGCTGTTGTTTGCCAGCAATAGCACCGAGACGCCGTTCCTGGGACGCGAAATGGCTGGCCCGCGTGATCACAGTGAGGCCACGGCTGCGCTCCTCGATCAGACGGTGCGGGCATTGCTGCAGGAGCGTATGCAGACTGCCATTCGCCTGCTCACCGAACACCGTACGGTGCTGGATCGCGTGGCGCAGGCATTGCTGACCCACGAGACGCTGGATCGCGCTGGTCTGGAAGCAGCGATGCGCGGCGATGACATCCCGCCCCGCACACCACCGACTGTACCAGCATCGCCTACACCGTCTGCGTCGGAGCAACCCGTGCCGCAGGCACGACCAGGCGTTTTGCCGACGTAGGCTCAGGAGTTGGCCTAAAAGCAGCTTGCGCGGTACTTTTTTCTCTTTTCGCCCCACATTTTCGTCTTAGACGAAAATGTGGGGCGAAAACCGTCCCTTCGGCAGAGTTTACTAAGAGCCTGTCCGAAAAGGAGTATGGAGTGCGGCAGCCATGCTGCCGCTGTGCGGTGGGGCATCCGCTGCCGCGTTTCGTCCGCGGCCGTGGGGACGGGAATCTCTTTTGGTGCCCCCTTTTCGCCTTCGGCGAAAAGGGGGCACCAAAAATAGAACAGTACCGCGCTGCCCCATTCGGCTTCGCTCAGGGCAAACTCTGAGCGCAGTCAAATGGGGTAAACTCCGGCGAAACCCATAGGGTGATGCACGACCGCGGAACGCGGGGGCATAACCAGAACATGCGGAAGGTTCAAGGCGAAACGGTATTACCCATAAAGAATAAGTATCGGAACGGCAATAGCGGCAGCGACAATATGCATGATGCCAAAGGCTACTGCGGTTGCGACAGGCAGCCCGATCGGTAATAAAAATGGTAGATACGATAGCACCAGAACGACCAGCGAAACGATCAGAAACAGGCGCACCGGTTGCGCACTCCGGCGCTTGATCAGGGCGAAGACCAGCGTTGCACCAATAATCATGACGGCGGTCAAAATGATCGGCGCAGCAACCATGGCGGGCATCATTCCCGCCCCGGACGGATCAGGCACGGTCAGTGGGCCACCGTTGATAAACGCCGCCACATAGAAGACCACCACATTGCCAATAACAGCCGCCAGCGTCGCAATTGCCCCCGCAGTCACAAGATTGCCTGTTCCATGCTGGTTCATCCGGGTTGTGCTGACATTACGCATTGTTGTCCCTTTCATTTACAGTAGAACTTACGCAGTCGTCCATCACCCCATGGGTTTCGCCTTCGGCAGAGCGGTACGTTTCCTGTTTTTTGCTCCACATTTTCGCCGTAGGCGAAAATGTGGAGCAAAAAAGCGGTTCTTCCACGCTGCCGCAGGCGAAAAAGCTGTGAGCTTCAAGCAACGGCGTAAGTCCTGTACAGAACATACACAGAAGTATCTCAAACATTAGTCGCTAATCATTGGTGCCTGCCGCAGGTACGTCGTGTCGGTCACCTGCTTGAGCATAAAATCGGCCACATTAGCGCGTGCGATACGTGTCCCGGTGTTGACACCAACCCACCCCACCCGATACTGCCCAGTATGTGGCCCCTCGGTTAGCATTGGCCCGCGCACGATCACCCAGTCCAGATCGCTGTTACGAATCACCTCCGCATGGCCCTGGGCATCGCGGAGAACATCAGCCGCAAACGTCTTCAGCGCGAACGAGATCAGATGATTGATCAGACCAGGCTGATCCTGCGGCGCAGCAACCCCTGCTCCGGTGAGGCTGACCAGTCGCCGTACTCCATGGCGCTGCATTGCCGCCACAATATTGCGGGTAGCAACCGTTTGCATCTCTTTCGGCGTACCCTGCGTGTGCCCCAGGGCGCTCAACACCGCGTCAGCGCCGATGATGGCCTGCTCTACCGCAGTGGGATCGGTCGCGTCACCCTGAACGATGGTTAGTTGATCATGTGTTATCGGCAGTTTGCCTGGTGTGCGCACAAATGCGCACACGGTGTGATTGGCCGCCAGCGCCTGCTGCACCAGCGGAATACCAGTACGGCCAGTTGCGCCAAAGATCGTCAGTTTCATGGTCGATACCTGCTCCCTATTGACTATCGCTATAAGCCATAGATTGAACATTACGTCAATAACAGGCCATACGCGGTCGCGGAAGCGCCGGGTGACGCGACGCAAAGGCCACCGTTGTGGACGGCGCGTCAGCCCGCGCAGACGGGCTTGCAGCAAGTCGCCCGCCCGTTCACGGGCCGGGCGATCTACGATATTTTTCGCCTTCGGCAGAGCGGGACTTTTGCTGTTTTTCTTCCTACATTTTCGCCTTCGGAAAAAGTGATTATAAAATAGAATTTCTTCCACTCTACCGCAGGCGAAAAGAGTATGAAATTGAAGTCACCGCGTACCTCGTGTTAATACAATGGCTCGATGTTCGACAAAACGGAAGACATATTCCGCTATGTATTATGGAATGTCTATTCCGTTTTGTCAAGGCAACCCACGAAAAATGGTATACTGAAGATTACTTCCGGATCTGTCCTGATGACCCGGAACAACAAAACCTGCCGTGTAAGCTGAGACAGATTCGGATTGGAGCGTAGTGGTTGACCATTACGATGGTGCGGGATCCGTCGTAATGACGAATGTCATGACAACGGCCTCAGCAACGACTAAAGTCGTTACTGCTACTACAACGAGACTTCATCTCGGCGGAGGTGCAGAGGCCGCAGGC
>CALANA010000259.1 GCA_937925925.1 uncultured Chloroflexales bacterium | reverse complement strand
GTTTGCGGGGTGGGCGGAGACGCCGTATTCGCTGCATGCGTATCATCCTCATCCGCTATCCGACTCGCACACAATACTACTGCGCCGGCTGAACCACGCAGCAGGACACGCTGGGAGTGGTTCCCTATCTCCTGATGGTGTGTGTGGTTCCAGGGCAGGTCAGCCCGATTTCGGAATCGCCGTGTTTGCCTGGGTGAAACCGGATTGGGATAAACAGGTACCATAGCCAGAACCGCCCCGCCACACGTGTGCTACGCGTGGCGATTGGATGACCATAGTATCATCGAGAGGGTCTCTTGTATGGTATCGTTCACACACTGGTGACCGATCAACAACGAGGGAGGAGCAAGCGACGATGTCGATGACCGAAACACGGTATGAACATATCGTCCTCACTGATGGAGGCGTTCCGCTCATTGCAGGAACAACTATGAAAGTGATTGAACTCGTGCGTGAAACGCAGGCGTATGGCTGGAGTCCTGAAGAACTGCATTTCCAACATCCCTATCTCTCATTAGGGACAATCCATTCTGCGCTCGCGTATTATTGGGATCATCAGGCCGAGCTTGACGCAGATATGGCACGACGTGATGCCCTGGTTGCTGACATGAGAACCAACGCCGAACCCACAACACTGCACGATAAAATCAAGCACTATCAGAAACACCACCATGCTTAAGTTGTATATGGATCATCATATTCCACGAGCCATCACCATAGGTCTCCGCATGCGTGGCGTAGACGTGGTGACGGCGTATGAAGATCATGCCCATACGTTTGAGGATCCGGCTTTGCTGACCCGGGCAACCGAACTTGAGCGCGTGTTGGTTTCACAGGATGAGGACGTATTGATTGAAGCAAGACGCCGTCAAGAACAAGCAATCTCCTTCTTCGGAGTCATTTTTGCTCAACAGGGAGCCGTATCAATCGGCTAATGCGTGAGAGATTTGGAACTTCTGGGGGTCGTTGGGGAACAGAAAGATGTAGCGAATAGAGTCGTGTATCTCCCACTCTAAACGTGATGATCTCCACTTCAGTCGTCCATGCAACCATAATGATGCCAACCCGGTGATCGACGGGACGTACGACGCGGCGGGCAACCGGTTGAGCGATGGCACGACCACCGCGACCGACGTCTAACTGCGATAGGTTCAGCATAGCCGATAGGAGGATGTCCGGCACATCTATGATGGTGAAACACCAGTCGTGTGTGCCCGGATGGTAACGTATCGGGCGACGGCAGCGCACAGGCCGTACCGATAGCCTGTGCAGGCGGGCTTTGTTAAGGAGTAGCTCGCCCGTTTACAGGCCAGGCTACTCCTGTCATTCTGTTGGCAAGCGCACGCGATCATCAACCAGTTCCACCAGACCATCACGCGCCAATCCAGCCAGAAGCGACTGTAACCAGCTCTGGTGATCATCCGTGTAATCGGCGCGTATTTGGGCACCAAGTTGTGGCAATGATAGCGTGGTGCCAGGTGCGAGTTCCCGCAAGATAGCGATGAGCCGCCCACGGTAGTAACGATTCGAGCCAACGAACGCTTCGCCACGCTGTTCTGCAACGCGCCGCACGGTGCGCTGACGTGTTGTCGTATAGTCGATAATCTCGGCCGAGCCGCTAAAGGCTTGCTCATCGGCATTGCGCCAGGCAGTATAGGCGTGGCAATGCACGCGAAGTGGGCAACGTTGGCAAGCTGGTGCGGCGGCTGTGCAGATCAGTGCGCCCAGTTCCATCAGTGCCTGGTTCCATGTCCATCCCTGTCCAGGGGGAATAAGTGCCTGTGCCAGTGGAAGTAACAGACGATCACCGGACGGCTGGTTGGTACTGTCTGGCCCAACCAGGATGCGGCGCAACACGCGCCGGATATTGGTGTCCATAAAGGCAACATCCTGTTCAAAGGCAAAACAGGCGATGGCCCCGGCAGTGTATGGCCCGATGCCTGGCAGTTGTTGCAACCGCGTCACATCCTGGGGAAATATGCCGCCATGTTCAGCCAGTACCACCCGTGCAGCGCGTTGGAGATTAACAGCGCGTCGGTTGTAGCCAAGGCCGGCCCACATCTGGATCACTGTGGCAGTGGGTGCTTTCGCAAGTGTTTCAAGGCCTGGAAACACTTCCAGAAAGGCAGTATAGCGCGGCAGAACGCGATCAACCTGGGTCTGTTGCAGCATCATTTCGGCCACCAGGATACGATAAGGGTCGCGGGTATGGCGCCAGGGCAGGTCACGGGCAGTACTGGCGAACCAGTCGATCAGGCGCTGCTGCAACAACGTCAGATCGTGGCTATCGGGTAACTCTAGCGGCATAGGATGCTTTATTGCTTGCACCAAAAACAGGTACCTGTTCTCATCTGGGGGTAAGCGCGGTCGTCAGCGTTCATGTTACGCCTGGGAGCGCGGGCGTCCCGCCCATCATCATGCATGCACGTACGGGCACGCTGCCCACGCTCCCAGGCGGGCATGTGCCCTTGAGGGTGAACAGGTACAAAAACAGACCGATCAGGTGTTATTCGTGGTGCTGTAGCACTACCGTTGACCGTGTCTTTGCTTGCGTACTCGCCCGGTGACTCAAGCCAGGGACTATGGTTGCGAAGCCAGGCTGCGCCGTCTCCAGTAAGCCACTGAAGCGGCCTTCGGAACGCGAGCCGTAGCCTTCAGACTCTTCGGCGTGGGGGCGGTCGAATGCCCAGGACAGCGAACGGCAACGGTAGTACTGGCAAGCCTCTACAGTTAGATGTTCACCGAAACGGCCTGACTCTCGCGGCGAGCCTCAATAACATCGGGAACTCGGTTGAGCTTATCCAGGATCATCGTCAACTGGCTTAGACTCTGGATAGTCATCTGCACAATCAACACGGTACGCCCGGCCTTACGTGTCGGGGCCTGGTGCAACTCTTCGATATTGATCCCGGCGTCCGCGATAGTCGCCGATATATCACGCCACAACCCGACCCGATCCCACGACTCGATGCGCACCGGTACCGGGTAGCCTTGCGGTTTATCTCCACCCCAGGTAACATCAATCAGCCGTTCTTTGCTACGTTCATTCAAAATAGTGCGACAATCGGCACGATGAATAGTGATCCCCTTCCCGCGCGTAACATAGCCGACAATTGGCTCACCCACAACTGGATTGCAACACTTCGCCAGTCGGGTCAGCACATCACCCGTGCCACGCACCTTGATGCCGGGGGCACTGGTGCGGGTAGGGGGAGTAAAGTTCGGCAAGAGCGCGAGTTCGTCATCTTGAGGCACCGCCCGCTGCGCCAGCACCTTCTGTACCACCTGACGGGCCGTAGTTTCCCCGGTGCCAACCAGGGCAAACAGGTCTTCGACACTGCGCGCATTCCAGATTGACACAATCTCCTCAAAAGACAGGGCCGTGAGGCCAAGGCGCTTCAACTCCTTCTCCAGCAGATCGCGTCCGGCTGCAATATTCTCATCCCGCTCCTGCCGCCGAAAGTAGCGCCGAATGTGATTGCGGGCGCTGCTGGTCTTGACAAAGTTGAGCCAGTCGCGGCTTGGCCCACGCAAAGTTTTGCTGGTCATAATCTGCACAATTTCGCCACTGCGCAGTTGATAATCCAGTGAGACCATCCGCCCGTTAATTTTCGCGCCCACACAGCGATGACCAACCTCACTATGAATACGATAGGCAAAATCGACCGGTGTGCTACCAACAGGCAGATCAATGATTTTACCTTTGGGTGTAAACACATACACCTGATCTTCAAACACATCGGCTTTGATGCTCTCCACGAACTCGCGGGCATCGGTCAATTCGCGCCGCCAGTCGATCAAGCTGCGCAGCCAGGTAAGCTTGGTCTCAAAACTACTATCACTCTTGCCAAAGCCTTCTTTGTAGCGCCAGTGGGCCGCGATCCCGTGATCGGCAACCTCGTGCATCTCGTGGGTGCGGATCTGTACTTCACAGGGCGTACCACCCGGAATAAGTACCGTTGTATGCAGCGAACGATACATACTCTCTTTTGGTACGGCAATATAATCATCAAACTCGGAGAGAACTGGTGTCCAGATATTATGCACAATGCCCAGCACACGGTAACATTCGCCAACTTCGTTGACAATCACGCGCACGGCTAGCAGATCGTAGATCTGATCCAGGCTCACACCTTTGCGTTCCATCTTGCGATAGATCGAGTAGATATGTTTGGGACGCCCGCTAATAGTGGCGGCAATATTTTCTTTTTCCAGCACTTGCTTCAGACGGGAGATAACACGTTGAATAATCCGCTCGCGGGCATCACGACGTAGCAGCAGTTGCTGGGCAATCTGGCGGTATTTTTCCGGTTGAAGGGTCTTAAACGCCAGGTCTTCCAGTTCAGACTTGATCTGCCAGATGCCAAGGCGGTGCGCCAGCGGCGCATAAATTTCCAATGTTTCGCGGGCTACACGCTGTTGTTGTTCGGGCGGAGTTGCGCCGAGAGTGCGCATGTTGTGCAGCCGGTCAGCCAGTTTAATCAGCACCACCCGCGGATCGTCGGCCATCGCAATAAACATTTTGCGATAGGTGCCCGCCTGCGCCTCTTCCTTGCTCTGTGCCTCCAGCACCGATAGCTTCGTGACACCATCAACCAGATGGGCTATTTCTGCGCCAAATTCACGTGTAATCTGTTCCAGGGAGATGCTGGTATCTTCCACCACATCGTGCAACAATGCCGCAACAATTGAGCCAGTATCCATCTGCAAATCGAGGAGGATACTGGCTACGGCCACGGGATGGTCAATATACGGTTCGCCGCTACGCCGTTTCTGGCCCTCATGTGCGGCGTGGGCAAAGGCGTAGGCGCGCCGCATTATATTTTCCTCAGCATCAGGATAATAGGAGTGGAGACGACTAATAAGCGCATCGACGGTTGGGCTGTAGAGAATGGTAGGTGAGGGGGTAAACTGATCAGCAGCAGGTGAACCATTCCTGCCATTACTGGACGTAGAAAGAGCAGTGGGCGCAG
Organism: uncultured Chloroflexales bacterium; assembly: GCA_937925925.1. Classification (GTDB taxonomy): domain Bacteria; phylum Chloroflexota; class Chloroflexia; order Chloroflexales; family Chloroflexaceae; genus CAKZQX01. Next base: position 28,320 of record CALANA010000259.1, on the reverse strand, counting down.
GACGTACAGGCAGATGATTAGCAACTACAGTTGTGTCATTGTGCCCGGAGCCTGAAAAGTGCAAATCGGTCGTAGCATGTACGTCACCGACCGCAGGTGTGAAGGTTGTGTCCATGGCGGCCATCCTTCCAGCGCTGATCAAGAGCGCGATACCCAGGTTCAGGCGGCATATGAGCCTGATATTCTGAAGATAACCTGGTGCAGACTTGCCCAATCTAAACCGAAAAACGGATGCGAGAGTCGGCTTGAGCCACTGCGCTCTGGCTGTTGCACAGCCTGCCTGACTTTGCTCCGATACATATCTGACAGTGCTGTGGTTAGCGTTGTGTTGCTAATTGCCTGGTGAAAAGCAGAATGTTTGGCACTGAGTAATGGCAATCTCCTTTGATCGCGTTCAGACATTGTTATAAGATAATAGGAAAAGCATAGCACGGGGCTACGAGCTTGTCAAGGCAATCAACCTGACACGGTGCTGTTGTGTGGATAATGCCAGGCACGTTGATGACCCACCACGTCCGTTCTGATATGCAGAAGGGGTCGCCTGCCTTCCATGCCTCTGAGCGGGGGAGTCGACAGGATGCAGAAGGTCGCAACCAAATTGGTACAAAGCCAGGACTCCCATGTTTTTCATAACTGACATGTAACCGTTCAGGGGAACGTTCGTCAGCGGGTTTTGCGGGGGCCGCAGGCCCCTGCAAAACCCTTTTTCGGCCCGTTTGGGCGGCAAAGCCACCAGAACAGGCCGAAAAAGAAACTCCTGGAGCGGCACTGTTCCTCCAAACCAACCACCTGAACGGTTACACTGACAGAAAATTGCTGTATTACGATAGCCGTTTCTTTTGAAACTATGCTATATATGCTATAATAGAAACAATTCCCGGTAAGCAAATGCAACCAGTGTGCGTAGAGTCTGACCGCAAACGATGGTCTATGACATGCATAGGCCAGGTGTCGTAGAAATATGTCTTTTTTCGATTCTGGTTATAAGCCTATCGCAATAGTACATCGGAGTCCAGTTTTAGCCAGGACGGAGCAATACTCAGGCTAAAGCCGAGCCTCCGGTTTTTACGAATCATGTAAGCTTGGTATATTATGTATTGACCTCTTTATATTTACTAAAGATTGTATAGGGGGATGTGTGCATGGCGCTATTTTCAAAGGGCGAGAGTCTCGTGACCGAGCAGCAGGTGCTGGATGCCCTACGAACCGTGCAGGAGCCTGAACTTGGTGGCGACCTGGTTTCACGCAAAATGATCAAGGAGGTGGTCATCAAAGGCGGTGCGGTCGCCTTTACGGTTGAGCTAACGACGCCGGCGTGTCCGCTGAAGGATCAGATCCGTGAAGAGTGTGAGGCTGTCGTCGGCCGTATTCCTGGGGTGAGTGCGATCACGATTGATTTTACCGCCGTTGTGCGGCCTAACAGTGGTATTCCTGATCAATCAGCCATTCCAGGGGTAGCCAACGTGATTGCCGTGGCTGCTGGCAAGGGTGGGGTCGGCAAATCGACTGTGGCAGCGAATATGGCTGTCGCGCTGGCCCAGGAGGGGGCCAATGTGGGCTTGCTTGACGCGGACGTGTTTGGGCCTTCGGTACCCCTCATGCTAGGTGCCAGCGGTCAGCCTGAGGCGTTTGAAACCGCACAGGGGCAGGCCATGATGGTGCCATTGGAGGCACATGGTATCAAACTGATTTCGATCGGGTTTTTGATTGATGAAAGCCAGCCAGTGATCTGGCGTGGGCCAATGGTGACGCAACTCTTGCGGCAGTTTCTCTACAATGTCGCCTGGGCACCGCTCGATTATCTCGTGGTTGATATGCCGCCTGGTACGGGGGATGTGGCGCTGACGCTGGCGCAGTCGCTACCGCTGACAGGTGCCTTGATCGTCACCACGCCACAGACCGTTGCCACGATTGATGTGATTAAGGCAATGCAGATGTTCCGCAAAGTCAATGTACCCTTGCTTGGCATAGTGGAGAATATGTCCTATTTCATTGCTCCCGACACTGGCAAACGTTATGACATCTTTGGTACCGGCGGTGCCGAGCGTCTGGCCGATCAGTTACAGGTGCCACTCCTCGGCCAGATTCCACTCGGCATGTCTATCCGGGCTGGCGGCGATCAGGGTATTCCGGCCGTCGTTGGTAATTTGCCCGATTCGTATGCCGAGATCTTTCGGCAAGTGGCACAGCAATTGGCGGCCCGGATTAGCGTGATGGCATTCGCCTGAGTTGCCGCCAGTGTGCAATCGCAGAGCGCAAGAGGAAGATTCACGTGCGCGTATCAGGGATGATCGATCCTCCCTGATCGACGATTAGAAAGAGGTACAACGATGTCCAACTCGGCTATGGCGGGGATGATCCCGCTGTTCTTTTACGATCCGCGTCAAATTCCCAGATACGCGGTAGACACGCCGGCCTGCGATTCCTTTGGACGCCGGATCGATTACCTCCGGGTTTCTTTGACTGATCGCTGTAATATGCGCTGTGTCTACTGCATGCCGGCGCAGGGTATGCAGTTTGCTCCCCGCCCTGAATTGTTAACCAATGAGGAGTTGCTCCTGGTTATGCGTGCAGCGGCGGCGGCCGGCTTTCGTAAAATTCGGCTGACTGGCGGTGAGCCGACGTTACGCCAGGATCTGGTGGAGTTGATCCGCTTGATCAAGGCTATGCCTGGTATCGAGCATATTGCGATGACTACTAATGCACTGCGCCTGCGCCATCTGGCGGCACCGCTTAAAGCGGCCGGGCTAGATCGGGTGAACATTAGTGTTGACAGTCTTGATCCACAGAAGTTCCGGCAAATGACACGTGGTGGCAAGTTGGAAGATGTCTGGGCTGGCATAGAAGCCGCGGTTGCGGCGGGTCTACAGCCGATCAAACTGAATGCCGTGATTGTGCGCGGGATGAACGACGATGAGGTGGTGCAACTGGCGAACTTGACCACACAGTATCCCTGGGAGTTTCGCTTTATTGAGGTTATGCCGCTGACCGGGGTGACGGGTCTGGCGCAAGAGGGGGTCATCAGTAGCACCGAACTATTGGAACGGATTGAGGCGGCGTTTGGGACGTTGGAGCCGCTAGGGCAGGCTAGCAGCGATCCGGCGCGTCTCTACCGCATTCCAGGGGCACCAGGTAAGATCGGCTTTATCAGCAGTGTGACCGATCCGTTTTGTGCCACCTGTAATCGTATGCGCTTGACCGCCGATGGGCGGTTGCATCTGTGCTTGCTCCGCGATGAGGAAGTTGATTTGCGAGCAGCTATACGCAGTGGGGCAACCCAGGAGCAAATTGAGCAACTGGTGCGTCATGCCGTAGCAATTAAACCCTGGGGACATGGACTACCTGAGGGTGTGGTACCAACCCTGCGTGGTATGTCGGAGTTGGGCGGGTAGAGAGAGGTTGCGCTACCATCAGCGCTCATTAGAGTACTAATTTACAGGAGTTATACCAATGTGACGTCGACCTTCCGCATCCGTTCGTCCGTCTTACGCTTGCTCATACGACAACGAGCCTTCCCCTGGAAAGAGCTGTCGTGGGGCGAAGAGGCGTTGCATGCAACGCCTCTCCGCCACCCCCCCCTGGCCCTTCCTGCGGGGGGGTGGGGGGGAGGGTACGGCAAAGCCGCGCCGCACACCAGAACGGGAACATATGCAGGGCCTGCGGCCCCCGCACCCCGCCGCCTGCCTGCTGCAGGCAGGCGACGCAGTCTTGTTGAAGGACGAATGGCAAGAACATGCGGAAGGGTCATATTGAAACGATATAGTAAACACATACCCTTTTTTATACACCGAATACGTTGCCTGGAACCGTTGCGCAGAAAGTTAACAGAATGAAACGTGTGCCCTTTGAACGCTTACATGCACGGATCGTTCATCACGACGACAAGTGGCTTTTTGTCATTCTCTACGTGAGTCTGGCGGTCATCCTCAGTATCTGGATCAGCCTGTTCTGGCTCGTGGCCGTGGTTGCAGTCCATTTGGGATTTGAACTGATGCGCCAGAGCTACCTACGTAGCGGATTTCTCTCCATCATGTCTGAGGTATTGTGGGAACTCAAGCTGGACATTGCACTGGTACTGTTTGCACTGGTACTGGCGTTGTATATGGAGATTGTGCTGGGTGTGGCTGGCCTCGGTATAGCCACACGTGTCGGTCTGCAAAGTGGTGCGCGAGCGGCGGGATGGAGCCGTATGTTGCGCGGATTCCTGCTCTCCGTGGATGATCTGGCCCAGGTGACCCGTGCGGTGAGTCGGCGCGGCCTGGCAGCGTTGCAGCCCGAAGATACAATCGCTACAATTATTGAGAATTCGGCAGAGACGCCACCTCCACGTCGTTCACCGTGGGGTAGCTGGGCAGCGCCCTGGGGTAAGGGCGACTGGGTGGCTATCATACTGGGCCTGGTGTGTCTGGGTTTTCTGGCAGCCACACCCTGGCTAACCGATCACACGCTGCACTCGATGGTATCGACGTTGTACACGGAACTGCATCCCTTTCCCTGGCGAATACTATAATCGACTACCCTTTTCGCCCGAAGCAACGTGTAAGAAACGTCCTTTTCTTTTTACATTCTCGTCTTCAACGAAAATGCAGAAAAAAACCACGGCAAATGAACCGATCTGCTGTAGGCAAAAAAGACGGTGCTACGCACGACCACGTAAGTCCGGTAGGTGACAGGAGGATGGGGTATGACGGGTTCGCTCCAGACGCTGGTGGATACGATACTGGGCCTGTTGTTTCCCGACCGTTGCGCCAGTTGCGGTCGGGTGGGCAGCCTGTTTTGTGCCGAATGCCAGGCTGAATTACGTCCCTATCCGGCTGGTAGCCCGACTGTCACCCATCCCTATGACCGCAGTACCTTCCTCGATGCAGCAGCGGTCGTTTTCGTTTTTGAAGGCCCACTGCGCGACGCGGTTCACTGCTTTAAGTACAAGCGCATCCGGCGGATGGCTCGACCGTTGAGCAACTTGCTGCAAGCCTATCTCGCGCTCCATCCCCTGCCCGCCGACGCAATTATTCCCGTGCCACTGCATCACCACCGTCTCAAACAGCGTGGCTTCAATCAGACCGAGGTACTGGCACAGCACCTCTCACCAGCCTGTGGACTACCGGTGCTGGCTAGAGGCCTGGAACGTAGCCGGCATACCGAGCATCAGGCACGCCTCGCTGCGCAAGAACGTCTGTCAAATGTGCGCGGTGCTTTTGTGTGGCAACCATCAACGCCACCACCTACGCGGGTTTTGCTGCTCGACGACGTATTGACCACGGGAGCCACACTGGGCGCATGTGCGCAAGCATTACGCGCCGCCGGTACCCGTGAAGTACGGGCGCTGGCGCTCGCCAGCAGCCGCCCAGAGCGATCCGATCATTCGATATGATACAATAAATACAGGCGTGGTAAAGCAAATGCGGAACATACACAGTGCGCATTGGCGTGAAAGTCTGCTTGCAGATAAGGAATGGTTGAGATGATACCGACCGAAGTGGTTGAAGTTCAGACGCAGCCGGTGATCTACCCGGAGCGTGATGGGAAACCGATGGCCGAGACCGACATCCACCGTCAGGAAATGATGGATACCATCGCCACCCTGACCGAGTATTTTCGCGAGCGGACGGATGTGTATGTGGCCGGAAATCTGCTGCTCTACTACAAAGAAGGCTATCCCCGAAAAAGTGTGGCTCCCGATGTCTTTGTCGTCTTTGGCATTGAACGTACGTTGCGGCGTACCTATAAGCTCTGGGAAGAGCAGGTCGCGCCACAGGTGGTGTTTGAGACCTCATCGTCAATGCGACTCCGCATGTGATTCGATCTGGGAAGAGCAGGTCGCGCCACAGGTGGTGTTTGAGATCAGTTCCGCCTCCACGAGTCAGGACGATCTGGGAGAGAAACTCATATTGTATGCCCAACTGGGGGTCGCCGAATATTTTCTGTACGACCCATTAGCGGAATATCTCCAGCCACCCCTCCAGGGCTTGCGGTTGCATGAAGGCATCTATGCGCCGATACCGCCGGAAGCGGATGGCAGTCTGATGAGTCAGGTATTAGGGATGCGCGTCATGATCGAAGCTGGCCGGTTACGCCTGGTGGACGCCACCAGCGGGGCACGCTTGCTGCGTCCAGACGAGGTGGCCGAGGCGCGGCGGCTGGCCGAACAACAGGCCCAGGCGGAAGCCGAGGCGCGGCGGCTGGCCGAACAGCAGGCCCAGGCCGAGCAGCAGGCCCGCCAGTTGGCCGAGCAACGCCTGCTGGCGGCAGAAGACGAGGTTGCCCAATTGCGGGCCCAACTGGCGCGGTTGCAACCGTCTGCCGATGCAGAAGATACTACGTAGGACAAACCTTGGAAAGCAACAATGCCTGAAATATCCCGTGTGTTTGTGTCAATCAAGCATAACTTGACCCAGCAAGGTTCTATGCCATCTATGATTCCGGCCATTGATCGCATCGTGACGGCAGCCATCGCACAGCGGGTATTTCCCGGTGCGGTGGTACTGGTCGCCCATGAAGGAGTGTTGCGGCATACAGCAGCATATGGCAGCACCATGTACGCTGACCCGGGGTCGCAGCCGGTGACACTGACAACGCGCTATGATATTGCCTCGCTGACCAAAGTGTTCACGGCTACAGCGGTATTGCAGTTGTACGACGCCGGCGCGATCATGCTTGATCGGCCAGCGGCGGACTATCTGCCTGGCTTGCAGGCGCGCGGAGTGACGGTGCGACACTTGCTGACGCATACGTCGGGGTTGGTACTCCAGCTTTCGGCGCTACGGGCAGTGGGCGCAGATGAGTTGCGGGCAGCGGTTTATGCCACCAATCCGACCTATTCACCCGGCACACACGTGGCCTACACCAATATCAACAGCATGCTACTGGGCGATATTGTGGCTGCCGTATCTGATCAGCCGCTTGATCAAGCGTTGCGGACACTGCTACTGGAGCCACTGGGATTAGAAGCGACGGGCTTTTGTCCTGATCTGTCTGTGCATACCAATACAGCCCCGACGGAATGGGATACCGAGTGGCGGGGCACGTTGGTACAGGGTGTTGTCCACGACGAGAGTACCTTCGCGCTGGGCGGTGTGGCCGGGCATGCGGGGTTGTTTAGCACCGCGACCGATCTGTGGCGCTTTGCGCAGATGTGGCTGGATCAGGGGGTGATGCAGCAGCGACGCTTCTTGCGGGCCGCAACGGTGGCGCTGGCGACCCGCAATCATACGCGGGAGTTGGCGCAAGCAGCGGGGGGCACGGCACAGGCAGGTGAGGAGGCATTGCGATGCGGGTTGGGTTGGATGCTTGAGCGGCCCACGTTTATGGGTCAGGCCCCTGCCGATACCTACGGGCATACCGGGTTTACCGGGCCAGCGTTAGCCATCGTGCCCAGCGAGCGGCTGATCGTGGTGGTGCTGAGTAACCGCACTTACCCGCGCCGCACCCCGCCGCAACACCACGCGATCACAGCGGCAGTGCTGGCGGCGGCGCGGGAAGCGATCTAGGGAAGTGGTCAAAAGAAACCAACAGAGTTGATTGAACCAGATTTTAGGGATGCACCTGTTCACGTAGTTTACGTATATCTTCCAGATACCGCTGGTTATCGGGGTCAAGTTCTACTGCTTGTTGCAGCGATTGCTCTGCCCTGGTAAGATCACCCTTATACCAGTATGACTTACCCAAAATGGCATGACTACGTGCATCTTTCGGATTACATGCGATAGCTGATTTAGCAGCACTGACAGCAAGGTCATGCTTTTGCACTTTATTATAGATGTCTGCAAGCGAGACATGGTAGAAATAGTGTGTAGGCATAAACATAGTTGCCAATCGAGTGTATTCAACGGCTTTCTCATCATTACCAAGCCAATAATAGGCAACCCCTATCTCATGAAGTGCAAAGGCATATAGTGGTACAGCTTCTAATAAAGACTGCCACTGCTCAATAGCTTGCAAAAATGACTGTCGGGCTTCTTCCTGATTCGCTTCCCACAATGAGACAGCTTTTTTCATCAATGAACTGGCATTGTTTTTCTGGTTCTCAAGAGATACGTTGGTACTAATGTATCTGTCAATGACTTCCTGTAAATACCTGGCAAACTGGTTATTTGACGGTTCAAGACGAGCAGCAATGCTGCCATGGGTAAAAGCCTGTTGCCAGTCATCAAGCCAACCATAGACAACAGCAAGCTGATAGTGCGCATAGGCATAGGCAGGATCTTCGGCAACTGCACGTTGCCAGATGCGCTCTGCTTTCCGAAAGGCTGTGATAGCATTGTCTTGCTCACCTTTGCTCTTTTTATCAGCACCGAGATTGATAGTCTGCTGTCCACGGTAATCCCAGACTGCGCGAAGCCTGCGCTGGATTTCAATGGGTTTCATAGCACGATACTGCTCAGTAAAACCGAACATGTTCCTTTTTTGCATATACTCTCGTGACTTCAGGAGCCACGTTCCAAACCCACGATAGAGTACTTGTAAATCTGTAATCCACTCATTCGTGCTATGTGTAAAATCATTAGTCGTAAATGGTGGCACGAACCGCACATTATCCGCATCTCGTGCTTTCCAGGCCTCGTGTGCTAGTTCATGGGCGGTATCGCCCATTATTTCGATGACAGTGGCATCTTTATAATGTTCAGCATTAAAAACAATGTTATGGCAAAGAATGGATTGCCCTTGATAATCAGGCACAGAGTGAGCAACTCCTGGTATCTGTTGTAGAGGCAGATCCGATCGCATATCTTCCGTTGCCCAGAAAAGCTTAACCGGCTTTTGGATTTCTTGATAAAAATAGAGCAACGTGCTGGCAAACAGGCGTATGAGATCGTTCCGTGAATCGGGAAAATTGATAAGTACGATTTCAGGCATCATTGCTGGTGGAAGGACTGTTTTTCTGAGTTCATGATGCCAGAGTTCTTTTGTCGGATTGTAGATCAATGCCTCGGCATAACAATAACGTGCCTCATAGAATTTGTGTTCACGATGCAATGCCTGACCATAATCGAATAGCCAGCGTCCTAGCAATTCCTTTGCCCGATCATAATCTGGATCATGTCGTAATGCCTCCTTTCCCTGGAAAATGGCCTCCTCCCAATCGTTCATACGTGCATAGGCATCGCCAAAATTACATAAGTAGACAGATTGACTTATGGTTGCCATTTGAACAGCTTGCTCAAATAAAGCAGCCGCATGCGCATAATCGCCCTGGTTAAACCGTTCAATACCTTGCTCATTCAATTCTTGGGCAGTCTTCATCTGGCTCATATGCAGGTTCTCTATCGGCGCAAGCCATGCTTGCGCCATAACGAACGTACAGAATAGAATCAGGTACGGAACACCACCGCAACTCGCCCAAAGTGGATCTGCGTCCCATCGTGAATGGGCGTTGGCGTGTTGGGTGCAATCCGCGCGCCATCAACGCGGGTATAGTTCGTACTGTCCAGATCGACAATTGTCCACTGCCCGTTCTGCTGGCTGATGCGTGCATGTTGACGGCTCACTCCACCACTCTCCCCGCCATGCTGTGTCAGATCGATCTCCGGGAAAATCTGGCTGACCGGGTCTTCACGCCCGACAATAATCTCGGTTTTATTGGTTGGTAAGGGCAACTCTTGACCATCGCTCAGTACCAGGCGTGGTGCAGGGGCTGGCGGGGTGGTAGCTGGAACAGGTGCTGCTGCCGATGCTGCTGCCGGTGGGGGAGCGACACTGGCGCTGACTGGCGCAGGTACAACGGCCTCACCCCGCAACGCGGCCAGTTCAGCCTCGGTTTGCTCCAGCGCCTTCTGCGCCTCGTCCAACCCGGCCTTGAGAAATGCCGGTGCTGCTCCCGCTGGATAGCGGTCGTGCATCTGCTGGTACTGCGCGATAGTCTCGCGGTGCGCGGTGATTAACCCTTCCAGGCGTGCCACTTCCGCCGGGTCTGGTGCAGGTGATACAGGCGCTAGCGCTGCGAGATCGGACTCGGCCTGCGCCAGTGCCTTCCGGGCTTCATCCAGGCCGGCGACCAGGAACGGTGGGGCCGTGCCTTCTGGATAACGGGTGAGCATCTGCTCGTACTGCGTAATTGTCTCGCGATGAGCAGCAATTAACCCTTCCAGGCGTTGGCGTTGAGCTTGATCGGCTGCAGGTGCAACTCCTGGTGGCGCTTCCTCAGCTACAACAGCCACGGGCGGTGCTTCTTCTGCAGGTGCAACTCCTGGCGGCGCTTCTTCAGCTACAACGGCCACGGGCGGTGCTTGTTCCGGCGCAGGTGGCTCAGGCAGTACTGCTGGCTCGGTTGGAACCACGATCGGCTCCGGCTCAAGCTCCGGTTGCGGTTCTGGCTGTGGTGCCGGTAAAGGTGGTGCAAGGATCGAATCGAGATCAGGCATGGTCTTCGATGCTGGTTTTGAGGCTGGTTGTGGTAACGGCTGAAATTCCGGTGGCGGGGTAAGAATAGCCTCGAGATCGGATGGTGCTGTTGGTGCTGGTTGCACTATCGATTCCGCGACGGGTGGCGCTGCTGGCGGTTCTCCCGGTGATGTAATCAGCGTTGCAGCGCTATCGTCCATTGCGCTGGGTACCGGCAGCGGAGCAGGTTGCTCTGGTTCGGACTCGTGGCGTGTATCGATCAACGTCACATCATCCGCAGCGGCTGTTGCTGTGTCATCTTCGGGCATATACACCAATGTTGGCGCTTCACTGGCAACCGTATCGCTTACCGTCGTATTAAGTGGAAAACCGCACTCGTCGCAAAACGCCTGACCAGGTATTACCGCTGCGCCACAGTTGGGACATGACAAAGCTGCAACGGGCGCAACCGCTGACGCTGGCTGCAAGGCAACCTCCGACGCTGGCAAGGTTGGTGCCACCATCGGGCCTTTTGCTAGCGCTGGTTCCAGTCGTGTCCCACATTGATCACAGAAGCGATTACCGGGATCGTTCTGTGCGCCACAAGTTGGGCAGATAATCATAAAGTATCCTCCTTCGCAACGCCCAGATAGTTCAATAGGTACCCATATGAGCGTTCGACACCATGGGGGGTGCCTATTCTTCCAGTTTCTGCGTTAACCGCCGGGTCGCGTACCGTAGCTCCTTTTGTGTCTCTGCACTCAAGCCTGCTCCCTGCTCCAGTTGATCGGCCTGCTGTTGGGCCTTGTCTGCCAGATCAAGTTCGCCCAGATCGAGCAAGCGCGTGGCAGCCGCCCGTAACTTCTGCGTTGCCCCACTCAGATTGCCCGCCTCGGCTTCGGCCAGCGCTCGTGTTTGCAACTTAAATGCGGTCACTTTTTCCACGAGGTTCATCACCCGTGGATCATACGTGCCGGCCTGGGCATCGGTGGTAAAATCGAGCAAGATGTCCTGTTTCAGCGTTTGTTCTGTCGCCTGACCGACAGGCATAAAGCGCAGTTCAGCCTGTGCAATGCGGAATGAACCGACAGCACGCGGCTGGATCAGCAGATCGAGAACGACGCTGCTGGTGGCATTATAGGCAATGTCACCGAACGTCACCTGAACCTCATTCTGACCAATGGGCTGATAGCCCAGGTTGGCGATGGTTGGCGTAGCGCGATAGACTGCACGCGGCGTAACATCACGCACCATGCGCAACATAAGCCGTACCTGGCGGATGGCTGTGCCCTGCGCCTCCTGAACGGCCCGCTGAAAGAAGCTATCGATCTGCTGTGGATCGGCAATATAGTCGGATGTACCGCCGGTCAACTCGGCCAGATCGTCCAGCAATTGCTCATTCCACTCACTGCCCAGGCCCAGCGCCGTCATACGCACGCCAGCGGCTCCCAGACTACGGGCAATCGCCCGGCAGGTCTCTTCATCCCCCCAGGTCTGCCCATCGGTCAAGACCAGCATGCGTGCAATCGTATCGGGGGCAAGATGTTTTTGCAACTCAGCCTGGCCAGCCTGTAGACCCAGCGACATCGCGGTTCCGCCAGCTTCCTCGATCGTATCGATCTGCGCCTTGAGTGCCGTCTTATCGCCGGCTGGGGTTGCGGGTACCACCACCTTGACCGTGTCATCAAAAATAACCAGCGACACAATATCTTGTGGCGTGAGCGTATCCACCGCTCGCTGTGCAGCCGCCTTCATACTGGCAAGTTTGGCACCCTGCATCGATCCCGAACGGTCGAGTACCATACAAAAGTTAAGCGGGGCAGTCGTCGTCGGTGGTGCAACCGGATGCGCTTCCACCAGTAAATAATTGACCTGTGGGGTGGCACTGATAACCAGTGGAGCGCGGCCCCAGGTACAAACAAGCTTGACACTATCAGCCATTCGTCTTCTTCCTCCATTGGCAGGTGATGGTGATTATTATCATTCAAACTTGACCAGGACAGAGGTAATATTATCTTCACCACCAGCCTGATTCGCTGCTGCAACCAGATGTTGGCAGGCCTGCTGTGGATCAGCATGGGCAGCCAGGATGCGTACCATTTCCGGGTCACGCGTCATTTCCCACTGTCCATCAGAGCAGAGCAGCAAGGCATCGCCCGCATGCACCCGTTCGTAAAAGAGATCAATCTCAATATCGAGTTTATCACCAAGCGAACGTAAGACAGCATTGCGCTGTGGATGGCTATAGATGTCATCCTCGGTAATCTGGCCCAGTTCAACCAGGCGCATCACCAGCGAGTGATCCTTGCTGATCCGGCGCAATGTCCCATCTCGATAGAGATAGGCCCGACTGTCACCGACGTTCCCAATGATCACCCGATCGCCCACCACCAGCGCCATCGTCAGCGTGGTGCCCATATCGTTCCCGCGCGCCTGGCCTTCACGCAGGACATACTCATTGGCTTGCATGATTGCCCGATGGACGATTGCTTGCACGGCCTCCTGATCATAATCCGCATTCAGATCGAGTGTGGGTGTGAGATATTCACGTAGCAGCACTTCGGAGGCGCCACGAATCGCCAGGCCACTGGCCACTTCGCCAGCGGCATGCCCCCCCATACCATCGGCCACAATATAGAACCCGCAGGCGCGGCGGGCGGCATTATTGTCCATCGACAGGTTGAGTACCAGGAAGCTATCTTCGTTATGGTCACGCACCATACCGGTATCTGAATAGGCACCTACCTGCTGATATAACGGCAACGGTCGAGTTTGTTCGCTCAGCAACGCCTCCAAGCGAACGGCTAAATCAGTAGCAGTGGTAATCGCGTCCGTACGCACCTGATACAAAATCAGTGCCAGATCCAACTCTTCTTGCGCGTTCAACGCTGCGTCCTCGCTGAGGCGTTGCGTGGTGCGCGGTGTGCTGGTCACTGTTGCCAGTAACCCGGCCAGTTCATGCAGATCGGTGCGTATCGCATCGGCAGACTCGTCTGAGGTAAAGCGACGCAGGTGGGGCGTTTTGTGTAGCCGTGGTTGCCCGGCAGCAGTCACCTCCAGATCGGCCAGATCGACTGGCCCCAATGCCAGCCCCTGGGCATGCAACACCTCAAGCAAGTGTGCCAGATGCAATCCCAGGCGCAAGGCGGCCAGTTCATCCAGTGGAACTACCACCGGTTCCGTGCTGTCGGTACACTGGAGAATAAGCACCTGTCCATCTTCCTCAACGCGATCCCAGATCGTGGGTAAGATCGCACGGGCTGCTTCATCCTCAATCGTTGGAATCAGGACAATGCCGGTATCTGTGTCGGCTGGCACAAGGATGCCGTCATAGGCGCGCTCCTCCAGCGCGGCTCCGCAATTGGTGCAAAAGGACACGCCCTCCTCATTCTCCAGTGAGCCACATGCCCAGCACCGTCGCCATGGCTGGCAGTCTTTGACGGTAATGGCAGGTAGAGCATCGTCTGAAATGACTTCGTACCGTCCACCGATGCGCGTTGGCCCGATGGGTTGCGTTTGATCTTGAGCTTGATCCATTGCATACTCCTGATGGCTATCTGGCAATACCGACCGTGGTGTTGTCGGTACACCAGATGCCTGCACCATGGCATGAGACGATTCATCACACAGAAGGGTTGCAGCCAGCCAGGAAGTATCCTCCTGCGTGGGACGCGGAGCGCTAGTTGGTAGCTGAATGGGGAACGGCTCCGGTAACCGGGCAGCGCAGTTCCAGCAAAAACGGGCACTCGCACGATTCTCACTCCCACAGGCAGGACAGATTGGCATGTTAGCTTCCCTCAATTTTTGCGGCAATAACGCTAATATTATCTTGTCCACCGCGCTGATTAGCCAGAGCAATGAGTTGGGTGCAGATGCGTTCCGGGTCTGCATAGTTCAGGGCGGTATCAACCAGTTCATCGTCAGTGACGTGGATAGTCAGACCATCAGAACAGAGCAATAGTATGTCGCCGGACTCAAGCGGTTGACTACTGGTATCGACATCGACGACGGGATCGGTACCCAGGGCACGGTAGAGCATACTCCGATAGGGGTGCGTGCTGGCTTGATCAGGTGTCAGTTGCCCAATATCAACCAGACGGGCCACCAGAGTATGATCCAGGGTAAGTTGGAGCAGGCGTGCCCCATCATCAGTAACACCAGTGGCGTTGAGCAGATAGCCACGACTATCGCCAACATGCGCCAGATACAGACGCTCATTAGCGACCACCGCCAGAGTGAGCGTTGTACCCATACCGCGCTGATCGGGGTGGGCCTGTGCTTCGGCATAGACACGTTGATTGGCACTCACCAGTGCCATTCGTAGCAGTTCTTGCCAGGTGGCATCGCTGTCCGGTAGTGTCTGCCGTAACGCTGTGGTCAGGGTATGCTGAATGGTGTCACTTGCCAGGCGACTGGCGACCTCACCGGCATGTTCGCCGCCCATGCCATCGGCAACCAGCAGCAAATGAACACGAGTGCCTGTCGCCGCTGTGAGCGTGCAGGTCAAGCACGTATCTTCGTTGTTCTGACGGGCCTGTCCTACATCGCTCCGGGAGGCAACGTGCAGACGCAACCCATGGTTGCCACGGAGCAGAGCGGTTGATGCTGCCGCGTCAACCGGCAACCGCGCCCCACACCCGATACAGAAGCGGGCCTCGGCCCGATTGCCGCGACCACACACGGGGCAGGCCACACTGTAGGCACGTTGGACGGGCAAACGCGAGGTGATACGCACAGTTTCGCGCCCCTGGGCCAGTTGTTGTGAGAGGCTCGTGAGAATACGGGAGAGATCGTTGATAGCAGCGGCGGCTCGCTCACGATCAACCGTCTCACTCTGGTCATAGTGCTGTTGCCACCAGGCTACACCCGATTCGACCACGGTTAACAGGTCGCGCAGACTGAGCATATTCTGTGAGACGTGGAGGTGCTTGCCCCCAGACAACACAACATCGCGCTCGATCGGGGACGCAACCAACCGTCCACATTCCGGGCAGTAGCGCGACGTAGCAAGCAGTGCTGCACCACAATAGGCACAGGTGCGTGGCATGAGCTTATTCACGATACCTTCCTGGTCGTAGCATATGCATCCTGAGACCCTTCAAAAGGCTGATATGGGACGCTTATGAAGATGGGAGCCACCGCCAGTATAGTACAGGACGTATACGGTCGCTTCCATCCCATCCGCTTTTTTTGTTCGCGTATGGCAGTGTGGCAGAGGCACTCTTCTGGTTGCCAATGTTCACCTCTGCTGAAGGCCAAAAAGACGGTATGTACGAACGACCGCGTACCTCGTATAGATGACAAAACGTACACTGCGTATGCCCGTAACGACGGATGATCCGGTCAATCTTGATCATCTGCTGACGATAGCACGGTCTATATCGTGCATGCAATTTCCACATTCGTGGCCGTATGCCTGGCTCTATTCATAGACAACTGCCCCGCCATGGTGTTCCATCCATCCCCCACCGCCTACCTGCTGTAAATTATAGCATAGTCATTCGCCAATCTCGTGAACCGGTTTTGGCGACTTTGACATTACAGACAAAAGTACATACTTGAACTTTACCGAACGTGTGATTCTAAATCGTGCCGTATCTTGTTATAATGCAGGATTTACAGAATAGAAAACCTGTGCAAGGTCTTGACAAAAACTTTTGTTTTGAAGTATAATGCAAAAAGCTGATCGTCGAATAAATCAAGGTTGTTGATCCAGTGGCAACATCGTTAGGACAAAAAATCGGTCGATTACGACAAGAACGGGGGTTGACCCTTCAGGAAGTGTCGGATGGTTCTGGATTGACGCCTTCGTTCTTGAGTCGGCTTGAGCGCGATAAAGTCAATATCTCGGTGGCAAACCTGCGCAAACTGGCATTGTTCTTCAATGTACAGATGACGCACTTTTTTGAAGGTGAAGATAACCAGCAGGCGGGCCAGGTGGTACAGCGGACAGAGCGGGTCAAGCTCAGCCTGGATGATGCCTCGGTACAGGTGTACTCGCTGTTGCCCCCCAACAGCGATATGGAAGCACGTTTGATAGAAGCGCAACCGGGCAGTGGACAGCAAGGCTTTTCTGGTCGCGGCAGTCAAATGCTGTATCTCTTGCACGGCCAGTTGCATTATCACCTTGGTGAAGAAGATTATGTGTTAAATGAGGGTGATACCCTGTTTTATCGTGACGACCTGGCCTATCAATGGATCAATACCAGTCCCCATCCAGCTATCGTCCTCACGGTAAGTACTATCAGCGATCGCGACGAACGCTAACCCAACCAGCGCTGGTAGCACATTCTATGTGCGCTCGCCAGTACGGGTGTACCTGTTTCCATCTGGGGGTAAGCGCTGTTGTCAGCGTTTCTTTTTTTCCTGGGAGTGCGGGCCGCGTGCCCACGCATGTGCGCCGGCGGGCGAGACGCCCGCGCTCCCAGGCGTACGTGTTCCCCCGTGTGTAAACAGGTACGTACTGGTTGGAGGTGGCATCCCCTGTCAATCTCAGCTATAATAGCTGGCACATAATCCTGTGTCCCATCCCGGCTATGTTCAACCATACCGCGTGTGAAGCACACCTGATGGTTGTCTGGGAGTATCGCACGCTCACGCTTCATGAGTACCGAAACACGTAATTTTGTTCATTCAGAAGGTTATTCGCTGACGGAACCAGGTGTACCACCCGGCGTCGATCCGGATGCAGCCAGGGCTGAATGCAGCGAACCACCTTCGGCATTGGCACCATCCAGGATCACCCTCCGCCGCGTTCTGCGCTGGATGCTGGTTGGGATTGCCCTCTGTGCCCTTGGATGGCTGTTCTGGAACAACCGCTCGGTCTTGTTGCCGTTTCAGATTGGACTGGTGATTGCCTACCTGATCTTACCGCTGGTGAACTGGCTGGAACAACGCGTACCACGGGTGATTGCCATCCTCGGCGTGTATCTGATCGGCCATATTCTGTTCGTCGCATTTGTGGCGTTTGTGGTACCACCTCTGGTTATTCAGGCTGGTAATTTTATTGGAGCCTTTCCTACCTTGCAAGAAATTGAGCAGGATATGGCACAACTGCTGGACAGGTACCAGCGTACCGTCCCGATCTCTATTCAGGAACCTCTCAATCAGGGTATCACCCAGATGGTGGATACCTTGCAAAGCAACCTGACGACGTATATGCAAGAGGTTGGCACATTTCTGCTCACCAGTATGTTGCAGATTGTCAACACGGTGACATTTGTCCTTGGTTTTTTTATTGTCCCCTTCTGGTTGTTCTATGTTTTGAAGGATGAGCAGGCTGGTGTATCCAGGCTTAACACCATGTTACCTGATTGGATGCGGGCGGACTTCTGGGCCATGATCAAGATGGTTGATCGCGTGTTTAGCAGTTACATTCGCGGGCAGTTGTTCCTGGGATTCGTCGTAGGGGTGTGTGCGGGACTTGGCCTGTTTATACTGCGCCTGTTCGGCTTTAAGGTTGATTTTATTCTTATTCTGGCGATTATTGCTGGTGTAACGGAGTTGATACCCATTATCGGCCCGGTGATCGGGGCTATTCCGGCGATTATTCTGGGGTTTTTTGACTCGCCGACAACGGGATTGGCCGTGACGATCCTGTACATTACCATCCAGCAACTGGAGAATAATTTTCTGGTTCCGCGTATTGTGGGGGGGAGTGTAGGAATTCACCCGGCGATCTTGATGGTGTTGTTTGTGGTATTGGGACAGACGTTGGGTCTGGTAGGCATTATCCTGTCGGCCCCGATCGCCGCCGTGGTACGCGACATGTTTCTGTATTTCTATGGTCGCCTGGGCGACCCCCCTCGACCGGCTGGCTTGCTGCCGGAACTGCGGAAGGATGCACACTGAACGATGAAGTTAGGGCGCACGAGATTGTTTGCATCTGACAGGACGGTACGTTCATTCGTCCGCCAGGGTCTATGGCGAGCAATTGCGCTGGCCTTGTTGTGGTGGATTCTGCTCGAAGGCGATCGAAAGGGGTGGTGGTACGGGCTACCAGTGATTGCTGCGGCTACCGCGACCAGCCTGTGGCTGGCTCCGGAGGCAGGTCAGTTCTGGCATCCGGTCGGCCTGGTGCGGTTTATCAGCTTTTTCCTATGGCAATCGCTACGTGGCGGTATAGATGTAGCCCTGCGGGCGATCGACCCACGGCTACCCCTGCACCCGCAGTTGATTGAGTATCGTCTGCGGGTACCTGTTGGCCCGGCGCAGATCGTGCTGATGAACACCATCAGCCTGTTGCCGGGGACACTCAGTGTTGCATTGCACCCTATGCTGTTACAGGTACACGTTCTCGACGGACGCATGGATGTGCAGCGGTCACTTCAACAGGTTGAAGCGGTGGTGGCTGAGTTGTTTGAGATCGCGATCGAACAGTAACGTGCTGCCACGTACCTCGATCATTCATTATTAATACGAGTTACACGGTGGCTTGGATCCCATGCCCTTTTCGCCTGTGGCCGCGTGGAAGAGACCCTCTTCTGGTTCCCGTTTTCGCCGGAGGCGAAAATGGGAACCCAAAAAGAGACAACGTACTGCTCTACCGCAGGTGAAAACCTTCTGGTAATGGACGACCGCGTAGCTCGTGTGATGAAGGATTATAGTGGAAGTATTCTATTTTAGCATTGCGCTGTTTTTGTTATTGAACGTCTTGCTAGGACTGGTGCGTGTCTTGCAGGGGCCGACGCCTGCGGATCGTATGCTGGCGGCACAGTTGTTCGGTACCACCGGTGTGGCGATGCTGCTACTGCTGGCACAGGGCATGGGCATACCGGCGTTGCGTGATGTGGCGCTGGTCTTTGCACTGCTTGGTGGGTTGACGGTCGTTGCTTTCGTGCGCCGGTCATGGATTGTGCCTGATGAGAACGGGGAGCGCTGAGATGACTATCTGGGATTGGCTATCTACCGCACTGCTGCTGATCGGGGCGTTTTTCTTTTTTGCTGGCACGCTGGGCCTGTTGCGGTTTCCAGACGTGTACAACCGGCTGCACGCCCTGACGAAGGCTGATAATGTTGGCCTGGGATTGACCGTACTGGGGTTAGCCATCCAGAGCGGATCGTGGGTTATTGCACTCAAGTTGTTGCTTATCTGGTTGCTGGTACTGGTGACGAGTGCGACAGCCGCGCATTTGATCGCTAATGCGGCATTGTATGATCACGTACAACGCTGGCGACGCTCATGACGGTCAGTGCCTGGGTGTTTGATATGGTACTGGCGGCCGGGTTACCTGTGCTGGCCTGGTCTGTCCTGCACACCCGCGATTTGTTTAAGGCCGTGGCATTGTTTATTGCCTATGGCCTGTTGATTGCGATCATCTGGGTGCGGCTGCACGCCCCCGATGTAGCGCTGGCCGAGGCGGCGATTGGAGCCGGTTTGACCGGGGCGCTGTTGTTGGATACACTGGGGCGCATTGGGAGTCGGGATACCATCGAGTCAGATGCCAGTCAGTCCGCTGCGGGAGAACGAGATCAGGATAAAAATGCTTAAACTAACCGCGATCTGGCTTACCCACCTGTTACCAGGGCTGTTGGTGACAATATTTGGAATATTCCTGCTTCAGGCCGTCATTGCCCTGCCCGCGCAACCCGTGGGCCTGACGACCGAGGTGCAGCGCGAACTCCCGAATAGTGGGGTAACGAACCCGGTCACTGCTGTTTTACTGAACTTTCGCGGCTATGATACGTTGTTGGAAATCGCGGTGCTGCTGTTGGCAGTGGTAGCTGTCTGGTCATTGCATGTTGTACCGCTACGCACTGGTCACGCACGGTATGTAGCTGAGACGCCAGTGCTGGCGCATCTGGTGCGATTGCTTGCGCCGGTGATGATTCTGGTAGCAGGTTATATCACCTGGATCGGCTCGGCCCGGCCGGGTGGTGCCTTTCAGGGCGGATCGGTGCTGGCAGCAGCGATGGTGTTACTCCTGCTGGCTTCTATGATTGGTATCCGCCCGCGTCAGCGCTGGCCGTTGCGCGTTGTGGCGGTGTTGGGACTGGCCGTGTTTGTGGTGATTGCGGGTGGGACGCTGGTGGTGGGCAACCAGTTTCTGGAGTATCCCCGTAACCAGGCCTATGCATTGATGCTGGTACTGGAGAGCGTTCTGACGATCTCGATTGGGGGAACGTTGGCGCTCCTTTTTTTTGGCGCAATCCCCGAGACCGCCAGTTTTGAGACGATGAATGATGAAGGCTGAAGCCTGTATACCGAACGTGAACTCGTCTTATGACCCCGGGTTGACCCATCAGTCAGGTAGCGATTGGCATATGGTTAGCAGAGAGGATATTTTGAAACCGCAGTGGTCTAAGAGGCGACAGGAGAACGGTAGATGAGCCAGTTTCAGATCTATGGACTGGCAAGCGTGCTAATCTTCAGTATTGGCCTGTACGGATTTATTGTTCATCCCCATCTGGTACGCAAAATTCTGGCGATGAATATTATGAGCAGCGGCATCTTTCTGCTGCTGGTAAGTGCTGCCCGGCGTGATATGCATGCGATCCCTGATCCGGTGCCCCATGCCATGGTGCTGACTGGTATTGTGGTCAGCGTCAGCATGACCGCGTTCGCACTGGCGTTAACTCGCCGCGTGGTGGCCGCAACGGGCGTAGCCGCTTTACTCTGGATGGATGCGCCGGTGGAGGCAGCGCCCATCGCAGCGAGGAACGATGAACATAGCCGAGACCTGGATCGTGTGGCCGATCCTGTTGCCGCTGATCGGGACGATATTCACCTTTCTGTTTAAGCGCGGTGGGGCGGCAACGATCAGCCTGGTGACGGTAAGCGCGATCACGCTGGCGGTGGCTGGCCTGACACGCCAGGTGTTGCAGCATGGCGAACAGTATTATGCAGTGGGCGGTTGGGAAGCGCCGCTGGGCATTGCACTCCATGCCGATGGCTTAAGCGTGCTGATGTTGATTATGACCACGATAGTAGGTGCCAGTACCAGTGTGTACGCTATGGGCTATGTGTTTCAAGGCCCACGTGCTGGCAGTGCTGTCGGAGGCTACTTCTTCTGGCCGTTATGGATGTTTTTGTGGACGGCGCTCAATGTCATTTTTCTATCTGCTGATATTTTCAATCTGTATGTCGGGCTAGAAATTCTGAGTCTATCAGCAGTGGCCCTGGTAACACTGGAAGGCAAGCCGGCAGCGATAGTGGCAGGGATGCGCTATTTGCTGGCCTCGTTTCTAGGATCGTTGGCGTTTCTATTGGGGGTGGCGCTGCTGTATACCGCGTCTGGTACACTGGAACTAAACAGCCTTGGTACGCGCATGCTATCCAATCCCAGCAGTGGCCTGGCGCTGGCGCTGATCATGCTGGGATTGGCGCTCAAGACGGCGCTGTTTCCGCTGCATTTCTGGTTGCCACCAGCCCACGCCAGCGCTGCCGCTCCGGTCAGTGCATTACTCTCCGGGTTGGTGGTGAAGGCGACCTTTTATATGGTGCTGCGGCTCTGGTTTGATGTGTTTCCAGCCATTGCCACTCCCGCCGTCGCCCAGATTCTGGGCGCACTGGGTGCAGTGGGCATTTTGTGGGGGTCGATCCTGGCTTTACGACAACAGCAACTCAAACTGCTCATTGCGTTCTCTACCGTGGCCCAGATTGGCTATCTGTTTTTGTTGTTCCCGTTGAGCAATGGGATGACGGAAATAGGGTTGGATGCCTGGAGCGGTGGGGTATACTTTGCACTGACCCATGCCTGCGCCAAGGCCGCGGCATTTATGGCGACTGGAACACTCGTGTATGCGCTCGGTAGTGATCGACTGGATGATCTGCCGGGTACGTTTCGGCGCTATCCACTCTCAGTCGCGGCCTTCACTGTGGCCGGGGTTAATCTGATGGGCTTGCCACCCAGCGGCGGCTTTATTGCCAAGTGGCTGTTGCTCACGTCGGCGCTGAACAGCGGGCAGTGGTGGTTTGCGGTGGTGATACTGGCTGGCAGTCTGCTGGGGGCGGGCTATGTCTTTATGGTGTTGAGCCGTATGTTGCTGGATCAGCCACAGTCCATTGCCGACAGCAAACAGGCGCGACCGGTGACGCTTACCACCGAACTGTCTGCACTGGCACTGGCGGTGTTTGTGTTTGTCCTGGGTGTGACGGCGACGCCATTGATCGCATTGCTTCGGATTGGGGCACCGTTTTAGGGATGAACATTGGAGCGTTTCTTTACTTTCCAGGCGTTACGGCGAGCAAGAAGCGCTATGCCCTCTTCACCTGCGTCGGCGGGGAAGAAACGCGTTCTTTCCCTCTACATTTTCGGCGTAGGTGAGAATTCGGGTGGAAAACAGAAACAGTACTGCTCTGCCAAATGTTCTTGCCATGCGTCCTCCAACGAGACTGCGTCATCGCTGAGGAGGCGCGGGCCTGCGGCCTGCGCCCATGTGGGGATTTCGGCGTATGCAGAATGTTTCAGTCAATTGGTATAAGAACGTTTGATTGTTAGAATGCATTCAAAAACATGCGGTTTTCCACACTCTTACCATTATTGGTGATATCAAGCTCGATGGTTCCCAGTATCCTGCTCTTCTTTCTGCGTGATACGCGGGCCAGGTTGCGGATCGGATTATACCTGGGAGCCGAGGTCGTCAAGCTGATCCTGGTGATAATCATGTTACTGGGCATCTACGCCGGTGAGTCGTATGAACTGCGTGTAGCCATTGCGCCAGGGATCGACTTTTTGCTGCGAGCCAATGCACTGGCGATGCTGTTCCTGGGATTGTCGGCGGGGTTGTGGCTGGTGACGACGATTTATGCGATTGGCTATATGCGCAACCTGCCGCACCACAGCCGGTTCTATGGCTTCTTCGGCCTGAGCGTTACCTCGACGGCCGGCCTGGCACTGGCGGGCAACCTGTTCACCTTCTACTTTTTCTATGAGACACTCACCCTCGCCACCTATCCGCTGGTGGTGCATCGGCAGACACGGGAGGCACTTGCTGCCGGTCGGACTTATCTCCGTTACGCTGTCACCGGGGGAGCGGTGCTGTTACTTGGTATCGTGTGGCTTCAGGCGCTGGTCGGCCCGGTGGAGTTTACCGAAGGTGGCGCACTGGCCGGGTTACAGGCAGAATACAGCGCGACCACACTGATAGCAATGTTTGTCCTCTTGATCGCCGGGTTGGGCGTAAAAACGGCGCTGTTTCCCTTACACGGATGGCTACCGGTGGCGATGGTAGCCCCGGCCCCGGTCAGTGCGCTGGTACATGCGGTGGCGGTAGTCAAGGCCGGTGCGTTCGGAGTCGTGCGCGTGGTGTATGAGATCTTTGGGATTGCACTGGCGCAAGAACTGAGCGTACTGCTGCCACTCAGTATTGTTGCGGCCACAACAATCATCTATGGCTCGCTGCGAGCGTTGGTACAGGATGATCTGAAGCGCCGCCTGGCCTATTCAACGGTGAGTCAGCTCTCATATATTACGCTCGGTGTGGCGATTGTCGGGTCGGTGGCGACCATTGGTGGCATTGTGCATCTGGTGCATCAGGGGATTATGAAGATTACGCTGTTTTTCTGTGCTGGCATTCTGGCCGATACACTGGGCATCACACACGTGAGCCAGATGAACGGTGTGGCACGACGTATGCCAGCGACGATGGTCGCCTTCAGCATCGCAGTGGCGGGCATGATCGGCCTGCCACCCTTTGCTGGCTTTATCAGCAAGTGGTACCTCGGCATGGGCGCGGTGGAAGCTGGCCAGACCTGGGTGATGGTGGTGTTGATTGCCAGTACGCTGCTCAATATGGCTTATTTTCTGCCGATTGTTTACGCAGCCTGGTTCAGGACACCCGATGGCCCGTTTATCGACAAGATTGCGCCAGGGCGCTTTGAAACCAGCTGGCTCTTGCTGTTGCCGACGCTGACGACCGCCCTGCTCACACTGATCTTCGGCCTGTTTGCCAGTGCTGCTTTCAGTCCACTGCAATGGTCAGAATTGATCGCCGCCCGCGAACTGGTGTCGCTGCCGCAAGTGGTTACGCCATGAACATTGCGCTAACAACGCCCGCACCCTGGTTGCTGGTTGTCAGTTTGCCGCTACTGCTGGCGCTGTTAATCACGCTGCCGCGCTTGCGGCCAGTTATGCCCAGACTGGCCGCATGGTCTGCCGCACCAGCATTATTGCTGGCCATCGTTGCCAGCAGAGAGGTTGTCGTCGAAACTTCTCTGCTGCTGGGTATGCGTCTGGGCCTGACCAGCGTAACACGGGTGTTTCTACTGTTTACGGCGACGCTGTGGCTGCTGGCGGGGCTGTATGCACAGGCATATATGGCCCGTGATCCGGCGCTCAACCGCTTCTGGGGCTTTTACCTGCTAACGTTGGGTGGCAACCTGGGAGTGCTACTCGCACGCGATCTGGTCAGCTTCTATCTGTTCTTTACTGTCATGGGTTTTGCCGCCTATGGACTGGTGGCTCACAGCCGCAGTTCGACGGCGTTGCGGGCGGCGCGGATCTACTTAATCCTGGTGATCATGGGCGAGGCGCTGCTACTACCGGCGCTGCTGCTGACGGCGGTAGCTACCGCCAGCTATGACCTCGAACTGGTACCGCTGGCAATTGCACAGGCACCCAATCGCAACCTGATCATTGGCCTGTTCCTGGCAGGGTTTGGGGTAAAAGCAGGTGCCCTGTTGCTGCATATGTGGTTGCCACTGGCTCACCCTGCGGCACCGACGCCAGCCAGTGCCGTGCTGAGTGGCACGATGATCAAGGCCGGCCTGCTGGGGTGGCTGCTATTCCTGCCGCTGGGTGCGGTGGCGCTACCTGAGTGGGGGACGGTGTGTATGCTGGCGGGATTGGGAGCAACGTTCTATGGCGTAGCCATTGGCCTGACCCAACCTGATCCTAAAACTATCCTGGCCTATTCAAGCATCAGCCAGATGGGATTGATGACCATCGCCCTGGCGGTGGCCCTGATGGTGCCGACGGAGCGGTCGCTGATATTGACCGCAATCATGATCTATGCCACCCATCATGCGCTGACGAAGGGTGCGTTGTTCTTGAGTGTGGGCATGGCGGCAGGGGCCAGTCGGGTGTGGCACATCTGGCTTGTGGGTGTAGGGACGATACTGGCAGCACTGGCGATGGCCGGGGCACCCCTGAGTAGCGGGGCGATTGCAAAAGTGTTTTTGAAGGATGCAACGTATATCGCACTGCCACCATGGCCAGGATGGCTGTCGCTGCTGTTGCAACTCTCGGCAGTGGCGACGACACTGCTTATGGGCCGCTTTTTGCTGGCAGTGTGGCCACGGATGTGCGATGCCGGGAAGCGCCTGCCACCAGGGATGTGGCTGTCGTGGCTGACGCTGCTGGCACTTATGCTGGGCTGGTTCTTTGTGCTGCCGTCTGGCCTACTGGATGCCATAAACCGGACACTGGCCTTCAGTGCGCTGTGGCCGCCAGTGATAGGGGCACTGATCGTCGCGGCGGTTTACTATGGGCAAAGGCTCTGGCAACAACGAACGGGTAACGCTTTGCGACTGGTTATACCAGAAGGAGACGTTCTCGTTCTGGTGATTGCGTTCCTGCATACGCTCCGCAGAGGATGGCAACTGGTCGTTGAACCACGCTGGAAAGCCGGATGGCATCACAGTACTCGGCGCTGGTCGGTGTATCGCCAGAACATATCTGGCTGGCCCGACCTGGTGCGGATGGAACGCTGGTTGCGCTCCTGGCCGGTAGCGGGTACGCTGTTTGTGGTGCTAGTGCTGGTAGTGCTGCTGTTGATACATTAATTAATGGATAAAAATCGGATTGGTATAGAGCCAGGGACGCCCACCGTGATACGCCTCCAGGCGATAGATGCCTGGTGCATTGACCTGCTGACACAGGGTACGTTTGCCGCGAGCGAGGATACGCCCGTTGTAGATCAGTTGTACTAACGCTCGGCGGCCAACATCAGCCACGAGCGTCAGCGGGCCAGCCGCCACAGTCGGGCTGTCGCCGATGTTCCAGCGTTGATCATCGCGTGTAGCATAGAAGAGCGCTGCATCGGCCTCGCCATCAAGCCGGTTGGCAAAGTAGCTATGCCCACCTGCCAGAGCAGTATACACTTGCTGCGTTGCCTGTTGCGCATTACTGGCAGCAAGCGGCGTATCGAGCAGCAGGTAGTTGGTCAGCGTCCCAAACATCCAGCGATAAGGGAAGACCTCGATTGTGCCCCAGGGCACACGATGTTTGAAGGCATGCACATCGACGCCGCCCACGCCAAAGGTGCGCCGCCCATGCATGTTGAGCCGATCCCACCAGTGCAGCGTGGCCGGTGTCGGCCCGCTCAAGCCTAAACGGGGGATAAAAACGTTGAGAACCTTGTTGCGTTGGGTCAAATGCTCGCCCCAGTCGCTCATCAGGTTCCATAACTCCAACCCGACCGTGTGTCCATCACGCTGACGCGGCCCATCGATGGCCCAGTCATCCCAGCGGTAAATATCCTTAAAAGAATTGCGTATCTGCTCATCAGGATGGGCAATAATGCCGAAACCACCGCGTTGATAGACCTCATCAACAAAATCCTGTGGTGCCAGCGCGTTGTCCACCACCTGATCGACATTCAAAGCCAGAAAGTGATTACGATCCGGCGTGATTTCATAATCGACGATCACCAGCAGATCGTCATGCCAGCCCGCAAAAGAGCGTCCGACCAGCGTATCGTGGTCGGTGACAATAATCCAGCGCAAACCAGCGGCACGGGCAGCAGCAATCACTTCTGGAAAGCTGCCAGTTCCGTCCGAGTGGTGAGTATGAATATGGAGTGCCCCAGGGTAGATATGCATCATAATTTCACACCTACGGTGCTGGCGCACTCAAAAGCGAGTTATGCGCCCAGCCTTCGGTGTTTGGCCCAACGCGCTGCGGGTCACAACTGGCAGCCAGATTCGTAACCCGAATGCGATACCAGATCGCACCATTGATAGTTTGCTGATCGAGAAACACGATTGAATCACCAGAACAGATCTGACCAATCACCGTTTCGGGCGTAACGACTCCTGGTTCACGGCGCAAATTGCCAGATGCCACAACATTACCGCTTCCCAGCGTCTGCGCGATGGGTGGGGCATCCGCCTCTTCTACGGCAGGATTAAGTGTCGCCGCTTCCGCTTCAGCGGTCGCTTGCTCCGCCTGCGTCTCAGCCAGCAGGCTCAAGCGTTCTTCATTGTAGCGCAAGGCAAAGATAATGCCAAATGTCAACAGTCCTACAAGAAGGATCAGGACGAACATATGGATGAAGGCTTGTAACGGCCCACCGCGTTGCGGTGCATTGCGTCGAAAATAATAATCCCAATCACGAGGATGAACTCTAGCTGGCATCATTTTCTCCTTGAAGTAGCATGCATGTTAAGCTCCGTCAATTGAACCACGTCTCGACTCAGCCAAGCGGCGTTCCAATTCAGCGATGCGCTGCTCGGCTGTAGCGGCGCGTTGCTCGGCCTCTGCAGCGCGTTGCTCGGCTTCGCGGGCCTGTTGGCGCTCCCGTTCGGCCTGCCGTTCGACCTCGATGGCTTTCTGGCGTTCTATCTCGGCCTGCCGTTGGGCCTCCGCCGCTTTCTGACGCTCGCGTTCGGCCTGCCGTTGGGCCTCCGCCGCCCGCCGCTCAACTTCGCGGGCCTGCTGGCGTTCGCGGGCCGCCTGCCGCTCGGCTTCTGCCGCCCGCTCATCCCCCGTCAGTACCAATGCGCCCTCTAGCGTCGCCCAGCGCAGCCAGCGGGCCGGGATGGCCTGGTACGTGCCCCACCACCGCACCAGCGCCAGCCCCAGGCGCGGGCAGAGCAGCCGACCCTCCGCGTCCATCGGCAACGGCACATACACGCCATCCTCCAGCCCAAACCCGGCCCACTCCCCGCTCAGCGGGTCGTACCAGATGTATTCCGGAACGCGCAACTCATTCTGGTAGATCCGCTGCTTGTCCCCCCGGTCAAAGTCCGCCGTACTCTCCGAGATCAGCTCGATCACGATGTCCGGCCCCTTGCCTTCCTCCCAGACCACCCAACTCTTCCGCTCGTGGCCAGCGACA
>CALANA010000258.1 GCA_937925925.1 uncultured Chloroflexales bacterium | reverse complement strand
ATTGACAGCCGGTTGCGCCCCTTCTATAGCGATTCTACACAGGACTTACGCGGTTACTTGAAGCTCACGTTCCTTCGACTACGCTCAGAGCTTGCCCTGAGCGTAGTCGAACGGGACAAGCTTTTTCGCCTGCGGCAGTGTGGAAGAAACGCTTTTTTGCCCCAAATTTTCGCCTATGGCGAAAATTTGGGGCAAAAAACAGGAAACGTACGGCTCTGCCCCATTCGGCTCCGCTCAGAGCCTGCCCTGAGCGTAGTCGAAGGGGTAAACTCCGGCGAAACCCATTCGGTGATGGACGACTGCGTAATACCAATTGACTTCGACCTTCCGCATCTTTTGGTTCGTCTTCCCCTTCCTTCTGTCCGGACGTACGCGGTGGGTCATGCGCCGCCACGTTTCGTCCGCGGCCGCGTGGAAGGAGCGCTGCTATGAGTTTGCTGGATAGTCCAGTTCTCTGTTTCGTCCGCGGCCGCGTGGAAGGAGTTCTCTTTTGGTTCCACCTTTTCGCCTTCGGCGAAAAGGTGGAACCAAAAAAGAGAAAAAGTACCGCTCTGCCGAAGGCGAAAACCATCTGGTCATGGACGACCGCGTACCGCGTGTGCATGACCAGAACATACGGAATGGTCACGTCGAAACGGTATAAGTCCTACTACAGCAGTTGTGAAGCACCGGAGTCCCGGCTTGACGCTGGCCTGGCTCCGTCCAGGCGAAAGCCGGGACTCCAGGTTTACAAGTATAATAGGATTGCTATATAATCAAGCTCTATGACTCACCCGATCAGAATACGCTGGCGACACCTTGTTGCCGATAACAGGTATCTGCCCGATATAGTGACGCTGCTGGTGGTATGGAGTATCGTGCTGGTGCTGGCCCAGGTTGCCTATCGATCACCGCGATCAGTGGGGTATACGCTGGCAGCACCCGAGGTATTGCTGCCGCACACCGGGTTGTATGACCCGGAACGTCTGCCCGATCAGTCACGCATCTATCGGTGGACAACTGAAACGGGCCATATTTACCTGCCCAACCCTGGTGGGCACCCTGTTGTTCACATACTCCTGGCGGCTGGCCCACGTCCGGTGGTACCGTTACAGGTGCAGGTTGCGGGTGAGCAGTTCTCCTTGCAGCTAACCTCGGATCTGCGCTCGTATGCCCTGTTGCTGCCGTCTCCACTCGGTGAACGTGTGAGGCTAACCCTGTCTGCCCCAACGTTTGAGGCTGATGGGCGCACGCTGGGAGTGATGGTGAGTGATATCGTGATGGCTGGTGGTGGTGCGGCACCTATCGGCGTGCTGCTGGGGCTGGGGCTGGCAACGGTGGCGGGATATACGTTGCTACGCCAGGCGGGTGAGACGCTGCACCTGACGGCGCTGGTCATACTGTTGCTGCACATGATCGTGCTGGGATGGCAAGCCGCCACTGGCTGGCGCTACGGTCTGCTGACACCGCTGTGCTTCCTGGCCGCCCTGGCCAGCATGGGAGCGATTGTGATGGTGCGCTCGTTCCCGCCCAACCCGTTCGTGCATCCAGTTGACCTGCGTATGGCTCCACTGACTCGCTCTGATGTAGCAGTGATCCCGCTGCTGCTGATCATGGCCCTGATCGTCCGCTGGCCCTGGCTAGATGCACCCGATCCGGTGGGTGACCTGGAACTGGCGGCACGGCGCATGTGGTTTTTACATGACTATGGACTGGCTGGCTCGTATATGTATGGCGGCGATTATGTGCCGTTCCGCCTCTATCTGCTCTGGGGGCTGAGTCAACTGGTGCGACCGTTCGGAGGCGATTTTTTCGATCCCTTGCCCGCCGTCACGCTGACGGTGATCAAGGTGCCTGCGTTGCTGGCCGATCTCACAACGGTCGTCGTGATCTATGTTGCGAGTCGTCGCTGGCAACCCGTGTATCAGGCAACCCTGATTGCAGCGCTGTACAGCCTTAGCCCACCCGTGTGGATGAACGTGGCCTGGTGGGGCCAGGTTGATATGCTGTTGATGTTGCCGCTGCTGGGCACGGTCATGCTGCTGGATCGGGACAGTGGGCGCTGGAGCTGGCTGTGCTGGGCCACGGCGCTGCTGATCAAGCCGCAGGCCATAATTCTCGTGCCGCTCCTGTTTGTCGCAACGCTGCGGCGTCATGGGTTGCAGGGGTTGGTGCAGGGGGCGATGCTGGCAGGTGGGTTGCTGGTGCTGGCCGTTACGCCGCTGGCGCTGGCCGGGCAGGGGCCGGGACTGCTTGAGGCCTATCTCGGCTCTGTCGGTCGCTTTCCGCATTTGACCAATGGTGCCTATAATGTCTGGTATCTGCTGACGCTGTGGGGTGGTGACACTGACAGTGCCATAGCGATTGGCGGGTTGAGCTACCGTGCGCTGGGTATGCTCCTGCTGTCTGGATTCACGCTGCTGGTGGTGGTGACGCTGCTCTATCGTTGTGATCGCCCCGCTCGTATTCAGGGTGCGGCAGTCCTGGCGCTGGCGTTCTTTATGCTGCCCACCCAGATCCACGGGCGCTATCTGTTTTTGACGCTGGCGTTTCTGGCGCTGGGTATCGCGGCCTATCCCTGGTTACGCTGGCCGTATATGGCGCTGATGCTCACGGCAACGATCAATATCCTGGGCACACTGGATGGTTTTGTGCCCTCAGCCACAGCCTGGATTCGCGGTTCGCCATTGCCAGTGCTTTGCGTGCTGGTCAATCTCGGTGTCCTGATGGCCCTCAGCGTGCAGTTGCTGGTCACCAGTCGTGCCGGGCCTGAAATACCGGCAGCTCTGGCAGGTACGAGAACGTTGGTAGTGGTGAACGTTGAGGAGCAATAGGAAGGTTTATGAAAGAACAGGGACGGCGTACCATTCTGGTGGCGCTCCGCGTGCTGGTCAGCGTGACGTTGCTGGCCTACCTGGTACGTGAGGTCGATCCAGCGCAGTTGCTGGTAGCCTGGCAGACGGTCATTCTGCCATTTGTCCTGCTGGCGGCTGGCTTACAACTGCTTGGCGTGCTGATCAGTGCGCTGAAGTGGTGGGTGCTGATACGCAGCAGTGGTCAGCATGTGTCCTATCCGTGGACGGTGCGTACCTATTTTATTGGGCAATTCTTTAGTAATTTCTTACCCACAATGATCGGTGGTGACGCAGTGCGGATGTATCAGCTCAATCTGCGCATTCGGCACCCATCAATCGCTGTCGCGTCGGTCTTTGTTGAACGCCTGACCGGGTTTGTGGCGCTGAATGTGATAGCGATGACCGCTTTACGGTTGAGTATCGAGCGCTTTGCGGATGCGCCGGAGCTGTATCGGGCGGCGATCGGGTGTATCGTAGTTGCCAGTGCTGGCCTGCTGCTGGCGCTGTGTGCGGCACCGCTGACCCGGCTGCTGGGGCATCTCCATCTGCCGAATATGTTTAACTGGCGCGGCAAGCTGGAGCTGATTGCGCAATCGCTGGCGAGCTACTATGCCTCTCGTGGCCCGCTGGCGCTGGCGCTGCTGCTCTCGGCTGCCTATCAACTGGTGTGGATCGGGTCAAACTATGCCCTGGCGCGAGCGTTGCGTATGGATGTGTCGTTTGCGTTTATGGCGTTCATGGTGCCGATCAGTGATATTATCGGCTTGATACCGATCTTTCTCAACAACCTGGGCGCACGCGAAGGCACGTTTGTGGTGTTGCTGGGTCAACTTGACATAACAACAGAAAGGGCATTGTCGCTTGCCTTTTTGATCTTTGTGGTGCGTATGGGAGTGAGCCTGGCGGGTGGTCTGCTGTACATGCTGCGAGGACTGGCCGATGCAGCGCCGGTCATCGCGCAGGATCGTTCGATGGACACAACGCTGGCGGAGAAGCCGTAACAACGAGAGGAACAGGAGGCAAGGAGGCGAGGAGGCGGGGATGTGGCGCGGGGCGCTTCGAAGCAGAAAGCGTTCAAGCGTTCAAGCGTTCAAGCGCTCAAGCGCTCAAGCGTTCAAGCGTTCAAGCGTTCAAGCGTTCAAGCGTTCAAGCGTTCAAGCGCTCAAGCGTTCAAGCGCTCCAACGCTCGAACGCTCGTCACCACCGTGACTTGGAAAAGAAAGCGCTCAAGCGTTCAAGCGTTCAAGCGCTCAAGCGTTCAAGCGCTCCAACGCTCCAACGCTTCAACGCTCCAACGCTCCAACGCTCCAACGCTCCAACGCTCCCCCGCTTGAACGCTCCAACGCTCCCCCGCTCCAACGCTCCAACGCTCCAACGCTCCAACGCTCCAACGCTCCCCCGCTCCAACGCTCCAACGCTCCAACGCTCCCCCGCTAATCCTTATACGGATCAAACTCGTCTTCGCTAGCCATAGCCACTCCCAGCGGGCGCAAAGTGTGCAAGATGCGGATCGTACCGGCGTGCGCGTCCAGCACCTCACGCAGGCGGCGATACACATGTGGACTCTCGTCGGTACCAGCGCCACGTAGCTCGATGCCCTTCTCGCGCATCCACTGGAGCATCATCTCGCGGCTGATCTCGCCCGGCCGCACCACCTTGAGAACACGCTGGCGCTTCTCGCGCACCCAGCGCCGCTTGCCCGCCGCCCGTGTGCGGCTCATCAGCCGTCCTGCGCCGTGGATCGTGCTGTAGAGCGCC
>CALANA010000257.1 GCA_937925925.1 uncultured Chloroflexales bacterium | reverse complement strand
AAAAATCGAGCGTTGCGCGAAAAAAACCTACACTTCTGAAGAGGTGGGGGGGGGCGCGGCTTCGCCGCACCCCCCCCGACAGGGAAAATGTGTGCGGGCCTGCGGCCCCCGCACCCCCGCCGCGACGAAGGCTCGGTGTCGTAATAGATATACATAACGGAGATAGTGATGAACGAACAAACAGATATTTTAGTAATTGAAGACAGCCCGAGTCAGGCGCTATGGTTTAAACTGCTGCTGCAACGCGCTCGCTATCGGGTTAGTATTGCTACCGACGGTGCTGCAGGCTGGCGTCAGGCCTGCATCGATCCGCCGCGTTTAATCTTACTGGATATTGATTTGCCCTCGCTGGATGGGTTTCAGGTGTTGTTACGCCTCAAGCGGGATCGAACCACTGCCACTATTCCCGTCATTATGCTCACCCACCGCGAACACATAAGCAACGTGTTACGGGCGCTTGAGATGGGTGCAGCCGATTATCTCTTCAAGGATGATGCATCTGCACAACTCTGTTCCGCCGTCGATCAGTTGTTGCATGTCCAGGTTCATCAGGCTTGAAGGCACCATGTAATAGGCGAGATCTGAACGAACGAGTATATAGAGCAAGCCTATACCAATTATCAATTGAATTCCAGGTTTTAAGCTGAAAAGAGTACTATCCGAGCTAAAGTCTGCACTCCGGTTCTGCATAACTAATTTGGAATTGCCATATCAGCATACAGACATGTATATGCCTTATCATGTAGGAATTTGACTATGTTACAATCATTATCACCAGCAAAATCACTTAGTAGCAAGTTAATACTTTTCTCGTTGTTCATTTTATGTGTCTCTATGTTGAGTTTGACGTTCATTAATAACCACCTGACCCGTGAAAACTTGCTGAGGATTGCTCGCAAGCATATGGATGGGCGAGTACGCAGTGGTATTGAACGCATTGAATTGTATTTAGATGAACGACGAGCCGATGTCACCGTGCTGGCGGCTGCCGATAATGTATCCGCCCTGTTATCGAGCGGATCCAACCGGTCAATGGCTGCCGATGTAGTGTCACGATTACGAATCATCAAGGAAGCCTACCATTATGACGATATCTCGGTGCTGGATGTGAACGGCAGGGTTGTGGTCAGCACCAACCGCGAATTTCAAGATCAGCTATGGGATACTCCCGAAGTGAGGCTGGCACTGCAAGGGCAAACGAACATTTCTGATATCCGCACGGATGCCATCAATCGGGCTTTTTTCCACGTGCTGGCACCGGTGTTCAATTCGCGGCAACGAGTCATTGGTGCGATTGATGCTCGTATGAGTGTCGAAGACCTCAATACTATTCTGGCCTCGGATGCCAATAGTACCGGTGCCGACAGTTATAGCGTGTTGTTGGACGACCATCTGATTCGGATTGCTAATCCATCCTATCCGCAAACCCTGTATCGGCCGGTTGCGCCGCTTCCGCTGGCCGTCAAGCAACAGATGATCCAGACCCAACGCTTTGGCCCGCAGACAGCAATGCTGCTGGAGCAAATTACTGAAACCACGACCTATGTGAAAGACGAGGCAGACAAGTTACGTGCTAATCCCCAGCTTGAACAGGTCTTCTTTGAAGGTATCGCTGGCTCGACCGGAATACCGAGCCAGGGCGTGATGCGTCGCCTGGACAGCATGCCCTGGTTCTATATACATCGGGTGCCGACGGCCAGTTATACCAGTACCGTCAATCAACAGGCCTGGAATGGTCTGCTGATGACTATAGTGGCGGCTGTGATTGCCACCGGCTTGATCCTGCTGTTTGCCAGCATTATCCTGAACCAACCTCTGGCACGGCTGGTGCACGCAGCGCAATCATTGGAACATGGCGATCTGCGCCAGCGTCTGGACTTTGAACGTGGCGATGAAATTGGTAAACTGGCGACCAGTTTCAATGCCATGGCTGATGCGCTGGAGAAGCGGATGGGGGCTGAACAGGAAGCACGCGCCGAAGCGCAACGCCTGCAGCAAGCCGAGGCTGAGAGTCGCCAGATGCTCGAACATGTGGTGGCGGATTATCTCGGCTTTGTCCAACAGGTGGCGCGAGGCGACCTGTCGCAACGCCTGACGGTGCAACAAAATGGGGCGCTGGGGCAACTGGGGCATGGCTTGAATGGTATGGTTGAGAGTTTACACACGCTCACGTCGCAGGTGCAGCAGGCCAGTGCCAATATCGCCGCTGCTGCCGCCGAAATTCTGGCTGCCACCACGCAACAGGCGTCATCGGCAGCGGAACAATCGGCGGCAATTACCCAGACCTCGACCACGATTGAGGAGGTGAAAGCGATTGCACTCCAGACGGCGCAGCAGGCAACCCAGGTGGCTCACGATAGCCAGTCGGCGTTGCATATTGCTCGTCAAGGTACGCAGGCGGTCGAAGAGACGATCAGCGGGATGAACCAGATCGGCCAGCGCGTCGAGAGCATCGCCCAGACCATTCTGGCACTGGCTGAGCAAACGCAGGCGATTGGCTCGATTACGACAACCGTGAGCGAAATTGCCGATCAAAGTAACCTGCTGGCGTTGAATGCAGCGATTGAAGCTGCACGGGCGGGCGAACAGGGCAAGAGCTTTGCCGTGGTGGCGCAGCATGTGCGCGATCTGGCCGAGCGCTCCAAAGCGGCCACACGCCAGGTACGTGAGATCCTCGGCGAGATCCAGCGTGCCTCGAATGCTGCCGTTCTCGTCACGGAAGAAGGCTCGAAAGGCGTAGATGCTGGCACGCAACTGGCAAGCGCTGCTGGCGAGGTTATTCACCGCATTGCCACCGAGGTGGAAACAGGAGCACAGGCGAATGTGCAGATAGCCGCAGCAGCCCAGCAGCAAACGGTTGGCGTCGAGCAGGTGGCGCAAGCAATGGCGTCTATTCAGCAAGCCACCACCCAGGCACTTGCCAGCACACGCCAGGCCGAGCGTGCTGCCCAGGATTTGCATACCCTGGCGCAGTCACTGCAAAAGGCGATTGCCGCCTATCGTCTCGAAACGACCTAGAAGTGGGATACCGGTATGTTAACTGATGCAGAAATTATGGCCCAGGTCTTTGCCGCGTTCCAGGAGGAACAGGCCGAACACCGCCAGGCCGCAGGTGCGTTGTTATTGGAACTGGAACGCAATCCCCAGCATCCGCAACGCCAGCAGTTGCTTGATCAGCTCTTCCGCGAGGCGCATAGCCTCAAAGGTGGCGCACGAGCCGCCGGGCAGATGGAGATCGAGCAACTGGCTCATCGCATTGAAGATGTCTTTAGCGCGGTGCGCCAGGGTCAGGTACACCTGACTCCGGATGTGTGCGATCCGATCTATGCTGCTCTGGACGATATTGGCACCATCATTGGACAGGTGGTGGCCGGTCAACCGGTCAGCCTCGATCCATATGAACCGTTGCTGGCACGCCTCAGTGCGATAGTAGAGTCGGCGACACCTGCTGGGCCACCAGATGC
Organism: uncultured Chloroflexales bacterium; assembly: GCA_937925925.1. Lineage (GTDB taxonomy): Bacteria > Chloroflexota > Chloroflexia > Chloroflexales > Chloroflexaceae > CAKZQX01. The sequence continues at coordinate 6,137 of CALANA010000257.1, read as the reverse complement.
TCAGCGGTCTGGGGACACCATGGCCGCGGCTGATATACACGATCAACCTGCGGGAGTCGCGCCGTCTGACCGGCCTGTGCCTACACCAGTATTGCCGCCGATAGTTGACCACGCTCCTCATACGCCCGATACAAACGAGATGCTCGAACGTTCTTTATCGCTCCATAGCGATACACCGGCAAGCGATATACATACGACCGTGCGCCTCTCCACCACCATTCTCGACAACCTGTTGAACGAAGTCGGCGAACTGATGACCTGCACTATTCGTGCCCGCCAGCATGCCCGCGACCTGCACGCGCTGACCGAGTTGTCTACACGCTGGCGACAGATCTGGCGCAAGGCCCAGCCAGCACTGAAACGCCTTCAGTCGCGCCGCCCGACGCTACAGCCAACGATTCACCATCTCCAGCAGCGTACCCTGGAACGCGAACACCAGGCTCAGGCTATCGCTGATCAAAATACCGTTGTGCTGCTCGACACATTGCTGCAATTCAACACGTTAATGATCGAAATCGATAGCCGTCTGAACATCCAGGCGCGGCTGTCCAGCGAGGATCATGCACGTCTGGCAGCAGTCACCGACCGTATGCATGACCAGGTACGGCGTACCCGTATGCTGCCCCTGACCACACTGCTAACCCCCTTGCACCTACAGTTGCGCGAAATGGCGCGTGCAGCCAGCAAAGACATACGCCTCGAACTGGATGATGGTGGTGCCGAAGCCGACCGGCAGGTGCTTGAGCGCCTGCACGAGGTGCTGCTCCATTTGCTTCGGAATGCGGTTGATCATGGCGTCGAACCGCCTGAGGTACGTGTGGCCTGTGGCAAACCAGCCACCAGTTGTATCAAGCTCTGTGCTGCGGTCAGCGGTGATCACCTGACGCTCCGGCTGGCCGATGATGGTGCCGGACTGGACACCGACGCGATCCGACATCGGGCGATCCAGAACGGATTGCTGAGTGAAACCGATGCCGCCCGTATGAGCGAGGCGGAACTGCACGACTTAATCTTTCTACCGGGCTTCTCTACCCGCCAGACGGTGAATAAGCTCTCTGGACGGGGAGTTGGTCTGGATATTGTCCGTTCTCAGATCGAACGAATGAACGGCCGTATCGCCCTTCAGAGCATACCCGGCATTGGTACGACCTTTACGATCCACGTTCCGATCTCGTTAACCAGTTCCCACGAACTGTTACTGCGGGTTGGTGCAGCCACCTATGCGTTGCCCGTTGAGGCTGTGCAGCGCATTATCCAGGTGGAAGCCCAGGCGATCCAGGTGCTGGAGGGGTATGCCGCGTTGATTATCGAACAGCGGCCTATGACGCTGGTATCCCTGGCAGAACTGCTGGGTGAAAAGAGATCATCGTCAGAACAGCATCATAACGCTGGTCAGACGCAACGGCTGGCACTGATTCTCGGTAGCGGTGAGCGCCAGATAGCCTGTCTGGTTGACGGCGTGCTGGGCGAACAAGAACTGGTAGTACACCGGTTACCACCGCCCCTACAGCAGGTACGCCTTATTGCGGGTGCCACCCTGCTGGCTGATGGCAGGGTGGTACCGATTCTTGATGTGGTTGACATTGTACGTGCTGCGATTGGTACCTATCGGACAGTCAGTCTGACCACTGAGGCGACTGCGCCAGAACGCCCCGCCCACATTCTGGTCGTTGATGACTCGATCACCACCCGTACCCTGGAAAAGAATATTCTCGAAGCCGCCGGCTATACCGTCAGTCTCGCAACCGATGGGGTAGAAGCACTGGACATACTGCGGCGATTAACCAATAATGGTGGGTGTGATTTACTGTTGAGCGATATTGATATGCCACGAATGAATGGCTTTGATCTCACGATGCACATACGTGCCGATAATGAGTTGCGCCATCTACCGGTGGTACTGGTCACATCGCTAGATACCCCGGCTGATCGTGAGCGCGGGATTGCCGCTGGTGCGGATGCGTATATTGTCAAGCGCCTGTTCGATCAGCATATGTTTTTGGATACGATTGCGCAACTGATATAAAGCAGGAGCAATAATATGAATAGGCATGTTTTAATTGTAGAAGATAGCCGCACCCAGGCCATGCGCCTGCAACTTGAACTTCAGCGTTGTGGTCTGCACGTCTCAATTGCTACCACCGGGACGCAAGGTATGGCTACTGCACAGACCACCTTGCCCGACGTAATTATCCTGGATGTTGATCTCCCAGAGTTGGATGGCTATACGCTATGCCGAACCCTGAAGGTCAACCCGACAACCGCCCATATTCCGATCGTTATGTTGACCCATCGGGATGAAGCCCGCGATACCAGGAGTGGCCTGGAGGCTGGTGCCGACGATTATATTCCTAAAGACATATTTGCCGAGCAGAATGTGCTGGAATCTTTGCGGTTACTGGGGATACTATGAGGTACACATATGCAACCACTTTCTCTCCCGCAGTACCAGCATCTGCATGTCCATACCGAACATGATGTTATCTCGCTACGACAGGCGGTGCGGCAGATGGCCCGCAGTGTTGGATTAGGCTTACCTGAACAGGCACGCATCACCGCTGCTATCAGCGAAATTGCGCGGGCCTTGTTGCTTGATGGCGGTACATCACGCTTTATCATTCAAGTAGTCGATCAAGATCCTCGTCCAGCATTAGAAGTTGTCTGTGTTTCACCACACGCACATGCCCACGAGGCGCATACCAGTCAAAACCTACACGCGTTAAGCGAGGCATGTGCGCTGGTCGATGAGACAAATCTTACAACCCTGCATGAAGGTGTGCCACTCATCCTACGGATGTGGCTTGGTCACGGATCACGTAAGAGGTAATGGTATGCTGATCAACACAACCCGTCTCCCCATCCGCTATCATCCCGGTTCACCAGACCTGCACCCGGACACCGGGTACACCCTGGTGTCGTTTGGCCTTGCACATCAACACTATGGCTTGCCATTGAGCGTTGTGCTACAGGTGGTGCGCGTACCGGCGCTTGTACTGTTAACTGGTGCGCCGTCATATGTATGTGGCATGCTGAATTTGCATGGATCATATATACCTATCATGAGTGGACGAGCGCTCGTTAATGCGCCAGTAGTATGTGATCTTAACGATCAGATTATTATTGTGGGCCGAGTCAATGAACAGGGTGATAGTCTCCCGATCTATGGATTACTGGTCGATCAAGTATATGATGTTTATCAGTATGACGATCAGCAGATAACGCCTTTGACCAATCATGTTGCTTCTGCATTACTGCAAGGTATTATACAGAGATCAGACTATCCCATACTCCTGTTGAATGTTGATGAATTGCTGGCGCTAGTTCCGAGTCAATAACAGGCGGTACCCAGTGAGATGGTCAGTTCGCCTTTGCGCCCCTACTACCCCACATTTTTGCGATAGACGAAAATGTGGAGAGAAAACGGCTTTGGTGCCGGCCCTTTGTTCTGTCGCAGCCGAACATGGTGGTTTGTTCGAGCGACCGCGTACGTCCTGTCAGTAATACCGTTTTGACGTGAACATTCCGCATGTTCTTGCCATTCGTACTACGAGGAAAAGCTTGTTGCATGGCACATGCACGTATATCAATGATACCTTATGAATAAATCTGTTGACGATCGGCCTATTCGTGTTCTGGTGGTGGAAGATTCACGTACCCAATGTGAGTTACTGGTTCGATTACTGTCCGCATCTGGTGATTTTACCGTCGTAGGTACCGCTACCAATGGGCAAGAGGCAGTGACAGCAACGCTGCGTCTACGCCCGGATGTGATTGCAATGGACATCCATTTACCAATCATGGATGGCTATGAAGCCACGCGGCAAATTATGCAACGCTGCCCAACACCGATTGTGATGGTAAGTAACAGCAATGGCGATGCCGAACGGCGGGCGGTGCAATCCCTGGCTGCCGGAGCGCTGGCCGTGGTACGCAAACCGGCTGGCTTACAACCCGGTGTGCAGCAGGTGGATCGCACGAACTTTTTAACGATGCTGCGGCTTATGGCTGGCGTACGTGTCGTCACGCGTTATCCACCGCGCAGCCAGCGATCAAGCGCACTGCTCTCCGACCGCACGACCCAACCACAAATTCTGGCGATTGCGGCCTCAACTGGTGGGCCAGTGGCGATACAGACGGTGTTAAATGGTCTAGAACAGAGCTATCCGTTACCCATTCTGGTCGTGCAGCATATTGCACGCGGGTTTATGCAGGCGCTGGCTGACTGGCTGGATAGTACGACGCCACTGACTGTGCGCGTTGCCCAGGCGCAGGAGCCGTTACTACCGGCCCATGTGTATTTGCCGCCCGACGATCAGCATATACTGGTGACGCAGCCGGGGCACATTGCCTTGCGTGCGGCTGTTCCCGGTGATCGCTATTGTCCGGGGGCCGATGTGTTGTTCGAGTCGGTGGCCCGGGTCTATGGCAAACGGGCGATCGGCGTCATCTTAACCGGGATGGGCGATGATGGAGCGCGGGGCTTACTGGTGTTACGTACCGCAGGCGGGTTAACGCTCGGTCAGGATGAAGCCAGTTGCGTTGTGTATGGTATGCCCCAGGCGGCCCTGGCTGCCGGGGCCGTTACACGCATGGAGTCACTCTCGCATCTCGCTGATGTCATTCTGGCCCATACGGGAGGGCCAATCGCACTGGTCGCTGGAAGGTAACCATCACTATGGATCTGTGCCTTACCGATGATCTTTATCCTCTCTTCCGCGACATTCTGCTCAGTCGGGCTGGATTGTACTATCCTGAACGGAAACGGGATGACCTGGCCTATGGCCTGAATCACGCAGCACAGGCCAGTGGGTATCACCATTTGCGGACGCTCTACTACGATATGCTCAAAGGGGAGCCTGTCTGGAACACCGTTGTGGAATACCTGACCGTCGGCGAGACCTATTTTTTTCGCAATGCAGCCCAGTTTGCGGCCTTGCGGCAGCACATTTTGCCTGACGTCATCCAGCGTCAGTCTGCGTTGAAGAGTTTGCGCATCTGGAGCGCCGGCTGTGCCACCGGCGAAGAACCGTATTCGCTGGCAATGATGATTCATAGCGACTTTGCGTATCTTGATGACTGGCATGTGAGTATTCTGGCGACCGATATCAATGTCGCTTTTCTCCAGCGCGCTCGCGCAGCAGTCTATAGCAACTGGTCTTTTCGGGAAACTTCGGATGCACTGCGTCGCCGCTTTTTTATTGAGGAACAGAACCGCTGGCGACTACGGCCCGAGATCGCACGCCGCGTCACGTTTATGCCCCTGAACCTGGTTGAGCAAGAGTATCCATCGGTTATCAATGGTACCTGTGCGCTGGACATTATCTTGTGCCGCAATGTGATGATTTATTTTGATGAGGCGACGATTCGTCAGGTGGTCGAACGGTTGTATCGTGCCTTATCACCTGGCGGGTGGCTGGTGGTTGGCCATGCCGAACCACAGGCCAGCATGTATCATCAGTTTGAGGTTCATAACTTTCCGCATACGGTAATCTACCGTAAAGCACTGAATGCGCCGCTGTTTGCCTTTAACACCACACACGGCGTGTTTGATGCTGGTACGCGACCAACTCTCGCGTCGGGTAAGCCGCTGACGACGAACCAGATACAGTCGTTGCAGACCGGGCACAGCCTCGAAGCTTCCCCATCTGCTGATGCGTCGTTGATCGCCTCTGTGCCACAGCCTGTGCCCAGTCCACCAGCTATACCTGACAGCCCGTCCTCACCCCATACAGCGCAGCGAACAGTGCCCGCCGCAATGCAACCTGACCGGCCCCGGATCGCAATGGTTGATCCAATGTCCACCGCATTGTGGGCAACAATCAATGCGCGACTGGCGCTCAATGATCGTTATGGAGCCGAAGAGTTGCTCCACGAATTGCTGCGCCTTGAGCCAGCGCATATCGAGGGCCTGTTGCTCCTGGGGCGTCTGTATGCTGATCGTGGCGCATGGGACAGCGCGTACCAGCAGTGTGCCCAGGCGCTAGACTGTGACCCGCTAGCGACCGACGCGCACTTTCTGCTGGCCCAGATCTATGAGCATCAAGGCCAGTTAGATCAAGCACTGTCCGCGTATCGCCGTGCGGTCTATCTTGATCGCACCTTTGTGGCAGGATGGCTGGGTATGGCGTATATCTGGC
>CALANA010000256.1 GCA_937925925.1 uncultured Chloroflexales bacterium | reverse complement strand
CGGCCCCCGCAACCCCCGCTGGCGAAAGTCCCCCTGAACGGTTACATACCTTATGTTCCATCAAAACCTGACATCCGCAATCTTGTTCAATGTTCAGTGTTGAGCTTTGCGAGAAAAATGTTTACTTTTCAGATCGAAGTCTACACAACCGGGTTATTGATCAGCGGCACATACGACCTCCCGCTCTATCGGCGGGTCAGCAATGCGCTCAACAGTGGTATGTATCGCTATATCACGCTTCACGACGCGACGATAGCGCCTTTCAGCCAGCCGCAATATACCAAACAGGTACCCCAGTTGCTGGTGGATTGGAGCAATGCGCTGCTGGTAGCGGTACTCGCAGAGCCGCCACCACCGCCAGATTTTCAGGTCGAGGAAATGCCTCCCCGCGCACCGCAGCCGATGATGTTCTTTACGACGGCATTTGCGTTGCGGGCGAATTTCTACCGTCGGCCTGATTTCGATCTGGCCGAAACGCTGGAGCGCACAAACGATGCTTTTCTTGCGATCAGCAATGTTCACATTTTTCCGCTGGGAGTCGGGCAGCCGGTAGCACGTGATTTTGCCTGCCTGAACCGGGCACATATTCAGGCCATGTATGCGCCGGGCGATCCTGCGATGCCAGTACGCAAGCCGTCGGCGCCCGGCGCTTCGGAAGGCTAAAGGCGGATGTTGATGAGTGGTAATCTTTTCCTGACCGCAAGGTGTTCTTATACCGTTTCGACGTGACCACTTCGCATGGTCGTGCCATGCGTCCTCCCACGCGCCAGCGTCGCGGCGGGGGCACGGGGGCCTGCGGCCCCCGCCCATGTGTGGATGTCGGCAGAGCGGCGTTGCATGCAACGCCGCTCTGCCCCGCGACCGCTCGTTCCAGGGGCAGGCGTATGGTCGTATGCGCAAGCGTACGACGAACCAACGGATGCGGAAGGGCGACGTCACATTGGTAGTATGGGTGCGAAAACTGCCCGCTTTTAGCGTTTAAACATGGATTGAAGCGCATAAGGAGCGACTGTTCGGCGTAACGACATCATCGTTTCTGGCGTTCCCCAAAGCAGTCAGCGTTCCAAAAAGAGGAGTCTGGTGTGAAAATTCTGGTAACAGGCGGTGCAGGCTATATCGGTAGTATCACTGCGGCTGAACTGGTGCAGGCCGGTCACGAGGTTATTGTTTTTGATAATTTGTACCAGGGGCACACAGCCGCTGTGCCGCCTGAGGCAACCTTTGTTGAGGGGGATCTGGCTGATCCGCGCGCGGTGCAGCAGTTGTTTGCTGCGCATCCGGGTATTGATGGTATTATGCATTTTGCTTCGTATACGCTGGTGGGCGAGAGTATGCAGCAGCCGTTGAAGTATCTGCGCGACAACCTGGTCAATGCGGCCAACCTGTTGGAGCAGGCGATTGCGCATGATGTACGCCGCTTTATTCTGTCTTCCACGGCCAATCTCTTCGATGACCCGGAGCGTATGCCGATTGATGAAGCCGAGCGGATCGTCCCTGGTTCGCCGTATGGTGAGTCGAAGTTTTTTATCGAACGGGTGCTGCACTGGTTTGAGCGGCTGTATGGCCTGCGCTATGCCTGTCTGCGCTATTTTAATGCCTGTGGCGACACTCCCGACCGTGGCGAAGATCATGATCCCGAAACCCATTTGATCCCACTGGTGTTACAGGTAGCGCTTGATCAGCGCCCGCATATTACGGTGTTTGGTGATGATTATCCCACCCCGGATGGCACCTGCGTCCGCGATTATATTCACGTGGTAGACCTGGCCCAGGCGCATATTCTGGCAATGGAGGCGCTGGATCGGCTGGGGAGCCGCACGTACAACCTGGGCAACGGCGAGGGGTTCAGCGTGCTGGAGGTCATCCAGACGGCTCGGCGAGTCACCGGGCATCCTATCCCGCACGTCATCGGCCCCCGGCGGCCAGGTGATCCGGCGGTACTGATTGCTTCCTCAGAGACCATCCGGTGCGAGCTGGGCTGGCAACCGCGCTACCCGTCGCTGGAGGACATTATGCGCAGTGCCTGGGATTGGCATCGCCAGCATCCGCATGGGTACGGGGGGCGTTAGGGGTACACATCGCCCCCCTATGCGCATCAACGTAAGCCTCGGGTTTGGTGATTTGGGGGCCGTAGGCCCCCAAAATCTCTCTTTTTCTGGCAAAAAAGGCCAGCTTCGCTGACCTTTTTTGCCAGAACAGCAACGGGTTGTAATACCGTTGCGCCGTGACCCTTCCGCATGGTCGTGCCATGCGTCCTCCCACGCGCCTGCGTCGCGGTGGGGGTGCGGGGGCCTGCGGCCCCCGCCCATGTTCCTTTGCTGGTGCGGCGCAGCGAAGCCGCGCCGCACCAGCAAGGGGATGGCGACGGAGGGGCGTTGCATGCAACGCCCCTATGCCCCGCGACAGGAGAGGCGTTGCATGCAACGCCTCTCCGTTCCAGGGGAAGGCTCGTGGTCGTATGCGCACGCGTACGACGGACGAACGGATGCGGAAGGTCGAAGCCAAATTGGTATAAGGGCGGCAACCCTTAACGTGATGCGCATCGCTCCCCGCTTCCCAACGCTGCTCGCAACTGTTCACTTTTCGCCTGGGAGCGCGGGCATCTTGCCCGCATATGCGCCACGTAGAGCGGGACTCCCGCGCTCCCAGGCGTGCCTGTTACCCCGGGTGTGAACACGTACCGCTGCTCATCATTTTCTCATCATCGGTTATAATAGGTGTTCTGGATACTACCCGATTCGTTAGTGCCGGGCGTATGAGTAATTTACCAGAGCGGATTGGTAACTACATTCTCGAGCGTGAAATAGGGCGCGGGGCGACCAGTGAAGTCTGGCTGGCGCGCCACGCCCATCTTGAGCAACGCCAGGTGGCGGTGAAAATTCTCATGGCACAGGATCGGGAGACGATCCAACGCTTTAACCGTGAGGCCAATCTGATTAGCCGCTTGCAGCATCCCAATATCGTGCAGATCCTGGACTATGGCTACTATGCACCGTTCTACTGTACGGTGATGGAGTATATCCACGGTGGGTCGCTGCGCCAGTTGCTGGATCGGCAGCGTTGCCTGCCCCCCCAGGAGGCGTTGCTGATCTTCAAGCAGATTGCGTCTGCGCTGGACTATGCGCACCAGATGAACATCGTTCACCGTGATGTTTCGCCGGGGAATGTGTTGCTGGAGCAGGCCACGGGTCGGGTGCTGCTGACCGATTTTGGCATTGCCCGCGAACTCAAACATTCGATTACCGTGCCCTCCTCGATTATGGGTACCCCCGGGTTCTGGTCGCCCGAGCATGCCCATTCGGCGGTGTCAGTGACACATCTTTCGGACATTTACAGCCTGGGCGTGGTACTGTATGTGATGCTCAGTGGGGATTTACCCTGGGACGAGGTGCCTGGCCTGCCGGATCGTACCTTTGGGCCACCGTTGCCTCTCAAACAACGCGGGATCTCCAATCTGCCACCGGATATTGACCGCTTTATCCAGATTATGCTATCCAACGACCCGGCGCGGCGTTTTCCCACTGCTCAGGCTGCGGTCGAGGAGTTGGAACGTATTTTTACGCGGCATCAGATGCCAACGCAGGTGATGACTCCGGAGGAGACACCCAGTGTGCGCTATCCGTTGCGGGCAGATGATGCCCAGCAGCAAGCGATTGAAGCCGCGCTTGGCCCGGACTTGATCCGCGCTCCGCTCGCCGCTGCTGAGCAGCGGGCGCTGGCGTTGCGCCAACCAGCGGCCGTCGCCGAGTTGCTCGATGCATGGTCGGCGCAGGGGCGCTTGCGGCGGGCTTCACTGGGGCGGCTGGCGCGTATCCACAAAGTCAGCAGCCAGAATATCTATTTCTATCATCTGGAGGTATTGTATGAGCGCCGTAGCCCGCCGGTTGATCTGGAAGAGCCGGATTATGACGCACGTGAGTTTCCGTTGGAGCCAGAGCGTGACCAATGGCAGGTGATGTTGCCGCCACCACAGGAGTTCAAGCCTGATCCAGGTGGGCAGGTGGTGCTGCCCGGTTCGGCGCGAGTGATCAGTTGTAGCGCCTGTGGTGGCAAGGGCAAACTGGTGTGCAAGCGTTGCAAAGGCAAACAACGTGTGTATATCAACCGCCCTGTGGAAGCGCCACCGGTCGAGCCAGCCAGCCGCCAGAGCGGACAGCAGGCAGCGGCGATCACCAGTGCAACCAATCCAGCAGCGGCGATGACCAGTCCGACAGTGGTGCCGCGTACCGAGCGGGTGCTGGTGCCTTGCCCGGAGTGCGAGGGCCATGGCGGGTTTACCTGCGAGCGCTGTAATGGCACGGGACGCCTGGTGCAGCGCCGCGTTTCTACCTGGCAACGCCGTCCCGCCAGTTGGTTTGAACACGATGAACTGCTGGAGGTGGAAGGGCAGTGGCTGCTCGATACCTGTGAGATGCATGAAATCTATCGCGAGCGTGTCAGTGCTGGCTGTCGCCCGGAATGGCTGCAAATACCCATCCTGGCCGACATGGTGCAGGAGGCGCAGAAGGGTACCGACGCCGATACACGGATTGTGTTGAGCGAAGTGGCAATCGGCTTTATTCCCATTTCGCGTCTGCTGTTCGATCTGGGTCAGACAGCAGAGAAGCCGGATGAAGCCGACCTGCATTCCCTGACGATCTATGGCTTTGAGCATATTATTCCACCCGACTGGCGGTTTCTCAACTGGGAGCGGGTTATTTTTATCTGCGTGACCGGATTTCTGGTTATTCTGGTAGCTCTGTTTGGTTTTTTTGCTTTTACACGATGATGTGATACCAGTCGAAGCGTTTGAACGCTCAAGCGTTGAAGCGTTCGAGCGTTTCACCGCTCAGACCGCTTCAATGCTTCATGAGACACCGGGTGGCGGTTGTTAGGCTGATGCTGGTCTCTAGGCAATTGGGCAATCTGTGGTAAAATTCGCGTAAACGCGCCGCTGGGCAGATATGATGTGTAGCAACACATCTCGTTGGAATCTATGGCAATCAATACGTATAGCAAACCTATAACTCTATTGTACATCGGAGTCCCGGCTTTAGCCGCCACGGAGCGAGACAGCACTGCTCTTTTCTTGTGGTTCTACTCGTCGTTATCGGAGTCCCGGCTTTAGCCGGGACGGAGCGAGACCCCGGCGAAGGCCAGGACTCCAGGACTTCGCAACGGGTAGAGAATTGTTAGAGCTTTAGCCTGAGCGGAGCGAGACCCTGGCTTAGCCGGGATTGCGTTCACAACAGATAGAGGATCGCTATAAGCTGCCATTAGGGTTGGTGTTCATCCTTATGCAAGTTACGCAGTGGTATGTCCAACTCGCCTTTTGTTCTGCGGCAGCGTGGAAACAACAGAAACAATACCGCGCTACCACAGGCGAAAAAGCTTGTCCCGTTCGACTACGCTCAGGGCAAGCTCTGAACGAAGGTGAAGGGACGTGGTGTTCGAGCGACTACATACTTCCTGTTACTTATTCCTGGCAGAGGTGGGAGTTTACCGGCCTCTGATATGGACAGAGAGCGATGGATGATGCTGGTCAAGTACCAGAGAAAGGAGCGCATACAACCGTTGCTGTGCATGGCATGGATGGATTGATCACTACACCTGCCCCTGTCGCAGGTGGTCGTCCGGTTCAAACTGACCGTGTTATTTCTGTTCTTGTTTATTGCATATAAGAAGAGGCGCGCATGAACATTCCACGCTTGTTTCGGCCCATATCGCGGATGCAGCGCATGAGGCTAATCCGCAACTGGCGTATGTTATCGCTCGTGCTGGTCGTGCTGATAGCTCTGAGCGGGCTTGGCGCTACCATCTTTGCCAGTCCTGTCAGTTTTCTGTCCATCGAAGTTGCGAGTGAGGGGGGTATCAATGTCCCCGAAGGCGTTGGGCAGGCCATCTTTCGCCTGCGGCTCAGTGCCCCGGTGGATCAGCCGGTGAGTATTGATGTGAGTACAGTTTTTCCACCTTTATTTCCACCACCACCACCAATACCACCGCCCCCGGCGGCGACACCGGGTGCGTCCTGCACTGCCGGGGTGGATTATATTCAGAAGACCGATACGATAACCTTTGCGCCTGGTGAGCAGGTCAAGGATTTTCTGGTTACTATTTGCGATGACACGGTGAACGAGCCAGATGAGGCGTTCACTGTGCAGTTGACCAATCTGGTGGCTCCGGGATCGCCTCCTGTAGCGCTGACTCAAGATTTTATTACGGCCGTTATTAAAGACAACGATCTCGGCCCACGCGTGCGGCTGACCGCACCACCGCCGACGAATGAGGGAAATGCGGGATCTACTAATTTTACATTCACTGTCACCTTGCTTGATACGACCGAGGTGCCGGTGAACCTGAGCTACTCGGTGTCGCATGGCACGATTAATCCGACGAATAACGCTGATTTCGCGGTTCCCTTCGCAACTCTCCAGAATGTGAGTATTACTATTCCGTCGGGGCCGGCGGGTACGCAGGGTACCTTTACCATTCCCGTGTCTGGGGACACGACCTACGAACTCAATGAGACCTTCACGGTGACGATTACACCGGTGGATGATACTGCACGTATTGACCCCAACAATCCAAGCGATGCCATAGCGACGGCGACGATCCTCAATGACGATGCTCCGCCAACGGTGGATATTGTCGCCCCAGCGCCACAGAATGAGGGCAATAGCGGCACGACACCGTTTAACTTCACGGTTAATGTCACCGGTGATACGGCGGTGCCGATCGATCTCAACTATGTGTTGACGCCGATTACCGCCAATGCCCAGGACTTCGTGAACTTTGGTTCTATCCAGACAGGCACCTTGACAATTCCGCCCGGTCAGACATCGGGAACGATCACGATACCGGTGCAGGGCGATACGATTTATGAGAATGATGAGACATTCTCGGTGACTATCACCAGTGCCACGCCGCATTCTGTGGTGGGCACCGGGACGGCAACGGCGACGATCCTGAACGATGATGGGCCACCGACAGTAAATATTGTTGCCCCACCACCCCAGTTCGAGGGTAACAGCGGCACAACGCCATTCGAGTTCACGGTCAATGTAACCGGCCCGGAGACCGAGTTGCCGATCAACCTGAACTGGTCAGTTGTGCATATCAATACCGACGATGCTGATTTCGCGGTACCCTTCGGGACACTCCAGAATGTCCCGCTCACTATTCCAGCCGGTAATCGATCCGCAACGATCACGATCCCGGTGCAAGGCGATACGCAGTATGAAGCCGATGAGGTGTTTCGTGTGGTTATCAGCGGTGTGGTTAACGCAAACCCCGGAAGCACCACTGCTGATGCGACCATCCTGAATGACGATCTGCCGACGGTAAACTTTGTCACGACCAACTCAACCCAGATAGAAGGTAATCCACCAACGACAACCGATGTCACAATTGCCGTCACCCTGAATGCGCCGGTCTTTGCCGGTCAGCCCTCGGTAAGTGTGCCCTTTGCGGTGACGCCCGGTAGTACGGCAACGGCCGGTCAGGACTACACGATCATGACACCGTCGCCACTCGTCTTTAATGTCGGTGAACAGACGAAGAATATCGTGGTGCGCGTCATTGGAGATCTCTTGAACGAGGATCCCGAGACCGTCATTCTAACGCTGAACGCAACCCCGGATGCTATTCTGGGAGCGCCATCTACGCATGTGCTGACGATCATTGATGACGATCCGCTACCGAGCGTTGATTTTGTGTCAGATACAAGCAGTTTCGACGAGGGTGATGGCACAGTAGCCATTCCGGTACAGTTGAATACGCCATCCGGTCGCACGGTCACGGTAGATTACCGCGTTATTGGGGGCACGGCCACGCGCAATGCGGACTATGTGCTGGCAGATGGCCGATTAGAATTCCCAGCAGGTACCACCACGCAGAACATCTCGGTCGAAATTATTGACGATACAATTTCGGAGGGAGCCGAGACGGTCATTATCGAGTTGTTCAATCCGGTCAATGCGGTGCTGGGGACGACCAATAATCCGCATACCATGACCATCTTTGACAACGATGGCCCACCGAAGTTTGACTTTGAGCTTGCCACAAGCAGCGTGGCTGAGAATGTGGGCACGGCGACAATCAAGGTGCGACTGTCACCGGCTGCAAATCAGCCGGTGACGGTGGACTTTACGGTTACCGGTGGTACCGCAGTGGCGGGGACAGATTATACTTTGCTGACGACCAGTCCCTTAACCTTCGCACCCGGCACGACTGAGCAGACGATCACGGTGCAGATTATTGATAACACGCTGTATCAACTGGATCGGACGCTCGAATTGACGCTGAGCAACCCGAGCGGTGGTAATCCGCCCGATCAGGCCATACTGGGCAATATTCTGACGCATACGCTCACTATCATTGACAATGATGGCCCGACCGTGAGCTTTGCCCAGGCCAGCGCAACGGTAGCCGAGAATGGAGGCAGCATCAATGTCACGCTGAACCTGAGTGCGCCACTCCTGCCGGGTGATACCGCCACTGTCGGGTTCACATTTGCCGGGAGCGCTGTGCGTGACACCGACTTTAGTATGCCCGATACGATTACCTTTGTTCCGGCTGATGGTACGAGTAAGACCTTCACCATCCAGATTATCGACAATCTGGTGGACGAACCGGACAAGACGGCCGTGTTGACCTTGAACGTTCCTGCCGGTGAAAATCTGAGCGTGGGATCGCCGGGAACGTTCACGCTCACGATACTGGACAACGACAACTCGCCCATTGCCGCCAATGATACCTACGAAGTTGATATGAATACGGTGTTGAACGTACCGGCACCCGGCGTGCTGGCGAACGACACCGATCCCGATGGTGGGGCACTGACGGCGGAACTGGTGGCAGGGCCGACCAATGGGACGCTCACGTTGAATACCAATGGCTCGTTCACCTATACGCCCAACCCGGACTACTTTGGTGCCGATAGCTTTACCTATCGTGCCCGCGATCCTGGCTTGAATGCCTCGAATATTGCGACCGTGAATATCCGCGTCAATCCGGTTAACAGGCCGCCCGTGGCGGTTGACGATGAGTTTACGGTGGTTGCCAACAGTATTGACAACATCCTGGATGTGTTGGCGAACGATACTGACCCGGATGGGCATACGTTGCTGATTGATGTTATTGAGACACAGCCCACCAATGGTGTAGCGTTGATCGATCCGGATCGCAGAGCGGTCGGCTATACTCCCAACCGTGGGTTTGTCGGTCAAGACAGCTTTGTCTATCGTGTGTGTGATGATGGGTTGCCGGAGCCGCAGTGTGTTACTGCCACGGTCACGATCATCGTTACGCCAGACCCGAATGCAGGACGTCAGGTGTATCTCCCGTTGATCATCAATAGACCAGCCGTGCCCCCGCCACCGCCGCCACCACCGACCAATCAGCCTGATCTGGTGGTTGAGAGTGTCAGGCTCATTCCGAACAAGACCGACTTTACGGCAGGTGAGCCGGTGACGATTGAGGTGGTGGTGCGGAACCAGGGGACTGTTGCCACCAATCGGGGCTTCTGGGTTGATCTCTACATCAACCCCCAGAATGCGCTTGGGAATCCGGTGACGCCGGGGGTTAATCTGCGCTGGAGCGATCTGTGTCGGTCTGATGCTACCGAAGCGACACCCTGTGTGTATGGTATTGCCTGGGCGGTGGAGCAACTGCTCGATCCGGGGCAAACGATCACGTTGACATCGGCCACGGTGCCCTTCCCCGATCCCGCCGGTTACAGCCGCTGGCCGGGTTACTTTGTTGCCGGTACAACGTCGCTGTATGTGCTGGTCGATAGCTGGAATCCGGGGAACATCAGGGGCGCGATTGAGGAAAGCGACGAGCAGAACAATGGTCTGCTGCTACCCGGGCTTTCGGTGACCGGAACGAACCCGGCGTTGCCATCCGATGTCTGGGAAAGCATCGCGCCACGACCGATATTGCCTTGATACAGCCCGTTCATCACGGAAGCCGTTGCGAACTACGATGAGATGCGCAGGGTGCCTCTGGTGCCCTGCCAGTCTCGCTCGTGATAGCACATAGCGTACGTACGTTGTTGTTCTCGTGGTTGACCACCGTGATGTTACAGGATACGTTGTCACAACGTCCGTGGTTTCTGAGGCCGTAGCAACGACGAACGTCGTTCCTACATACTCCGCATTTTCAATGTGGCTGACCGCTGGTGAACATATGATTCTGGGTGTGCCAGGATCGTCCTGGTGCGCTTCGCCTGCATTGCATTACTTTGTTCATTGAAGGAAGGAACGGTAAGGAGCCGAAATATGCGAAGACGTTTTGTCATCGTTGTGTGTGTATGTTGCGCGGCGTTCTTGCTGGCACTGAATGTGAGACTGTTGCCAGTATCGCAGATTGTGCTGGCAACCGACGTTACACAGGAAGAACCACCGCCACGTCCACCGATTGACCCATTGCCACCACGTCCACCGATTGATCCGCCAGATCCGCCGCCACCGCCACCGCCACCGCCACCGCCGCCACCACCGCCGCCACCACCGGATAGTACACCAACGGCAACGGCAACGGCAACGGCAACGGCAACACCAACGGCAACGGCAACACCAACCGTGCCACCACCACCACCAGCACATGATGGTGGTCGGCGAGCAACGCCGATACCGGTGCCAGAGGGTCGGATTATTGGAACGGTTTTTGACCAGAATGATGTACCAGTGCCGAACGTCGAGGTCAGTGTGGGCGGGGTCATTGTGCGCAGCAATGCCAATGGTAACTACGAACGTGCCCGGTTGTTCCCTGGTATCTATGTGTTGCGGTTGCGGTTGCTGCCTGCTGAGGGTACACCGCGACAGGGGAATATTCTGTTGCTGTTGGGGCGTAATGAGACCATTGTTCAGGATTTGTATATGACGCGCTGATCAACCAGTGTAGGCACGTGATACGAGCAATAATCTTGAGCAGAGACGTTGCATGCAACGTCTCTCCTCGACCCAGGAAGCGCGGGTTTCAAACCCGCCTTTCCTACTTCAGACTGTCGCTAGTACAAGAGGGCCGAAATACCTCCATATGGTGTCTGGCATCCTGAGCGGAGGCGTCGCCGGAGCGCATGGCATCCTGAGCGAAGCGAAGGATCGTGCGCTCCGCACGATGCTGCGTTGCGCACGATGCGGCGCTCCGCACGATGCTGCGCTGCGCAAGATGCTTCGCTGCGCAAGATGCTTCGCTTCGCAAGATGCTTCGCTTCGCAAGATGCTTCGCTTCGCTCAGCATGACAACGCGCTGCGCACGATGCGGCGCTCCGCACGATGCTTCGCTCCGCTCAGCATGACAACGCGCTGCGCAAGATGCTTCGCTCCGCTCAGCATGACAACGCGCTGCGCACGATGCTGCGCTGCGCACGATGCTGCGCTTCGCAAGATGCTTCGCTCCGCTCAGCATGACAACGCGCTCCGCACGATGCTGCGCTGCGCACGATGCTGCGCTCCGCTCAGCATGACAACGCGCTGCGCACGATGCTGCGCTGCGCACGATGCTGCGCTGCGCTCAGCATGACCAAACCCTGGAGCGATTTCCGTGATCGTGTACTAGTATGAGGTAGACCGTGATAGTTGATTGGGATGAGTTGTTAGGTCTGATTCAGCGTCTCCATGCCCAGATTCGGGCGGCAGTCGTGAGCGCATGTGCGCAACAGGCTATGGAGGAACTGGCTGGTATTGCGGCTGAGGACGCTACGGGTGACACCATCTATGTCATTGACCGGGTCAGTGAGGAACTGCTGGTAGATTTTTTTGCCAATCATGTTGCCGAGCGCTGGCCGCTGGTCTTAATAGCCGAAGGGTTGCCCGATGGACAGATCGTCCTACCAGCCGGACGGCCAGTCGCGGATGCAGTGATTCGGGTGATTGTTGATCCGATTGATGGTACACGCGGCCTGATGTATCAAAAGCGAAGTGCCTGGATCTTGACCGGTGTTGCGCCTGATCGCGGCCCGCAGACCAGTTTGCAAGATATTGAACTGGCGGTACAGACGGAGATACCGCTGGTGAAGCAGCATCTCAGTGATATGCTGTGGGCAACCACAGATACGCCTACGCAGGCTGTACGCTATAATCGGTTGACTGATACGACGCAGGCCATTCATCTACGGCCTTCACGCGCCACCAGTATTGCGCACGGCTTTGCAATGATTAGCCGCTTTTTTCCGGGTGGACGCGAAGAGCTGGCGGCGATTGATGAGGCGATCATTCGGGCGGCGTTAGGCCCGCCCCAACCAGGCAAGGCACACTGCTTTGAAGACCAGTATATTTCTACTGGTGGGCAACTGTATGAACTGATCGCTGGTCATGATCGATTTGTGGCCGATGTGCGACCGTTGCTCGATAGCTGGCTGGCACAGCGCGGTCAACGGTTGGGGATTTGCTGCCATCCGTATGATCTGGCAACGCTGCTGGTGGCGCAACAGGCAGGGGTTATTATGACCGATGTGCGGGGCCAGATACTCGATGCGCCTCTGAATGTGAACACTGATGTCGGCTGGGTGGGGTACGCCAACGCGGCGATCCGGGCGCAAATTGAGCCAGTATTGCTGCGCGAGTTGCAGCAACGCGGGTTGCTTTAGGACGTATCTTGCATGTCCTGTCTCTTACCCGTATAATGTGATCTCATCGGGGGAGGTGGCGGAGCGGTTGAACGTGCTCGTCTCGAAAACGAGTAGGGTCTGAAAGCCCTCGAGGGTTCGAATCCCTCCCTCCCCGCCAGTACCACACCTGAAGCGCACACTCCGCTTTGGAGAACCGGGTGGTACCATCCACACAGGGTATTATGTCTTGTTCCTCTCGTGTTGCTGCCCTTGCATCTTACCTTGCCCCTGATTCCGAAATGTTCTTCAAGTGGACGATATGGCGATGGTGCCCTCTGGACTCTTCAACAGTGTTCATGCGCTCCCTCCATGGCTGGTGATGCCGATCGTCCGTTTTGTTGTAATCCACGCAGATGAAGAGTATAACCGGCTCTGGTAATACCGTTTCGACGTGACCATTCCGCATGATCGTGCCATTCGTACGCCCACGCGCCAGCGTCTCGGCGAGGGGGCGGGAGC
>CALANA010000255.1 GCA_937925925.1 uncultured Chloroflexales bacterium | reverse complement strand
GCTAACAAAAGATCGGTGCATCATCACTCAATGTGCGCTGATGTGCGCGTAACATCCCGTGCAATTCTGCGGCCATATGAAACGCTGCCGTACCGGTAACGATTTCGTATACACCCATGCTGCTATCTGGAAATACAACCTCCAGTGGGCGCGATACAAAAGACACCAGGCGCAAACGCTTGAGCAAAGAGCCATACAGCATGCCCTCACCTGGGATCACCAGTGCTGGCAGGTGTCGCTGGCCTACGGCGGCCTGGAGCGAGGATGGCAGGATAAAGTCGCGCCCATCGAACGCCCGTTCGCCAAGGGTCAGGCGCAATCCGTGCAACGTCACCACCTCACGGCAATAGAGGGCCTCAAATTGCTGACGTGCATCGATGTGTACCGGTGCCATCCACTGGTAACCCACCTTGCGCCGCTGATCGGCGGGCAGCAGGTGCTGCGCCTCCACCCACACCTGCGCCTCCGGCGCGGGCTGCCGACCGGCTGCGGCTGCAAATGCAGCGGCCGTCTCAAACCAGCGCAGTTCGTAATACTGCAACAGGTGCAGGAGATCGTAGGTATTCACCACCTGGCGCGAGAAGATCTGCTGTGGATCGTACACCGCCGCCAGCACTGCCGGTGCCCCTTCGCGGAAGCTCAAGAGCGCATCCATCAGAGCCACACAGCCCGCCACATACTGCTCCACCTCGGTGCGGGTTTTCTGCGTTGCAGGAGAGCTGGCAATCGTTTCCAAAGCTGACAGGAACTGGGCCGCCGTATGAATTGGCTGCACTCCTGGCGTATAGGTCACCCAGTTGCGTTGAGCGGCAATATCATGTGCCAGTCCCTGGCAGTGATACTCATTCAGATCGTGCCAGCGCTCGTTGTCTGGCTTGTGCAGCCACTCGCGGCGGCGCACATAGGTTTTAATCTGCTTGACATAGTGTTGCACCGTCAGCTTGCTCCCTGGCGCAAACAGGTCACGCACAATCGTGAACATCTCGGCCATCTCGGCCATCCGGTCGGCAGCCATTTGTGCCGCATGATAGATCGGATACATCACCTCGAGCAAAGCATAGGAGCGCAGATAGCGATCCAACTGGTGGCGTATGGGCAACTCCTCGGCATCGAGGTCTGCCACCAGTTGGTTGAAGACCATCCGCTCAAACGACTGATCGGCAGCGGGTTGGAGCGCCACCACTGCTTCAGACGGCAATAGCACCCACGCCTCGGAGGGGATTGTCGTTACGTTGCGGCCCAGCACGCGCCCCGCCCGCCCGATACGCTGCAACAGATCGTCGCGGAAGCGCGCATCACATACCAGTCGATCCACGCTCTGCCGGGCCTTGCCCGCCCGTCCAAAATTGTAGCCAATGTCTACCGTCGATGTTGCCAGCGTCAGCGTCCGGGTGCGCCGCCGCTCGGCCGCATCCTCCGGCCCAGTAATGCGTACCGGATCGTGATCACGCAGCAGTCCATAGATCGCATTGATACGGGCCAGACTGCTGCTAATGATCACCGTGTCCTGCTGCTGCGCCAGCCAGTCGCTAATCCGCGCCTGCTGCTGCGCCACCCACCTATCAATCGGCTCGTCCGCAGGCACCAGATACAGATTAAGCGGAGCCAGGACGGGCGTGGTCTCGGCGGGCGTCGTGGGCGCATTCGCCGGATCAATCTGGCACCAGCCCGCTGGCGTAAAGAGCCGATCCAGCAATTCGCGGACTTGTGGTCGTGGCGTTGCCGACAGCAAGCACAACCGCCGCCCCGCATCGAGCCACCCCCATTCCTTGAGCAGACCGAAGAAGAACAGAAAACAGGCAAACTGCTTGCTGTCATAGCTATGCACTTCGTCAATAATCAGGTAGGTGAATTTCGTCAGGAAATCATCAAACAGATTACTACGATCGAGCCGACCATAGCGGTAATAGAGCGCCAGATAAAAAATGTCCGGATTGGTCACCAGCACCAGCGGTTTCCCGTGATCGTGTAGCCGCGCCGCGTCATCCTCGGCCGCCAGCGCCGGATTCTCGATCAGCCGATGCAGCGCCGAGCCTGGCCGCCCCATTGCCTGGGGCAAGAGTTCGCGTATATGCTCGGCGGTGGCCGCCCGTACCACAAAATCGAGCTGTTGCTCGGCCACAAACGCGGCCACATCGTCTACATGCTGCGCCAGCAGCGCGTTGGTCGGCGCAATCAACACCACATTGTTGCCGCACTGCGCGGGGTGCAGCAGCCGCAGTAACGCCGCCCGCGTCTTACCCGTCCCGGTAAGATAGGTATTCATCACCAGCGGCGTCTGCTCCAGCGCCTGGAATGTGCGTACTTGATGCTCCAGCAAGCCTGGTTCCGGGCCAGGCTGATAACCGGGCGGATAACTCGATACGGGCGCGAGCCGCTCGTGATAGGCCTGTAGATTGATCGTCACCACACTACTCATGGCAGATTCTCCACGTCAAAGCGCATTGCACACGGCAATAACGTCTGCTTATCCAGTTGATAGCACGCTCCGCGCAGGCGGACATTGCGCATCAGCGGCGTGGGCTTGACCGTGATCTGATCCCCGGCCAGAATCAGCACCTCGGGCGGCAGGTCGGCGGGTGCGAGCAACATACGTACCTCGCCTTCGTCCACCAGCGCTAGCGGTTGCACCGCCTGGCACTGCACCCGCGCCTTGCTCATCCACTTGCCCAGGCGAATATAGGCCGGCGGCTGATAGGCCTCGCGGCTGATCAGATAGAAAACTGCCCGTGTATGCGGGCCGAGCGCACGGATCTGGCCCACCTGCGGGCGATTCTCGGTGCCCAGCTTGCGCCGACGCTGGCCATCATGCACATACCACGATGGCCCGCTCTTCTCGGCCCAGCCGCCAGTTGGCACCGTCACCAGCAGGTTGTTGCCCATCGCCGACCAGTAGGTCTCCGGCTGGGCGTTGAACTGCCCCAGTTGATAGCGCGGTGCCCCGCTGATGGTGGCCGGGGTGACATACACCCCGACCGCGTTAAGATGCTGGAGATCGGTCTTGTAGTGGATCGCGCCCTGGTTCGTATAGCGTACCGGTGCCAATCCGAGCGCATAGCACAGCGCAATATGTCCGATCAACGGCTCGGTCTGGTAGAGGCTACTCACCTCGCGGCTGCTGAAAAACGTTGTCTCCAGCAATTCCAGCGTACAGCGATAGATCTGCGGCGCATCATGTACGCGACTCATCGTCCACCTTCTTTCCACACTATTGCGCTGGTTGCCCAGGATAACTGGCATCCAGCCGCTGCAGCAGCGTTTGCAAAGCCTCGGCATCATGGTACAGGTCATGCAATTCCTGCTGGAGCCGCGCCAGTTCGTCAGCCTTCAGGAACGTGACAGGACTATACACCCGCTTACTGAGCGTTGTTGCCGCCGCTTGCGCCGCCTCCGTGATCTGCGTCAGGTGCAACGGAAAATCAGGCTCGGACGCATCCCCACGGCGGAGTTGATCATAGGTATGCTGCACCCACTCTAGATTGGAGAATATCTCGCAGCCGCTAAAGGCAACGCCGATCAAGTGATTGTGGATGCGTCCGATGCGCGAAGAGATCGCCCCATAGCGCGAGGCCCGCAGCACATTGCCCAGAATATAGCGCACCTCATCGGGCGTCACATCCTTTAATGTCTCCATATCCAGAAAGACCGCTTCTGGGCGCACATACGGGTCGGTTCCAATACTGGTTGAAGCCTTATTGGTCTCAGGGTCACGCATGGTGCTGTTATCATAGAGCGCGTTAAACTGCCGCTCGCCCACAATCGTCGGTGCCTGATGCAGGCTAAACGCATCATCGGTAATGATCCGCGAGCGCTGGGCACCACCGCCGCCAGCAGCATAGCCATAGAGCATACAGTCAATACACCGGCCACAGGGGTTGTTGGTGTTGAGCGCACAGATACGCTGCTCTTTTCCCGACGACCGATGCAGCAGGTTATGCTGGCGCAACAGTTCACGCCCCACCCGCCGCTCAACGGCGGTCTGCTTGCGCTTGCTAATCACCACCCGCTGGATGGGATCGCTGGCCGCAGTGCCCGGAAACACAAATTCGGTCGTCAGCGGTTCGCCGCTGCCCTCGGTGCGGAACATGGCTTCCGAGGCCACCTGGCGCACCAGCAGCAGCGTCATATACCGACCATGCGGATATGGGTCATACCGCCCGGCAAGCTTCTCGGCATACTGGTCAAGGACACTGGTGGTTGTGGTCGTGGTCGTGGTGGTCATACATATCATCCTTTCTGCAATCGCATCAGAGCTTCAAACAATCTCATCATCGCCACTATCGCCATCATCGTCATCATCGCCATCATCGCCATCATCGCCATCGGTCAGATCATCGTCCAGGTGAGCCGCGTCCGCATCTGTGCCATCTGATGTAGCCGGCGCCCGGGCCGCAAAGAAATCCGCCCGTTCTTGGAGCAGATAAAAATAGAACGCAGACATAATGATCTTGCGATCGGCCAGCAGACGGGACAGGCGCTGCTGGTAGGTCTCGGTATACACGTGGGTGAAAAAGTAGTGGATAAATGCCTCACTGCCAGCGCGCAGTTTCTGGTACCCCACTTGCTTACCCTGTCCAGAACGGATACGCTCGATATGTTCTACTAGATCGTTAATGGCCGCCGCCTGCAACATATCGGGATCAAGCGGGCTGCCAGGGTACACTCGCTCCAGCTTGTGAAAGACCTCGGTGATCGGTGCCAGCAGTGAGTTCTTCTTCCAGCTACGTCCGCGCAAGCCTCCCGTCCAGGCAATGCGCGCCAGTTCTTGCAAATGCGTACTCAGTTTGGTCATAGTTTCATCCTTGTATTCGTCCAGAAGATCGATAACCAGTGCATGGATCAGTCCCGCCGCACGTTGCAGCGCGGCCATACGCTTGCGCTCGTCGGTGTAGCGGCGGGTCGCCCGCCGTTCGGCCACATGCCAGATCGCCAGCGGATGCTCACCCAGGGCGCGTGCCAGGTGCGCCAGTTCCTCATCGCCCTGCTGTGGATCGCCCACCTGACTGCGGATCTGCAGCAACCAGTTCAGCCGCTGTCGCAGTCGTACCAGCGGGCCAGGCTTGCTGGTCTGACCGATATAGGTCGCAAAATCCGGTCGGCGCAACAACCCCTGCATACTGACCGGCACTGAATCAACATACAGATCGGGCAACGCCTCGGCGGGCAGCGTCGGCACCGCCGAGCGCGAGAGCAGCACCCGACAGCCCAGATGGTATTGCAAAATGACGGCATGGATCAGCGCGAATAGAAACTGGGCGGTTGCATTGTGACTCTCGCCGCGCTCGACGGGCGTGTTGATCGGTAAGGTAAAAACCGCACCACAGGTGCTGCTAAAGCGCGGAATAAACACCCCGAATGGTTGCGCTTTGTTCTGGCGCGTATGCGTGGCAAAGTTGACCGCTATGGCTTTAGGCGGTAATTGTTGCGCAACCGTTTCTACCACATCGTTCAGCTCGTTGAGCATTGCCTCCGGACTGATGAGCCGTAGCGCACCTTGCAGGGTATTCTGTTCGTTAGCACGCCGAAAACTGGTCGCCAACGCCTCGACCATGGGTGCGGGCACAAAGCCATAGGGAAAGCAATGCAGATACCACACATCTTCGCCACCGCGATCCGGGTAGTTCAGCTTCTCAATCAGCAGGTGCATCTGGCAGATCGGACAGATATTGCGCTTCGGTTCGCTGCTGCCCCCACGCAGGCGGTTGGAGAAGAACTGCACCTTCAGCCCGTCGCGCACATCGCCCGACATCAGTGGCGCGGTAGGAAAGGGCAGACTGCATATGCTGCACTGTTTGTGTTGACTGGTGACATAGCCCACCAGCGCCGGTACATAGTCGCCGGGTCGCATCGTGCGTGTGCTAAAGGTCAATATCAGGCGCAAATAGGCCACCAGATCCGGTAGGCGCGGATCAGCGATCGCACGCTGATCGAGCCACGCCTGGCCGTCGGCCACAATGCAGGTCGTTACCTGATCGAAGGACAGGCCGCGATGGGCGGTGATCGCCGATGCCCGATCCATACGCGCATCGAAGACATCATACAGGGGCTGTTGCTCGGCTGGAATGCCGAGCAGGGTATAGAGATGGTGCCAGGCATCGGGGACTGCGGCTGCAAAATGTTCCTTGAGAAAAATATAGTACGTGCGCAACAATTCTGCTGTTCGCATCCCCGCTGGCGTCTGCGGCACGGCACCGGTCTCAAGCACATCGTTTACAGCCGCTGCGAGCGTTGGATCAGCGCCGGCCAGCGCTTCCGTCGTACGCCGACGCGAATCGTTGCGCAGTTGCTCCAGTTTGTCGCTTTTATACGGGCGGCGCTCCAAAATACCAGTGATCGTGCCCACAATGTCGTCCATGCGAATACCCAGATTAAGACACTCGACGCCCACGCTGATGCCCATATTACCCGGACTGATAAACTGGGCGTAGTTATTGCCGGTAATGGCATTGATCGCCTGCGCCACCCGCCTGGCAATCGCCTCGATAGTCGTATCATCGAGCGTGGGTAACGCCGCCGCTATCGGTTGCAGATACACCACACCATCGGGGTAGCACAGCAGTGGGATCAGTCCAGCGCGATGCTGCAACTCGGCCATCACCGCATTGTGGATCATGTTGGTGAAGCTGCCGCGCTGCTCACCCAACTGATGCGCCACCAGGCGATAGGGCGTTGCACTGGCCGTATTCAGGTGATGTAGCATGCTCTCTAGCTGCTGCTGATCGCTGACACTATGGGCCATGGCGCTCTTATCAGCCGCCTGCACCAGTTTGAGCAGCCGCTCGAGTTGCGTGCGCGACAGGGTATATCTGGTGGTGGCGCGTCGATGCGCGGTACCCGTGGGCGTCTGTGCGCCGTGGCGCTGGATAAGAAACTGGATGTCGTCCAGATACTCCTTGTAACCACGAAAAAACATGTCGAGCTTGTAGGTGCTGATGTATGGCTCCAACTGGTCAACTTTCGTCAGTTCAACATAGCGCGTCGCCGTGGTTTTCCCCAGGGGATTTTTGTTCAGATCGTGGATCGAGAAAGCAGTATACAGCACCCGCCGTTCCACCTCGTCCAGACCCAACAGATTCGCAAGCGTGTGCAACAAAAAAATACCTTTGACAATGTGCTGATACAGCGACTCGCCCTGCTTCCCCCCGTATTGCAGAATCGCCTGGTAGGGCAACAAACCGTCGTTCGCAACGTGGTTCAGGTACTCCTCCAGCACCATATCGGTATCTGACGGGAGACCCAGCAAAAGGCGCAGTTCGGCGGACAGTTCCGGCGCTGGCTCGCCGTTCTCATCGGGCAGTTCCGGCGGCGGTGGTTTTTTGGTCATAGATTGCTCCATTCGGTAGAAGTCTGCTCCATATACAGGCAGTATAGCAAAAGGTTCAGACACAGTATGTCTGATTGTTTGCGCATATGCGCGTTATAACGAGAGGGGTAAGGGAGGAGCGCTCCGTCCCGGCTGAAGCCGGGACTCCGGTTGACCATTGGGATAGGCTTGCTATATGTCATACTGACGAAGGAAGCATCGCCCGGCCCCGCAGCCCGCATCGCTCCGCCATGCCCCATCCAAGCCACCTGGCGGGTAGGTGACGGTCACCTCCCGCAACGCTGAAGGGGTTAGAACTTGAACCTGCGGGGGGGGGGGTGACCGTCACCTGGGTTCCAAAACGCCCGCCATGCTCCGCCATGCCCCATCCAAGCCACCTGGCGGGTAGGTGACGGTCACCCCCCGCAACGCTGAAGGGGTTAGAACTTGAACCTGCGGGGGGGGGGGTGACCG
>CALANA010000254.1 GCA_937925925.1 uncultured Chloroflexales bacterium | reverse complement strand
CGTTGCATGCAACGCCGCTCCGCCGACCGCTCGTTCCAGGGGCAGGCTCGTGGTCGTATCCACAAGCGTACGACGGACGAACGGATGCGGAAGGGCGACGTCACATTGGTATGATATCCAGTGCGGAAGCACAGAAGACCCGGAGAGCAGCACAAGGCAACTGCCTCTCTGTGTCTTCTGGGGTATGGTGATACACATGCAATGGTCGTATTAACGTGTAATCACCTGTGCATTCCACTCGTTCGGGCCAAAGACATAGACCGTATCCGTACTCTTGATCCAGACCAGTACCCCATTATCAAAGTCTTGAATGGTGGCGGTTTCGGCGCGTTCCATTTTTTCAACCGCCCAGCCAATCTCGTTGCGTAGCGTGGGATCGTTGATCCAGACTTTGCCAAAGCCCCGGCGTGGTGCATACAGACCTGGTGGTGGTGTGACATTGGGCGTATCTGGATCGCCTTCCTGCCATGTATCATTGTAGCGGCGGTAGTTGTTATAGACCATATAGGCATAGATTCGCCGATCACCGTTACCCAGGTCACTCCAGAGCATCAGCCCACGCTCAAAGTTCTGAATGGCTGCCGGGCGGTCATAGACCGTTGCGCCGGGGCAGCCCATCTCATCGCGGAAGTAGCCAATTCGATCGTAGACGCTCTGGAGATCGGGAATGACTCGTGTCTGACATGTTGTTCCTGGTGCTTGACCAAAACGGTATACCTCGCTACCGAGTAAGCCCAGGAGTACTTCAAATTGCGTTCCACGGTTCTCCACATGGTGTTCCATACGGCGGCGTTCAAAATATTGGGTCGTGCCCGTCCAGCCATCAGCATTCGTTTCAGTTATTGCTTCGGTAATGGGATAGCCGAAGCGTTCTAGACCACCATTTTGCTCCCAGTAGCCAATGAACGGTGGACAAACGCTATGCCCAGTCATTGGGAAATAGCGGCACCCACGCGGGGCGCTATCGACCTGGGGCCAGCTTGTCCAGGGCCGTCCCTGTAATTCCAGGATCTGGGCACCCAGTCGTCCAGCCATGACACCTTCGGCCCCGTGATCCTCCAGGCGATCACGCTCAAACCACTGCACCGGGCCAGTCCAGGTGCCTTCCACAGTCTCTACTCGTAAATCAGTGATTGGATAGCCAAACACTGCCAGCCCACCATTGCGTTCCCAGTACCCCAGGATCGGGTCACTGACGCAATAGCCGGTTTCGTTAAAGCAGCGCGTGCGTTGGGCGCTGGCCGGGTGCGGCAGCACCAGCATTGCCAGAGGCAACATGGCCAGTGCCAGAAAAATCAAAAGTCGTCGCATAGTATCTGGTTCCTTTCTTGCACAACATTCCACAAAGGACAACATTACCAAAATCCACAGAACACGAGACTGATAGTTGTTTCCTACGACCTGGGCTGACACCCTACGGCCAATGTTCAACATCCAGTTGTGATCCTGAGTATATGCCTTGCGTCGTACAAAGTGAATTACCGGCACATTACAGGAGTCTGGCGGTTGCGTGGTGTTTTGCTCACCTCCCTGATACGACACGTTCTGGCAATCGTTGCCACCGATTGTATGTAAGATAGTACCGTGATACTGCCGTGAACACCTGAGCATCCCGGCTTACAGCCTGGAAAGGATGTCTCCCAGACTCTTGTTTAAGCCTGTTGTGGTTTGATCTCTCATGATACTCCGCCTGCCGGCAGAATGGAACTGGTCACATAGCTAGATCCGTGCGCTATATTTGTAACCAGATGCACTGCTGTTGCATCAAACTCTGAGGCACAGGTATGCCAGCCTGATAAGAATGCAAAGCATGTCGCGTGTAGGCGATGTTGTTCTTTAAGGAACTAATATCTCTAGGGGGAAAAGTATGTGGAAGGTACTGTTGTTCGTGCAAAAGAATCTGGTCTGGAGCATCCCGGCGTTTATGATCCTCGGTGTTCTGTTTGGGTTCAACTATGATCCACGGCCTCTCCAACAGGCCATTATTCCCTTCACTTTCTTGATGGTCTATCCTATGATGGTTACACTGAACGTGCGTGAGGTATTTGCAGGCGGCGATACCGGCCTACAGCTAACGACACAGGTGATCAACTTTGCACTGATACCCTTCCTGGGCTACAGCATCGGGCAGTACTTTTTTGCCGATCAACCCTTGATTGCCCTGGGCCTTTTGCTCACCTCGTTGCTGCCCACATCGGGTATGACCATCTCCTGGACGGGTTTTGCGAAGGGCAACATCTCGGCTGCAATCAAGATGACGGTGATCGGGTTGATTCTGGGTTCGATGGCGACGCCAGCCTATCTGCAATGGTTGATGGGGACGGTTGTCACGATACCGCTTCCGCAGGTGTTTCAACAGATTATCATGATTGTCTTTCTGCCCATGCTCGCCGGTTATCTGACGCAGCGGCTGTTAATCTGGAAGTTTGGCAATCCCGCTTATCAGAAAGACCTGAAACCAAAATTCCCGGCCGTATCGACCCTGGGGGTACTGGGCATTGTGTTTATCGCCCTGGCGCTACGCGCTCAGACCATTATTTCCGATCCAACGCTGCTGCTGAACTTGCTCGTGCCGCTGCTGATACTCTATGCGGTCAACTTCGTCTTTAGCACCCTGGTCGGCAAGCTGCTGTTCAAGCGCGGCGACGCAATCGCGCTGGTGTATGGCACGGTGATGCGTAATCTCTCGATTGCGCTGGCGATTGCGATGACAGTCTTTGGCGCTGAGGGGGCCGATATTGCGTTGATCATTGCCCTGGCCTATATCATTCAAGTACAGGCAGCCGCCTGGTATGTAAAGTTTACCGATCGTATTTTTGGTAAGGCTACGGAGCCAACGAGCGCGAGAGCTGCCACCTCACCTCAGACCGGGTAATATGGGCGTCCCGGCTGAAGCCGGGACGTCCGTTCTTCACAATCCATGATGGTACATTGCAGTCCCGGCTTCAGCCGACCGGAGCGAGACCCCCGCTTCAGCCGGGATGCCCGTTCTCACAATCCATGATGGTACATTGCAGTCCAGCTATCCAGGCTGAAGCCTGGACTCCAGTCCTGGACTCCGGTGCTGGACTCCGGTGCTTCACAATAAAAATTGTTATGCGTTAGTACTTTTTCACTGCGATCTAGCTTGATTTCAAATTTGATTGGCACAATGTTTGCTGTAAATTACACGAGTTACGCAGTGGTATGGTCGCTCGCCACCACTTTTCACCTGCGGCAGCGTGGAAAAGACATTTTGTTGGAGCAACCGCGTAACTCGTGTAAACTACTGTAGATATACGTCCCGTATCATCTATCGAAAGCGAGGTATGCGTATGCTACTCATTGTCAATCGAAACGAGGCTGAAGACTCCTGGACGGTGCAACGTGAGGATCAACATATCCCCGTCATTTTTCACGATAAGCGCGATGTTGCGGCGACGGCGCTATTGCTGGGCGCAGTTGTGCGTACCGTCGATCCCGACATTCAAGCTATTTGTCGCCATCTGGCGGTGCGCCTGGAGGACGATCCTCTGCCAGACTACGACGAGCATGGGACGTAATGTGCTGTACCAGCGTAGAGACGTTGCATGCAACGTCTCTACTGGTTTGTGTCCGTTACGTCTTCTGGTTCAATAATCCCGGAAGGAGATCTTCCGACCTATTGGCTGGCTTACTGGCATCCACTTGCCGCTGCTCTTTGCCGTTGGCTTTTACGCCATGTCTGGCATCATCCATCATAGACGGCAATATCTGCGCCAGTATCAGCGTCGATAGCGCCGATTGTTCACCATTTTCCGATTGTACCAGTACAGGCCGGGGCGCACTGCGCACCAACGTCTCCGCCACCTGCAACTGGCGGAGAGTCAGTTCATACTGCAATACCGCACGATTGTCTTTGTAGGCCTTGCCCAGGTGCCGCAACGCCCGTGCCTCGTTTTCGGCTGACTTCAGCGCCGCCCGACCGCGCGCCTCAATCTCCAACCGTATCTTCTGGGCCTCGGTCTCACGCTCTTGCAACACCTGCGCGACCGACTCGCGGGCCTTGTTGATCGCCGTCTTGACTTCCACAAAGCGTGCATCGCGCTCTTTCTTCGCTCGCTCAATCTCCATCAACAGCGTATCAATGCGCTGTTTGCGCACCAGTTCCCACTCCCGTTCGTAGGCTGTCAACTCTTTCGAGACCTTTTCGCGGGTTGCCAG
Source organism: uncultured Chloroflexales bacterium (assembly GCA_937925925.1). Lineage (GTDB taxonomy): Bacteria > Chloroflexota > Chloroflexia > Chloroflexales > Chloroflexaceae > CAKZQX01. The sequence goes on along the minus strand of CALANA010000254.1, from coordinate 31,191 downwards.
GTGCTGCTGATACTGATCGGGCAACTGCACATCGGGGATATTCGCGCCGATGATGCGCACACCGTAGCGCTGCATCTGACGGTTCAAATAGTCTTGCATGTCACCTACATCGCTGCCGCGCAGGTCATATGCCCGTTCTGTCTCCACCTGACGGCTACGCTGGCGGATGGCATCTTGCACTGCGCTGCTCAACACCAGATCGAAGTTACTGGCTCCAATATTGCGCACAAACGCGATCGGGTCTTCGATACGGAACTTCAAGAAAAACTCAATCGACTTGAGTGGCACATTATCGCGGGTGGGACAGGCTAGCACCGGGGCGGTATAGGGGATCTCGGTTGACGTATCGACAATAAACTCGACCTTTTGCCACGGCCAGAATAGATAATGCCGTCCGGGGGACAATGTCCCGGTAATCTTCCCGTAGTGTGACTCGATGCCGGTCGTCCCTTGCTCAATCTCGACAATCGCGCCCAGGATCCAGAAAATGGAGGTTATCCCGAAGATCAGCAGCATCATCAGCGCGGCCGGAACGGCGATAATCGCATTCCCTGCGATGATTGCCATCAGCATGGTCAGGAGAAAATACAACCCGATACCGGCCAGGATGATCCAGCCAAACCCACGCCGATCCTTGGGAATAACCACCGGCACCAGTTGCCCTTCTTCGCCTGAACGCAGGAGCTGGCGGACATTATTCCAGGTCGCAACAACTTCCTTAATCTTGGAAAAACTCTGCTTACGGGTATCGATACTGGTCATATGACGCCCCCTTCCTGCAACGCTACGGCGGGATCTTCGGGTACGATCTTACTAATCTGTTCTGTTCGTTCCTTAATGCGGGCCATAATCTCGTTGATCCGTTCACGTATCGCCTGCAAGTCGGCTTCGCTATACAGCTTCTCATCCTGAAGTCCCATCATCTGCCGTGCCACACGCATAAAGTCGATACTCTTTTCGACATTAGCTCCAATCGTCACGATCTGGGGCAAACTATCGGCCACGGTCTCCAGCTTATCCAGTACATCCTGGCGGAAGCGATATTCAAGAATTTCGGGATAGTAAGCGCTGCTCATAGCGCGAATATCCAGCGCCTGCGCCTCAAGCAAGGCGGCGTTGGCCTTGGCCTCACTCTCGGCCTCGATCAGCAACTGGCGCGCATAGGCGTTGGCACGGTTGAACTCCTTTTCGCGTGCCGTATCCATCTGTGCCTGGTACTTCGCAATCTCGGCCCGAATTTCCGAGAGCGTTTCACGGAGCGATGCCAGTTCTTTGCTCAACACACCCTCGTCTTGCTCCTTGCGCAGCTTCAGTTCATACTGATAGGTATAGGCCTCTTTTGCCACACGCACCATTTCAGGGGCCGCCAGATCCATACGGTACTGCTGGCTAGATGGCTCAGCGTGCGTGATATTGGCGTTGACAAAGCGAACCGCTGGGAGAAACTGCTTGTTCAGTGTGTCCAGCAACGACTGCGTACTTTCACCCACCAGGTCATAGATTGTTTCGGCCTTCTGCTCATAAATCAAAGCCCGTGTCACCTCGCTGATCGCATTTTGCAGCTTTTCAGCAAAACCCTGCGCTCCACCCAGAGTAAAGATAAAATCGGAAGGGTTCTCCACCCGAAACTGCAGAAACAGGTCAACCGACGCATTGACACGACCCGCCGTCGGTGCTTCACGGATAGGAGCGTTATAGGGGTATTCCTTCGTCGTATTCACAATATAACTGACTCGCTTCCAGGGATCAAGCAGCATGGTACGCCCTGCTGGTACGATCTTTTCGAGGCGTCCAAACTTGGTAATCAGCGCCTGGCAGCCGTCGGGAACCATAATCAAGCTGTTGCGCCACCAGCTAAAGGCGATATAGATCACGATCAATAGCCAGTAGTGTGGCCCGAACAGAATACCGGCAAGATTACTGCGTTCCATTCCAGGAACGATACGAGTTCCTGCGTCTACGGCACCGGCAATAACGCCCCCCACTATCCCCATGAAAACGAACACGAATACCAGGAACAGCCAGCCATATGAACGGCTGCGTTTGGGAATAACGACCGGCGAGACCACATTCGTATATTGCCCGGATCCATCGCGTTTGCGAAAACTACGATTGACAATTTCTGCCGCCTCATTGATGGAAGCAGTCATCTGGGTAATCTGAGTACCCTCAGCCTCGCCCCGTTCGCGTGCAGATAAAAAATCCTGCGCATCTATCCGAAATTGTTCTGCCTCCTCTCCCTGGGAAATACTGTCGAGTACTCCCATAATCTGTTGGATTCTGTTGCTCATACGCTGTGTCCTCCTCAACTAAGATCAATTTGACTGCGCCCTTCCGCCTCTTTTCGACACCCCATACCCCCCGCTCGGAGGGGGTGGAGCGGTAGGGCGGAACCCCTTCCACATCTCAGGGCGAACGTGGGGTATCCACCGCATCGGTTCGTCTGCGGCAGCGGGGACGGACGCACTCAAGCCAAAGAACCGCTCTGCCGCAGGCCCCCCCTAACTCCTCCTACGGGGGGGGTAGGGGGGAACGACCGCGTACCGCGTGTGCATGACCAGAACATGCGGAAGGGTCAGTCGAAACGGTATAAGACCAGATGACCTTATGTACAATACGACCAGAACAGGATCAACGTTTCAGCAAATAGCGGATGGTACAGGCTGAGTCGTGAGTAATAACGGTCTGTGCATCGCTTTGTCCCGCACGCGTCAAGGCTGAGAGCGTGTATGCAATGGCGTGGTCGAGCGTATACTTCCCATTTTGTCAGGTAGGATCGCAGATTGTAACGACCAGAACCGTCAACGTTGGGGTCTGATATGCTCTTACCACACACAAGCTACAGTAGGCATCATCAACATTCCGCAACAAATGTCGATACTCCTCCGTCACATAGGAAGAACGAACAATAACGCATCACCGCGAATGATAAACCAGGAGGAGTAAACCAAATGCAACATGCACCGCAAAAACTTATGCGCAGCCGCCGTGATCGGATGATCGCAGGGGTTGCGGGTGGAATTGGACACTATCTAGCTGTTGATCCGGTTATTGTCCGTCTAGTACTGGTAGCTCTGGCATTCAGTGGTATCAGCCTGGTTGCCTATCCGATCCTCTGGCTGATAATGCCGCTGGAGCCACTGCCAGGAGCAGCGGCGGCGCAAGCTGGCCCGGCGGCCTATCCGAACCCTGGTCAACCAGTCACCGATCCAGATGACGCTGATCAAGAGATCCCGATCCATAACGTAAACCCTGCCAGCGCGAGCAGCCCGGATGATCAACAAGTACGGCGCAATCGCACGTTGGGGGTCATACTGGTCGGGTTGGGAGCCTTCCTGATCCTGAACAACGCACTACCAGCGCTAACACCATTTATCATCCCAGCACTACTGGTTGGCGCGGGCATTTTCCTCCTTCGGCGTGCTGCATAGAAAGAGATGATACAAGCACCTATCCCTGTGCCAGTTCGCGTAGTCGTGCAGGATTAAGTAACGTAATACCAGAACGATCAATATCCAGGAGATGTGCTGCCCGAAACTGATTAATAATCTTGGTGACTGTCTCACGATAGGCATTCACCATCTCCGCCAGTTGCTGGTGGGTACGATGCGGCAGCCGTGATTGTTGCCCGGTGTCATCAATGCACATATCAGCCATATCCAGGAGGAGCGAGGCCAGGCGTGCTGGCACAGACTTGAATGCCACCTCATTCAGGCGCCGGCTTACCGTCAAGCGATGCTGTCCCAGTTCTTCAATCAGCGCCAGTACCAGTGCCGGTTGCTCGGACAAAGCCTGGAGTACCCGCTCACGTGAGACGGCCAGTACGCGCACGGATCTGGCCGTCTCGGCAAACGTATCATAGGCCACACTGCCAGCCAGCACGCTATGCCCGAATAGTTGCCCTGGCTCAACCAGCCACAGTGTCAACACCCGCCCATTTGCGGACAGCATTTGCAGACTGACCTGCCCTGACTGGAGTAAATAGAGAGCCTGCGCGGGTTGACTGGGAGTATAGATAAAAGTATGCGGTCGAAAAGCATGAGCAGAAGCAAAGGGCGCAAGCCACTCCCAGATAGCCTCCTGTTGAGCCAGTCTTTGTTTCATTGTTGTCGCGCCTCTCCTCTCTATTTCGACGGAACATCAGTTGTGTTTCACGAATAGCTTGCACTGACATGAGGTACGCGCTGGTATGGTCATTCACCTTTTTGCCTGCGGCAGCGTGGAGAAAGCAGATGTAGGGGCAATACCCCGTGCCTTACCTTGCGCTACCGAAGGCGCAAAAGGCTGTATGTTCGAGCGCCCGCGTACCTCGTGTCACTGACGAGTACCAGATTGACCATCAGTCTGGTACTAGGGCATCACCATTATTGTAACATAGGCACGGCGTCCTGGAGATGCATATCCTTTATGTTTGCAGCATGGCCGCAGCCACTGCAAAAGGGTCAACCGTAATCACCCCACCTGCGAACATTTCCAATGCGCCAATACTGGTCAAATGAGAGAGCAAGTCACCACGATCTATAATGCGTACATAGAGCGGCATCTCTGTCCATGGCTCGCTGGTTATAGCACAGGGTGGCATATAGACAGCGACATTAAAAGAACGCACGCCCTGCTGATCGATCAGGGCGCGTAGTGCCGCATACGTCGCCTGCCATACTGGTTGCAGTGCCGCATACAAGACATCAAGGTCACCCAGAGACCAGCCAGCGGCTACCAGTGGATTGCGGCACACTAACACCAGTTCGCGTTCTTTCACCGGGGTTAACGAGACATACCCCCACATCGCTTCCGTGTGCTGAAAGGTCAACCCCAGCGCCATATGCAATTGCCCGCTCTCCTCGCTCAAGCGCCGGTCGTAGCGCTGGCGATACTCAACCGCTGCCCGCCGCCAGCGTTCAACCTGGCCTGCGGCCATACCACGGCTCAGCAGCATTTGCAAATGACCATGCGTGATAGAGGCACCAGCTTTCCATAGACAATTCCAGATAATCAGGGGATAGCGTGCGCGTGTGTCAGCCTGATGCGCAGTTGCCAGCCAGCGTACCGCAACGTTGAAATAATCGCATAACTGAGCCTGATTGAACCGTAACGGATGGGGTTCATCAAAGATGACCAGCCCGTGCCAACCATCACACTTGGCAATATTAGAAGCGCTGATGCAGTACTCACCCCGAATGCGCCCGAATAGATCCGCCGTCGTCTGTTGCAGCGGCTCACGAAACATGCGATGCGCGTCCAGATCGGTCGCAATCGCGGCCTCCTGTGCCTGTTCGATGCTGGATCGATCGGCTTCTGCTGCCATATCCCGATGACGACAGGCCCGCAATGGGTTAAAGAACGCCGTTTCCAGTGTCCAGCGATGTGTGGTCTTAACTATCGTCTGCTCACAGACGCGATCAAGTGTACCAAACTGCCTGATGATCCAATCCTGCATCGAGGGGGGGGGGACAGGTGTACCATACACCCGTTCCACAAACAACAACCGTTCGCAGATGGTGTGCAAGTCATCTGGCAGCGCAGCAATCAATTCAGGCAGATTCAAGATTGAAGGGTGTACCATACTGTCTACAGCACCTATAGCGAGCCGCAAAATGATACCACCATCGTAACCGTTCAGGGGAACGTTCGCCAGCGGGGTTGCGGGGGCCTGCGGCCCCCGCGAAACCCTTCGAACCTCCTGGAGCGGCACGGCTCCTCCAAACCAACCCACCTGAACGGTTACCCACCATCAGTATACTGGCAGATGCAAAAGTGTGCAAAAATGAAAGAGAACATGCCCGCCTGGGAGCGCGGGCAGCGTGCCCGCACGTGCGTGATGGCGGGCGTCCCGCCCACGCTCCCAGGCGCACCACGAACGCTGACAGCCGAAGATCTCCCCTCGGATGGGAAGAGGTACAATGAGCGGTACCTGTTCCCATTTGGGGGGACACGCACCCCTGGGCGCGAGAGCGGGGCACACTCCAGCGGGCACACGCGGGCAAGATGCCCGCGCTCCCAGGAGAAGGGTGAACAGGTACAATGAGCCTCGCATTTGACGCGCAATCGATTCACGGCTACAATGTTGAGCATACTATACCCGTAAATTCGGGCATGTCGTTGTTGGCACACGTGCTTACGACAGATACTAGATACCGCCACTTACCAGGCAAAAGTGATGACCAATGTTTGAAAGTCTTTCAGATCGACTGCAAAACGTCTTCCAGAAACTCGGCAGCAAGGGTATGCTGACTGAAGCCGATGTACGCGAAGGCATGAAACAGGTACGCCTGGCGTTGCTCGAAGCCGATGTCAACTACAAGGTTGTCAAAGACTTTGTGGCGAAGGTGACCGAGCAGGCTGTGGGCGAAGAGGTGATGAAAAGCCTGACCCCGGATCAACAGGTGGTCAAAATTGTGCATCAAGAGTTGATCAACCTGCTGGGTGAAACGCATGTCCCTCTGGTGGAGGCACGCCCTGGCCCTACTATCTTGATGCTGGTTGGCTTGCAAGGTACCGGAAAGACAACATTGGCCGCCAAACTGGCCCTGCATCTACGCAAAAATGGTAAGCGTGTGCTGCTGGTTGCGTGCGACGTGTACCGCCCGGCAGCTATCACCCAGTTGCAAGCACTGGGCAAACAACTGGGTATCCCCGTCTATAGCGAAGGTACCCAGGCACGACCACCGGATATTGCCCGTAATGCGCTCGAGCATGCACGCAAAGAACTCTTTAATACGGTTATTATTGACACGGCCGGGCGGTTGCAAATTGATGAGCCGTTGATGGAGGAGTTGCAGCAAATTGACCATATGGTTGCGGTCAATGAGCGCTTACTCGTCGTCGATGCTATGACTGGTCAGGAAGCCGTCCGTGTCGCTGAGGCCTTTAATGAGCGGATCAACCTCACGGGTCTGGTGATGACCAAGATGGATGGTGATGCCCGTGGTGGCGCGGCGCTGTCGGTACGTGCTGTCACTGGTGTACCAATCAAGTTTTTAAGTACCGGTGAGAAAATTGACACCCATACGCTCGAGCCATTTCATCCAGATCGCCTGGCTTCCCGTATTCTGGGCATGGGCGATGTTCTCTCGTTGATCGAACGTGCCGAGCAACTCTACGATGCTGAACAAGCAAAACAGATGCAGAAGAAGCTCAGTAAGGGCAAGTTCGATTTTGAAGATTTCCTGAATGCCATGCAGCAAATGCGTAAACTTGGCCCGTTACAGCAGATCATTGGCATGATACCAGGCTTGAGCCAGATGATGCGCGGCCACGAAGAAATGATCAGCGAAAAAGAGATGAAACGCATTGAGGCCATGATTTTCTCGATGACCCCATACGAGCGACGGCATCCCGAGATTATCAAAGGACGTCGTCGTGAACGCATTGCGAATGGCAGCGGCACCTCGTTACAGGAAGTAACGGCGCTGATCAAACAGTTCCAGCAAACGCAGCGGATGATGAAGCAGTTGACTGGTGGCGGTGGCAAAGGGAAAGGCAAAGGCAAAGGTGGTCGTGGCGGCGGCGGCCAGATTGATCCGAATGAATTAATGCGTATGCTCCGGTAACGCCCTACCCCCTTGTTTATCAGATAGAACTTACTCGTATCGTATTCTATGGAGGCAGACAGAGAACATGGTCAGGATTCGTCTTCGCCGTACTGGCAAGACTAAGCAGCCCAGTTATCGGGTGGTGGTAGCAGATTCGCGTTCACCGCGTGATGGCAAATTTATTGAAATTATTGGTCACTATAACCCTGTGCGTCAACCCAAAATCCTGGAGGTTAACGCCGATCGTGCGCGCTACTGGCTGGGTGTAGGCGCTCAACCCTCTGAGACCGTAGTACGCTTGTTCAAGCAAATACATATCCTCGATGGTGAAGGGCAGATCATCCCTGGCGCTGCGGTCGAACCAGCATCAGCGGTGGCTCCTGTGCCAGCGGTGGCTGAACCGGTGACAGCGCCTGCACAGATTGCATCATCGCCCGAGCCCGAGCCAGAACTGATCGCCGATCTTCCAGACGATGTAGTAGATCCACTCAATGATCAGGATGTGGATGAGGAGCGAGTGGAACCAGAGGAAACCAATATTTCGTCCTGATGTGTAAAGAAGAGGGGTAGCACTGGTGTGCTACCCTTTGCATCTGATTGATGACTATGAAATCATTACTTGAATATATTGCGTGCAATCTTGTTGATCGCCCTAATGATGTGCGCATTAAAGAACGGGTTGGACGCTTTACAGTTACCTATGAACTCTCCGTACACTCCTCTGAGACGGGCAAAGTTATTGGGCGTAGTGGTCGTGTTGCCAAGGCTATTCGGGATCTCATGAGCGTAGCGGCAGCTCGTCAGAACAAGCGCGTGCATGTGGATATTGAGTAGTCGAAGGGTGTTTCCTTGATCGTGCTGGTTCCGCCTTGAGTTGGTACACGTCCTATGATACCTGATCCAGACGAACTCTTGTTGATCGGTCATATTGTTGCTGCATTCGGTATGCACGGCCAGCTTAAGGTACGCGCTGTTACGGATCGTCCAGATCATCTGCAAAAACGTATTCGCACCATTTATATTGGCACTGAACATACTCCGTATCAACTGCGTAGTGTTTTCCAGCACAAGCCACAACTGCTCGTTATCACGGTTCAGGGAATAACCATGCGTGAACAGGCCGAGGATCTACGCGGTGCCGAGGTATTTATTCTCGAAGCTGAAGCTGCTCCTCTAGGTACAGACGAATACTATATTCATCAACTGTATAACCTGCGTGTGGAAACTACAGAAGGGGCACTACTAGGCTATGTCCACGAAGTCCTCGAAACCGGTTCCAACGAAGTCCTCGTAGTCCGTCGTTCCGATCAGCCCGACGCACTGATCCCTATGATTTATGATGTGGTACAGGAACTTGATATTGCCGGGCAACGCATCGTTATTCGCCTGCTACCCGGCCTGGTTGAATAGCTCAGACATGGTATGTGTAGTGACGACTTTACTTGTTCCTGGCACTCCTATGTCAGAGCAACGCCTCAAAGAGATGTGACCCAGTCTAAGCAGTTGCTACTCCGGTGGCAGTGCTGGTAAGCGCAGACGAAACGTTGTTCCCTGACCCAGAACACTACTCACTGCAAGCTCTCCCTGATGTTGTTCTACAATGCTGTAGCTAATCGCCAGACCCAATCCGGTACCTGTGCTGCGCGTGGTATAGAACGGCTCAAAAATTTTCGGTAAAATATCCGGGGAAATACCCTGACCAGTATCGCTAATCTCCACGATGACCGATGGGCCAGACACACGATGCCCGGCTGATCCAGTTGTTGATACCGTCCCCAAACTGTGGTATCCAGTATTATCCAGATGCTCAACCGTCATGGTACGAATGGTTAACACACCGCCTTCGGGCATGGACTCGATCGCATTCAGGATCAGATTAAGATACACTTGCTTGAGGTGGTTACCGATAGCCAGAACACGCGGTAATCCCACAGCCCAATCCCGCACCACGCGAATTTGACATGTTTGCAGTTGCTTGTTAATCAGCGCCAGAACCGACTCAAGCAATTCGTGCAAATCGGTAGGGCGCATCCCCACCCCATCACGGGCGGGTCGATAAAAATCCAGCATGCGCTGCACAATCGTAATTAACCGATCCACCTCCTCCTGGGCCATGGTCAAGTAAAGCTGGCGCTTCTCCTCACTCAAGGGCCGATTGTTGAGCAAGTGCAGGGAGTTGTGGATGGCCTGGAGTGGATTATTGATTTCATGCGCAATGGACGCCGAAAGACGACCCACCGCAGCCAGTTTTTCCGTCTGGAGCAACTGCTGGGCAATCCGTTGCCGTTCACTAATATCGCGTGCCATAACCAGCAATAATTTTTGACCATCGTAAGGGACACGGCTGACACTGATGGCAACCGGAATGCTACGGCCATCTTTGGCCACCAGGAGCGATTCAATCTCGCGTGCTTCGGTGACCGTGCGGGATGGAACGGTTGAAGGCAACGCATAATAGGTGCTTAATGGGGTCGAATAAGGCGCAGAAACCACGTAAGGTATCACCGCTGGTGTGCTGCCGTTGTCCGTCTGTTCATCGATCCAGACCTTCATACCCACCTCTTTGACTCCGGGCAGGAGACTATTCGGATCGATCTGGAGCAGTGCCGTGTACGTATATCCACTCAATTGCTCAACTGCCGGATTTACATCTAGAATACGCTGTCCATCAGCATCCAGCAACAACACCGCCTCGGTCGCATGCTGAAGCAGCGCCCGATAACGTGCCTCAGAATGCGCGACACTTGCGTGTAGCCGTGCGGTTTCTATCGCCATGGCAACCGGGGTTGCCATGGCGGTCATCAAGTGAATATCATCTTCGCCAAACTGCTGCCCTGGTCGTCCAAGCAACTCAATCGCCCCGCAAATACTACCACGATCACTGATCAGCGCGACGCACAGCCAGTGTGGAACAGGCACAAAACCGTAGGAAATCGGGTGGAGATCAGGATTTGAAATGCACGGTGTATGCGGTTGCGTTTCTGCGACGGGAATAATCTGTTCCCAGGGTGGCACATCTGATAAGCGCGTCTGTCCAGGCTGTGGCGCATTCCACTCGGTGGCTGGCTCAACTCGTGGATGCCCATCACTCAGCACTCGGCCAATAATGCCATGAGTTACCACCACATCAAGCGGTGTTAACGGTGATACTACCGCATAATGCAACGATATGTATTGCACCAGTCGATGGGGATCATCAGACGACAGAAAAATATAGCTGTGGTCAATATGGAACGCTTCACTGATATGACGCATCGTTGTCCCAATGATCTGCTCCAGATCCAGCGAACCAGTAACGGCCGTGCTGAGTTGGTAGAGCAACGCCAGCCGATCAGCACGACGCTGGGCCAGATGATACAGACGTGCGTTCTCAATGGCAATCGTGGCCTGACCAGCGAGCAAAACCAGCAATTCCTGATCGGCCTCGGTAAACGAGAGTCCTGCAAGGGTTTTGGCCGCATTGAGGACGCCCCGCACCTGACCGCTGGACATCAATGGTACCGATAGAGCGGAGGATAGACAGTCATTGACCAGAACACGTTGTAGTTCGGGCACCGAACAGTGCTGACTATTGACAATCAACGGTTGTCCCTGGTGGGCCACCCAGCCAGCCAGACTACCCTCAAGCTCAATCCGCTGCCCCACCTGCACTTCTGATGACAGACCAGAGCAAGCCACAATCCGTAACGCGGTTCCATCTTCTTCGAGCAACATGAGCGACGCTCGATCAGCCTTTAATTCAACCCGTACTGTTTCAATAATCAAGTCATACAGGCGCGGCAGATCAAGTTCGGCCAGTAGTCGCTGACTGATCTGCACCAACGGGCGTAACGCCGCAACGCGGTTCTGGGTACGCAATGCGCGCCGTCGTTGCAGCACGCTCATCATTGTATTACGCAGATCGGCGACCGAGAACGGTTTGAGTAGCACCGCCTGGGCACCCAGACGGGTCGCCTGCGCCACATGTTCCAGGTCGCTGGTACCCATCAACAGTACAATCGGGATATTTGGTTCGCGGCCACGAATGTCTGTGAATGCCGTCAGGCCATAAGGAGAAGAAACGGGCCAATCCAGCACAACCAGATCGAAGAGATGATGCCATAATTTGTCGAGTGCCTGTTCAATCGTATCGACAAATTGTACCGCAAAATCATCATGATCTAGCACCTGATGGCACAGTTCCAGGACGTGAGCATCGTTGCTCAATATTATTACTCGGCTTGCATGTTCGCTCATAGCCTGAGAGAGGCGGGAGGCATCGACGGCGTATGTGCCGCCATGTTGCTCTGCGCACTCATTTCATAGCACGACGCTGTAGTTCCGACAGTACCGCTGACAACGGAACCCCCTGGCACTCCAGGAGTACCAGACTATGGTACAGCAGGTCGGCCATTTCATAGGTTAATTCCTCAACCGAATTATTCTTGGCAGCAATAATCACTTCAGCGGCTTCTTCGCCTATTTTTTTTCCAATGCGATCCACTCCGCCAGTTAAGAGGCGGGCCGTATACGAGTCCTCTGATGGCCTGGCACGTCGGGCAGCGATAGTATCAGCCAGTTGGCTAAGAATGATCGTAGCCGGTACTCGTTCCTTGAGCAACTCCCCGTCCAGATCACGAAAAAAACAACTGGGACGCCCGGTATGACAGGTAGGGCCAGCCGGTTCGGCCAGTACCAGCAACGCATCACTGTCACAATCTTGATAGATTGCCACGAGATGTAGCACGTGACCACTGGTCATGCCTTTTTGCCACAACTCGCTCCGACTGCGGCTCCAGAACGTGACTAGCCCCGTTTCCTGCGTATGCTCCAGGGCTTCACGGTTCATATAGCCTAGCATCAAGACCTCGCCACTCCGTGCATGCTGGACAATCGCCGGTATCAATCCATTGTTATCAAATGTAAGCATCGCCTACCTATCAAGCTCAAGCATGAATCGTATTCCATCACTTACAGGGGCATACGGCAGAAGCAAATCCCCACTGGTCAAGCTATACCCATCCTATTCCGATGGTCAACTGGAATCCAGGCTTAAGCCTGGGGTTCTCTCCGTTCCGGCTCAAGCCGGGACTCCGGGTTTTCACGACCTCAGGACTGTAGGCTTGCCCGATCATCCGTTGCGCCGTCAATGCCGAAAGTGTCGCCGACCAGTAAAGACCATTGCTGCACCAGCGTGATCGGCAGCGGCAATCACTTCATCATCGCGCACCGAGCCACCCGGCTGAATAATGGCTGTCGCACCCGCCGCCAGCGCCACTTCAACACCATCAGCAAAAGGAAATAACGCATCACTGGCAAGTACTGAACGTTCCAGTGAAAGGCCTGCTTCCTGCGCCTTCCAGATCGCTACTTTGGAACTATCCACCCGACTCATCTGTCCCGCACCAATACCCAGCGTGCGATCAACGGTACTGTATACAATTGCATTTGATTTGACGTGCTTCACCACCCGCCAGGCCAGGCGCAATGCTCGCATCTCATCCTCTGTGGGCGAACGGCGTGTCACCACCGTCAGTGGTTCAGCGCTCAGGGGTGCCCGATCCGCCTCCTGCACCAGCACACCACCCGGAACACTGTGTACCAGACGGGTCTCTGATCCCGTCACTGGTGCCAGCGAGCGCAACAGGCGTCGGTTTTTCTTCTTGCGCAATAGCTCTAGCGCCGCCGGGTCAAAATCAGGCGCAATCACGATTTCCGAGAAAATCGCATTGATCGCCTGGGCCAGTTCGAGATCGCAGGTGGCATTGACGGCAATGATACCGCCAAAGGGAGCCTGGGGATCGGTCGCAAACGCTCGCTGCCAGGCCTCCAGCGGTGTTGCACCGATCCCCACCCCACAGGGGTTGGTATGCTTTATAATCGCCAGTGCCACTCCCTCGGAAGGCTGGAACTCTTCGATCAACTCCTGGGCCGCAGCCGTATCAAGAATATTAATATATGACAGTTCCTTGCCGTGGAGTTGCTCGAAATAAGAAAAAAATGTACCGTAGAGTGCCGCCTGCTGATGGGGATTCTCGCCATAGCGGAGATGCTGGGCATACTGCCAGGCCAGGGGCAAAACGGGTGGAAACAGACTATCTGCCAGATAGTTCGCAATCGCCGCATCATAGGCGGCTGTGTGGGCAAACGCTCTGGCTGCCAGGTGCTGGCGAAACGCAAGTGGAACCGTACCTGTGCGTACATAGGCCAGAACTGGCTCATAATCGGACGGATCAACGAGAGGTAGGACATAGGGGAAATTTTTTGCCGCCGCACGCAGCAAAGCCACACCACCAATATCAATCTGCTCCAGTGCGGCATCCAATGTCACCCCTGGCTGGGCAATGGTTTGCAGAAATGGATAGAGATTGACCACCACCATATCAAAGGGATGAATGCCGTACTCAGCCAGTTGCCGCAGGTGGTCTGGTTGATCGCGGCGAGCCAGAATACCAGCATGAATAGCGGGATGCAACGTCTTGACTCGGCCATCAAGAATTTCGGGAAAGCCCGTCGTCTCACTCACCGAGTGGGTCGCAATACCAGCATCACGCAAGAGGCGCTGCGTTTTGCCAGTCGAGACGAGTTCGGCACCAAGATCAACCAGCGCTCGTGCAAAGCCAACGATCTCGCGTTTATCCCAGACACTTATCAATATACGCACAATGCCTCTTTGTTCTGTAAGAGAAAACAACTCTCCTCGTTAGATCGAGCAGAGCTACTGGTTACATACGGAGCATGGATTGGGTGCAACCACCACTCGAACGTCTATCCACGTAATAACAGTCCATACCTGTGTGGTGTGGCTAGCGGATCGAGTCAGTCTTCACGCCGTTCAATCAACCCATTTGCCAGCAATTGGGCAATAATCTCACAGGTACGAAACTCGCCTAACCCGCCGCGCTGCACAATCTGATCGACCGTATTGGTACCATTGACCATGGTCAGGACGCGCCACTCCTCGGCTTCTAGATTAATCTCAGTTGTACCTGATGCAGGGTTAGGAACCAGGCGGGGAACCATCGTAAGGGATGGTACATGCTCGTGAATACTAGCCCATGCATCCTGACGCATGATGCCTTCCATGATAATTACCTCATTACTGGTCGTAATGGTTGGTTGATCCAGCACCCGATCATCATGGAACGTAAAAGGGCCATTCGAGACCGTAAAGAACGTATAGATCGCCTCGAGCGGTGTTTTGCCCGGCAATTCAGCACCAATAATCTTGCCATCACGGAAATAAATCCAACCCTCTACAGGTTGCGCACCACGATTCCCCTTAATATGAACGCCACCGGTTTTCTTACTCAGATCCACTAACTGAATAATATCAGTTAAGGGAAATTCACTAAGATCGCCTGCAAGAGCCATGATCCAATACCTTCATACATCGGCGTTCAGCGATGAGCGCTACATATTCTTGACCATATATGGATTAGAGCCTGCTGATCACCAGCTTACTGATAGCCTTGAGGGTATCAAACACCCCTACACCAGTCGTTGCAATAGCTTCATACCGCTGCCAGTGCATGCCATTGAGGTACTTATCGAGTACAGAAACAGGCAATATTTCGCTCAAATCGCGTTTATTATATTGTAACACCACCGGGTAGTCTTGAAACTTCTTATTCTGGCGGGTAATATTAATTGCCAGTTCTTTCAAGCTTTTAATATTCTCTTCCAGTTTACTGCGCTGAGAATCGGCGACAAAAACTACCCCATCGGAACCATTCAATACTGCCACCCGCGTACGCTCATAGAGAACTTGCCCGGGTACCGTATAAAGGTGAAACCGTGTCTGGAATCCCCGTACCTTCCCGAGATCGAGCGGCAAGAAATCAAAAAAGAGGGTACGCTCCGTCTCCGTGGCGATGGAAAGCAGATCCCCTTTGGTATCGCGCGGTACCTGGGCATGAATGTATTGCAGGTTTGACGTCTTTCCACACATCCCCGGTCCATAATACACAATTTTACAATGGATCTCGCGCGCTGCAACGTTGATCAAAGCCATAGTTGTCTCACGTGCCTGTTAGAACCTAACACGTCTCATACAAAAGGATTACACCACATCAGCCGGACTACTGCTCATGGTAGCTGTATTGCCAGCCTATAAACCTGATTAGGAACCACAAGCGACCGAGCATGGATTATCAATCTCGGAACAGCAGATCGATAGTATCTTCCATAGAAGTACGGAACGACGATCCTAACACCTCATCACGGGCTTTATGTTGCTGACGCACCCGCTCCAACACACCAGCAAGCTCATCCGTTGCCTTCTTGGTTAGAACCTTCACCAGACCAATATGAGTACCCTTGTTGAAGATGATACACAAGATCCACTGCTCTTCAATGAGCGCGATGAAGATATTCTCCCGCACACCTTGCTGGAACAGCACACGGAAATCCTTCTCGCGTAAGAGCTTCGCCACCTCGCGTGAAGACGCAAAGGTACCGGCGATCAGCGCCCCAAGCGCCGTGATGTCCTGGCGATCACCATCGCCCTGAGAGGCAATTACCTGCCCACTCTTATCCAGCAACAGGGTATAGTTACCACCCGTGTCCTCGACCAGATGGTTCAGGCACTCCTCTATCTTTGCTATCTCCTCTGAGGGAACAATCAAACTTGTGAGCTGTGGATCCATAACACCTGCCTTATATCATACGTAAAATATGATCAGGATGCCCGAACTACAATTTTATCTGAGCCAATTATAGCACATAGCATGTCAGATTGCGTTCAGTGCATTAACTAAATCGTGGCGATGGATAGCAACCAGGAACCGAACCTGTCCCAATTCTTCACGGGTATTGGCCATGAGCAGGAACATGGCATCTTCACTAATCGGTTCCAGCAACACTAACCCTTGCTGATATTCTAGCAAAGTTTGCATTGTCTGTCCCTTATCAATTTCACGGCCCAGCGCCTCGGCCATAGCCAGGCCATTGGAGGCAACCGCACAGATGGCATCAATATCCACACCCGGGCGAGCAGTCGCCTCAATAAGTAAACCATCCTGGGCGACGACGGCAGCCAGTTCAACGCTATCAAGCGCACGGAAGCGACCTAACAGGCTTTTCAAATTACTACTCATAAATCGAGAAATCTCCTCGCTGATCCTGCTCGAACCAGCATCACCGCCATTTGAACGCGTGTATTATACTACCACAATTCATACACGTCATACACTCTTCTCGGTATGACTTTGGTCATGATTGTGGTAGTACTCTTGCTTTCTAACTTCTCCGCTGTTGACACGATCGCGCTCTTTGGGCGGACGGCCAGTCCGAATATTACGAAGAGAGTGAATGGTTGCAGAAATAGCCCGATCAGCCCAGCCATAAATCGTGGGGCGGCTTTTCTGTAATTCATCCGCTATCTGGGTTACATTGGTGCGGTATTCCGGGTCAAACGTGGCAAGGTTGATCCGCGCCGAGGCTACAATTTGCTGTATCTCTTCCTCGGTCAGATCATGGAGGCATATGAGTTTTTTAGCGCGCTTGCTCGTTAAGTCAAGCTGCATGTCACGATGCTCCTTGCCAGGGTCTCCCTTCAACACGCTAGCTGACACCACTGTCCACCCTAGCGTGCGGTATAATGCTTTATTAGCATAGCATAGGGTCTAGTATCTGTCGAGTCCCATTTGTAAATAGTAAATGTGTCTGGCATGCCATAGGGCTAGAGAGGGATACGATCGGCTTAAAAGTGATCCCCTTGCCAAAAGCACCTGATTGCAGTTGGCATGATGCGCAAAGTGTTAATCGGTGGATTGGTCGTAGTAAATTTTAACACGTTGTTGTTCAGGTGTGGCAGGTGGTGTAAAGAGTTGTGCCAGGATGAGATCCTGGACTCCGCACTGCTCCCAGGCACAAGCCTGGTCTCAGCGCTCCCAGGCACAAACCCGGACTCCCCACCACTCCCAGGTGTGAGCCTACACTCAGCACTCCCAGGCTTAAGCCTGGACTTGGAAACCTGGAGTCCAGGCTTAAGCCTAGACTCCCTTGCGCTCCCAGGCGTGAGCCGGGACTCCGGTGCTTCACTACTGATGTAGGATCGCTATAATAAATACCGGCCATCAGGCCACCTCTCGGTGACCTGATGGCCGGTGTGCGCCGTTCAGCCAGATATGCTGCGCTTAGTTCACTGCTGCGAGTTGATGTTCACCCGTGACGTTTACGCTAATGCGGCGCGGCTTGACTTCCTCAGCCTTCGGGATCTCAAGGTGTAGCACACCATCTTTCAGTGTCGCATTGATCTCATCAGCCTTGACGGTGTTAGGCAGTGACACACTGCGCTGGAAGCTGCCAAAGCGGCGCTCAACGCGATGATAGTTGCGCTCTTTCTGCTCGCGTTCATCACGCATCTCGCCACTGATGGTCAGGATGTTGTTTTCAAGGGTGATGTTCAAGTCTTCTGCCTTCAGGCCAGGCACGGCAGCATCAACGATAAAGGCATCGGCGGTTTCACTCAGATCCAGCGCTGGCACAAAACCTGCTACTCCGCGATTACCCATAGGCATCTTGACAAAGCTATCCTCAAGCAACTGGTTCATTGCCTCACGTAGTGATAACATGTCCTGGAAAGGATCCCAGCGAGTTAAGGTGGTCATAGGTCTACCTCCTTCTTGTCTTGTCAATAGATTTACCATACTACGTATCTAACGCAGTGGGTCTTCAACCCGGACAATGTCATGCTGCTACCTATATATTAACTGCGGCCATCGTGTCTGTCTGTATACATATGACCGCAGGTATACCCTGTTTCGGGTGGACAGACCACCGCGTGTATCTACAGCACTCGTCCACATTCGTTCTCGAGAACCTGTGTGGTTACGCTTGTAGGATACTCTTGCTGTATTAGAAGGACATACACGGAGCATTAGAACCATGTTAGAACTGCCAGACCATCGGTTGCGCCAGCGTGAATATCTTCTACAGATTAGCCGGGCCATTACGGCCCAGTTGGACTTGACTGGTGTACTCAACCTGGTGATCGATGTTGCGGTGGAGATGCTGGCGGGCACCTCCGGGCTGATCGCGTTGTATGACGAGGATGGAAGCGGTGAGCTACGCGTGTATGCTTCGACTGGATTGCCCCCGGAAATCTGGCCTGCCTTTACGCCGCTGTTAGATCTGCCGTTACGCCAGGTACCCCGCGAGATGCTTATTCATGTCTTGCGCACCATTGCTACCGATACGGGACTGGCGCTACGCCAGATGATTGCGTTACCATTAACCTTTCACGATACATCAGTGGGAGTGATTTATGTGTTTCGGGCTGCGCTCAATGTGGCCTTCTCTGCCGATGATGAGCAGATGTTGCAAGCGTTTGCAACCCAGGCGGCAATTGCGGTCAGTAATGCGCGCCTGTACCAGGGGGTGCTGCGCGAGAAGCAACGCCTGCATGCGATCATCGAGCAGAGCGCGGATGGGGTGATGATCCTCGATAGCCGCTGGCGCATCACCAGCTTTAATCAGGCGATGGAGCAATTGACGGGGTGGCCGCGTAGCGAGGCAATTGGCCGTCCCTGCGCCGAAGTGTTGGGGATCCATAATGCTCAGGGAGTCAATATTTGTTTAACCGATTGCCCGCTCCAACGACATCCCCACGAGCATAATCCGGTGGTTGAGGGCTGGATTACCAATCGAGACGGGCGCGAGTTATATATTCAGAGTCGCTATGCGCCCCAACGTGGGCCACGAGGTGCTTTTCTTGGTGCCATTGCGAATGTGCGCGATATTACCGAGCAGAATCACGAAAAGGAACTGCAAAACACGTTCATTTCGGTCATCTCGCACGAACTGAAAACCCCGGTGAGCATCATTAAAGGCTATGCCGGAACACTGCGCCGTAAGGATGCACATTGGAGTGCCGAGACGTTAGATGATGGCTTGCGGGTGATCGAAGAAGAAGCGGATCGGTTGGCCGACCAGATCCAGGATTTACTGGATGTGTCCCGGTTTCTCGCAGGCGGTTTACATCTGGAATTGACCGACTGGTCGCTGCCGATGCTGGCGCGTGAGGTCGTGCAGGGTTTTGCCGCCCAGTGCGATGAGCGCTTTGAGTTTGAGTTGCGTTTCGCTGATGATTTCCCACCCGTACACGCCGACTATGAACGCATCCGTATGGTATTGTCCAATCTGATCTCTAATGCCATCAAGTATAGCCCGGATGGTGGGGCGATTCGGATTGGTGGGCGGGCAGAAGAGCATACGGCGATCATGTATGTGGCCGATCAGGGTATCGGTATTCCGCCTGAAGAACATCAGCGTATTTTTCAGCGCTTTTATCGCATTGACAATCGATTGCGGCGCGAGACTCAAGGCACGGGCCTGGGTCTGTATTTGACGAAAAGTATTGTGGAGGCCCACGGGGGCCGGATCTGGGTGGAGAGCCAGGTGGGGCGTGGGTCACGCTTTCTCTTTACCCTGCCGCTGGCACATCGCCAGATTACCGCCAGTATGCACAACCCGGATACCCATGGGGCGGAATAACGATCATGGTCGCGGCCTGGCAGCCTATGGTATACTGAAGCAGGTTTAGCAGATAGTACCTGTAACCTGATTCTGCTTTGTAGCATCAAATGCTGCGAACGTCCAGTTCGTCCGTCGTTGTAATTACGCGACGGACGCGGTCGGTGGAAGGAACATTAAAGACGTGTTGATTGAGCGACTGCCTAACTCCGATACATTATCGGATCTATGTAATCACAAGAAGTCTATGACCTTTTTGCCTGCGGCCACGTGAAAGAGACTCTCTTCTACCAAATTTCGCCCCTGGCGAAATTTGGTACCCAAAAAGAGACAACGTACCGCACTGATGAAGGCCTCCTAACTCCCCTTGCGGGGGGAATGGGGGGGGGGGACGACCGCGTACCTCGTGTGAATGGGCAAAAGTAAAGTTAAGGAGCAAGATGAGTATGCATCATAAAGTTGTGATTATTGGTTCTGGCCCGGCTGGATTGACCGCTGCGCTGTATGCCGCCCGTGCGAACCTGGAGCCGCTGGTGATCCGTGGTTTGCAGCCGGGCGGGTTGATTGCCACTACCAGTGAAGTTGAGAACTATCCTGGTTTTCCTGAGTCCGTTGGTGGCTACGAATTGGCCGAGTTGATGGAGAAGCAGGCCGGGCGCTTTGGGACGCAGTATCTTGATGCGATTGTGAGTAGCGTTGATTTTACACAGCGTCCGTTTACACTGCTGACTGATGGTGGTCAGCCTATTACCGCCGAGACGCTGATTATCGCAACCGGTGCATCGCCGCGCAAACTGGGCGTTCCAGGCGAGGAAGAACTGGCGAATCGCGGTGTCTCCTACTGCGCCACCTGCGATGGGTTTTTCTTTCGGGATAAACGAGTCGTCGTTGTGGGTGGTGGTAACAGTGCGCTGGATGAAGGGCTATTCCTCACGCGCTATGTCTCAGAACTGGTGATTGTTCATCGGCGCGATCAGTTGCGGGCTGACCCTATTTTGCAGGAGCGAGCTTTTGCGAATCCGAAGGTGCGTTTTATCTGGGACTCGGCGGTTACGGAGATCCTCGGCACCGATCGTGTAACGGGTGTGCGCATCAGCAATCTAAAGACGGGTGCGGAGTCAATCGAGGAGATTGATGGTGTCTTTCCTTATATCGGCCATGTACCGAACACAACCCTGTTTGTTGACAAGCTTGATCTTGATGAGGGTGGCTATATTCTGACCGATGGCCGTACGCGCACAAACATCCCTGGCGTTTTTGCTGCTGGCGATGTGGTCGATCACATTTATCGCCAGGCGATCACCGCCGCTGGTGAGGGATGCATGGCGGCGATGGAGGCCACCTGGTTTCTGGCCGAGCAGGAATTTGCCGACAGGAAAGCGCAAGCACAGGTTTTAGAACCAGCCTCGCCCGCCCTGGGGCAGTGGTAGGATGGAGTAGAGGGAACCAATCATAATGCTGCCTTGCGATGAATTTTAACCGCTAGAATCGTTGGAAAAAAGAGGTTCATGTGCTTGTTGTTGATGTTGAACCATAATGCGCAGAAATACCTGGTTTACCGGTCAATCATACGATCTGGAAGCGTAGGTCGTAGGTAGTTCCTTGTGTGCCGTGCAGTTCGGTTGAAGGATGGTTTGATCCTACCGAAAAAGGAAGGGTGTGGTACAATAAATCTACAGAAGTCAGGCGGTTGCCCATAAGCATATGGTGTTCACCTTGTTCTTTTCCCTCCCAATTTTCGCTGTGGGCAAAAATTGGGAGGAAAAAAACGCTTCGCCCACGTTGCCGAAGGCAAAAAGGCGAGATGACCATATTACTGCGTATGTCCTGTACGTCTGGTATATAAGCATACAAGAAGCAACATCAGGATTATGAGCCTACACCAGCACGAATCATCCTACCGGATGGTGCCGCTTGACGAAGCGCACCAGATCGTTGCAGCCCATATTACGGCCCTACCCGCCGAAACGGTGAGCAGCCTGACTGCTGTCGGGCGAGTGCTGGCCGAAGATGTCTTTGCCACCGAGAACGTGCCCGACATCATCAAGTCGCTGGTCGATGGCTATGCCGTTCGCACTGCCGATGGCATGTGCGAGCGACAGGTGGTGGCCGAGGTGACGGCTGGTAGCACGTTTGATGCACCGCTGCTGCCGGGCACGGCGGTGCGGATCATGACTGGCGCACCGGTGCCGCCTGGCGCAGATGCAGTGGTGATGTTTGAAGACACCGAGGAGCAGTCCGGGCAACTGCGCGTACACACACCTATTGCTCCTGGTGCCCACATGCAAACGGTGGGCCAGGATATTGCACAGGGGCAGCAGATCCTGGCACGTGGTACCACCCTGGGGCCGCCCGAAATTGGCCTCCTGGCCGCTCTGGGGCAGACGCAAGTCAACGTATATCGCCGTCCGCGGGTGGCGATTCTTGCTACAGGTGACGAAGTTGTCGAACCTGATGCGCCGCGCATGGTCGGGCAGGTACGCGATAGCAACCGCTATGCACTGCTGGCGGCAGTGCATGAGGCTGGCGCGGAAGGGCTGTCGCTCGGCATTGCCCGCGATGATGTGCAGGTGCAACGCGATGCTATCTTGCAAGCCATCGTGCAGGCCGACATGCTGATCACCAGTGGCGGCATCTCGTTGGGCACTCGTGATTTGATCAAGCCGCTGGTGGCCGAGTTGGGCATCATACACTTTGGGCGCGTAGCCTTCAAACCCGGCAAGCCCACGTTTTTTGCAACTGTCGATAGACCAGCGCAGGCACCGTTTCTGGTGTTTGGTATGCCGGGTTTTCCAGTTTCGTCGCTGGTCGTCTTTGAGATGTTTGTGCGCCCGACCCTGCGCCGGTTACAGGGTGACACGTCCCCCGAACGCCCGCGTGTGCGTGTCACCCTGCTCGAACCGATCCGCACCACCTCCGACCGTCCCGAATATCAACGCACGCAGATTGCGTGGCACGCTGGGCAACTGGTGGCACGTAGCACAGGCCTGCAGAGTAGCACCCGGCTATTATCGCTGCGGGGTGCAAACGGTCTGCTTGTGCTGGCCCCGGGTATCCACGAATATCCAATTGGCACAGAGGTAGAGGCACTCCTGACTGGCCCGCTCCTAGTTGACCATGATCGAATCCTGTGAGGAAGAAAGAAGCATATGCACCAGACATTGCCGCTGACTCGTCTGCGCAAACTGTTGATGGGCATTCTGACAATGGCCTATCCCGCCCATTTTGCGGGGCAGATCTTCAGGTTGTGGGACTTTCATAATGCGCTGGTCACACCTTTTGGGTTGACTATCGGCATGGTACCAGACCTGTTTGTGTGTACCCATATTGCATACTCAACGGAATATGTATGTCAAGCAGTGATCTAATCGTTGACACCGGTACGGCCCGCTATCCGGTCATTGTCGAGAGTGGTGCCCGGCAAGAGTTACCGCACCTGCTCAAAGAATATGGTCTGGGCGGTACACTCTGGTTGGTGAGCGACAGCAGTGTGTTCGCGCATTATGGTGCAGAAATCCAGGCTCTGTTGTCCCAGGCCGGTTACACGGTGCAGACGTATGTGGTGCCGTCTGGTGAAGCGAGTAAAAGCCAGGAACAACTGTGGCAGTTGTACACCTGGATGATCAGTAGTGGCGTGGAGCGCCGCGACACGGTGCTGGCGCTGGGCGGAGGCGTGGTGGGCGACCTGGCAGGCTTTGCGGCTGCCAGTGTGTTGCGTGGCATTGCGCTGGTGCAACTGCCGACCACGCTGCTGGCGATGGTGGACGCATCTGTTGGCGGGAAGACGGGCATTAATCACCCGCTGGGCAAGAATCTGATCGGCGCATTTCATCAACCACGACTGGTGCTGGCCGATACTGCGATGCTTCAATCGCTGCCAGGGCGTGAACTGCGCTCTGGATGGGCCGAAGTGATCAAGCATGGCGTGATCCGTGATGCCGAGTTGTTTGCGATGCTCGAAGCGCATGCCGCTGATTTTCAGCAACATGCCCCCTTTCTGCAGGCGGCGGGTCTGCTGACCACCGTGGTGCAGCGGGCGGTTGCCGTCAAAGTGGCAGTCGTTAGCGCCGATGAACGTGAGCAGGGTCTACGGATCATTCTGAACTATGGACACACGCTGGGCCATGCGCTGGAGGCAACGCTGGGTTATGCGGAACTGTTGCATGGCGAGGCTGTTGCTATTGGTATGCACGCAGCGGCACGGATTGCGGTCGATATGGGTATCTTTGCCGCTGCCGATGCGGAACGGCAACGTCGCTTGCTGGAGGCCTATGGGTTACCCACCAGCTTTCCCACTGATGTTGATCGAGAACAGGTTCTGGCCCTGACCTTGCGCGACAAAAAGGTACAGAACAGACAGATCCACTGGGTGCTACCGGTATCGATTGGTACGGTGAGCGTGCGTGATGATGTGCCAGAAGCGCTGGTACGGAGTGTGCTGCTGCATTGAGCCTTCAACGATTATGAAAAGAGGAACGGGATTGAATGCTATCAACCAGGTTGTCGAACGGGTGATGTTTAATGTCGAACAAGTGATTGTCGGCAAACATCGTGCAGTTGAACTGGTGCTGATTGCGCTGTTGTGCAAGGGCCATGTGCTGCTAGAAGATGTGCCAGGCACTGGCAAAACGGTACTGGCAAAGAGCATTGCACGTTCGATCGGCTGCAGTTTTAAGCGCATCCAGTTTACGCCCGATCTGCTGCCTTCTGATGTGACCGGCATTTCGATGTTCAATCAGCAAACCCGGTGCTTTGAGTTTCGCTCCGGCCCGATCTTTGCGCAGATCGTGCTGGCAGATGAGATCAATCGTGCTACACCGCGTGCCCAGAGTGCGCTACTGGAGGCAATGGAGGAGCAGCAGATTACCGTTGATGGTACGACGTACGAACTGCCGCATCCCTTTATCGTGCTGGCAACGCAGAATCCAATTGAGTATGAGGGCACGTTCCCGCTGCCAGAGGCACAACTGGATCGCTTTTTGCTGCGCATTCATCTGGGCTATCCCGATAAGCACGATGAGATCACGATCCTCAAGCGGCAGCGTCAGTCACATCCGCTCGAAATGCTGAACAGGGTGATCGACAGCGAGACGCTGCTGCAAATGCAAGCGGCGATCAAAGATGTCCATATCAACGAACTGATCGAGGAGTATATTGTGACGCTGGTAGCAGCTACCCGACAGCACGAGGATATTTATCTGGGGGCCAGCACACGCGGTTCGCTGGCCTTATACCGGGGTGCCCAGGCGCGAGCTGCCATTCAAGGCCGCGATTATGTCATTCCTGATGATGTCAAGGAACTGGCCGAACCGGTGCTGGGCCATCGGCTGATTATCAATCCCTCGGCGCGCATTCGAAATGTGACGGCCCGGGCGCTAATCTATGAGATCCTCAACGCAGTGCCTGTTCCCGGTGCCCGCGCTGGTCGTCGGTTGGAGCGCACATCCGCCACTGCTGCCTGAGAGACGAGGCGCTGATGAAGCATATGGTCGCGGCGCAACCGGTTGTCTTGCTGGTGCTGGTGAGAGCGGATCGGATAATAGTACGACAACGAGACTTCCCCTGGAAAGAAATGTCGAGGGACGGGTAGAGGCGTTGTATGAACGCCTCTACGCCTGTGACCCCCATACCCCCGCCGAGACGACGTCTCATTTTCTACCCAAAACCCTCGCGATCATCCGATCACGGCGGCTGCGCATACGTTTTTGTGGTGCATGGTGCATGTTGTTTACTCCTCCTGGTTTATCATTCGCGGTGATGCGTTATCCCGTTTCGACGTGACCCTTCCGCTCAAGTGCAGGTTGGTTTAATTCTACCGCGTTGGGATGGGGCACAACGCCCCTCCCATTCCCCCCCGGCCCCCCCCCGCTGGGGGGTTCTGATGCGGCCCCCCGCTGGGGGCCGTCCTGATGCCGCACAACCGAGCGGTGCGCAACTAGCCCAATACCTGCGCGGAACTGCCTCCCTGGAAGGGGGGAATGGGGGAGTCACACGCTGGGGGGTTCTGGTGCCGCAGCATGCCCCCCCAACCCCCCCCCCCGCTGGGGGAAGCTTGATGTAGTTCTCCCCGCTGGGGGGGGGCTTGATGTAGTTCTCCCCGCTGGGGGGGCTTGATGTAGTTCTCCCCGCTGGGGGGGGCTTGATGTGGTTCTCCCCGCTGGGGGGGTCGAAAAGATGCGGAAGGGTGAAGTCACATTGGTATTAGGTGGTCGTTCTCGCTATGTGACGGACGAGTATCGGCATGTATGGTGCAACACTGACAATGCGCACCTCGCTACGGATGCAGACTATGCCGGTTCGGGTAAAATCCCGCGTGGCGAAGCAGACAGCCTGGCAGTGGTGACATGCACGGAACAGCGCAGCATCCAGAGCCTGTGTGCCGTGAGCGCATAGAGCAGCAGCAAGCCATAGAATTTATAGGAATAGCCCAGAATACTCAGTTTACTCATGACATCATCGTTAAAGAAGCTCCAGTGGTTGCCATAAGATAGCAAGGCATAGGCTGCCGACAGGATGATGACCTGTGCGAGTGGGATATGATCATCGGCAAAAAGAATAAACATGGCAAACACGAAGATCGTGATCGTATGATAGTGCATCCAGGCCGTGGGAACTGCCATGATCATCAGCACAATAAAGAGACTGAACTGGAGTGCGAGCAGCGGTGACAGTCGCGTGGCGCTGATTGCGGCTGGATCCGGTTTCACAGGACGGGAAAGGAACAGAGCGATGCCCAGTGTGACGGCGAAGAAGGCATAGGTGATCAGGGTCACCCATGGATGTTCAAACTTCTCAGCCGCAATGTGCGAGACAAAGAGCCGACTCATAAAACCATTCAAGGTCTGATTTTCGATCCAGGCCGTCCCTCCCGAAATACGGGGCAACACCTCAAACAGATACATCCTATGGACATCCCAGCCAATGGTCGTTACGGCGATCAACAGGTACGCCAGACTAGCAATCACTGCACCGCGTAAGGCACGCCAGCGGCGCTGCATCAAGAACAGCCCGAACAGCAGCACCGGGTACACCTTCAGCAGCGACAGGATGGCGATAATCCCACCCGCCAGATCATCCTTCCCTCGCTGCGCTGCCAGCCATGCGATGACAAAACCACACACCAGGATAGCATCAATCTGTCCATACGAAATCGAGTCAGCCGCAGGCTGAAACCGGACAAGCAACACCAGCGCCGCCACAATAGGCCAGCTACGGGCCTGGCGCAGCAGCAGCACCATCGCGGTCAGCAGGAAAACCGTATTCACCATTCTATAGCCAATCATCACGGTATCGCGATCGCACAGCACGAATGGACGCAGGAGCATGGCGATAAAGGGCGGCCACTTAAAGACATACCCAAAGTGATTTTCTTCAATGCTATCCAGGTTGTAGAGTGGCAATCCCTTGACAAAGTCCTGGGTAGACCAGAACTGAATGCCAAAATCGGGGGCACCGCGCTGATAGGCATACCAGAAATAGTAGGCACTACTGACCAGCGACGTCAGCGCCAGGCCAGTCAACAAGAGCGTCTTGCTAGTTATCCCGGTTCTTGCTACCAGAGGCCAGGTTTTCTCCCATCGTCGTAACACCAGCGCCAGCAGTACCAGCACGAGCGTCGCACCACCCAGCAACTGTGTGATCCTTGCTGGAAAGCGATCCGTGCCACTATCCAGAGCAATCACCGTCTGGAACAAAGGCATGATCCACCATACCAGTCCAAGATAGATCCCGATGTCCAACCGACTGACCAGCAACTGGCCCTGAACACGTTGCGGTGGTGCCAGGAAGCGTGCCAGAGCCACAAACAGGCAGATCACGATGCACAATATGAGCAACCGATCCAGGAAGGGCATAAGCGACAGGCGCGCAAAGTGCCAACTTCCTATCAGAAGGATCCCTGCACCTGTTACCCCAATCGTCGCCGCGCGATCAGACATTCCTATTCCTTGCAGCAGCATCCCGATCAGCGTCACCATCAACGCCAGCACCAGCAGTGGTAGCACAGGCGGTAGCGAAGTACCGTATGATTGCAAGGAGAGGGTATCCATCAGTACGCCGATCTCGCGATCAAACTCTGGAGGATGATCTACAGTTGTCTGGATCTGCAGATGGGTTATGCCATCAATATGGACTGGATCATCCCATAACAAGTTGTACACACGTGGTATATCTGGTAGAGCCATAAAATCAGCCAGCGGTTCCGTATTAACCTTCAGTTCCACATCTGTGCCCGCACCCGCACCCGCTAAGCGCATAGATAACACGGCGGGTGTGGCTACGGGTGCAAGTACTATTTCAGATTGCTGACGACTCCAACGATAGGTACCTTCTGGATCGTTCGGCCACTGTTCACGATCATGGAAATTAACCAGATACGGATTGTCGATCATGCTTCCAACATTGAGGGTAATGGCGACGGGGAACAGCAACCACAACAACACCGCCAGTACCAGCGTTACGATCGCCGGTATGAGAGCATAGTCTACCTTATGCATAACGCTCCTCATCTCACCAGTAATAAGCGCGATGTTCACGGTAGAAGTCCAGCGTGCGTTTCAGGCCGGTGCGCAATCCGACCTGTGGCCGCCAGCCCAACCGCCCTTGCGCCAGTCGATAATCACCGTAATAATCACCAATATCAATGGCTTTCCGATCAGGAGGGAAGGGGACTATCTCATACGTTCCGTTTCCGTAGACTTCTATGAGTAACTCGGCCAGGTTGCGCAGGTTGATCGTCTCTTTTCCACCCAGGTTAAAGATCTGCCCGGCAGCACCTTCGGTTACGGCTGCTAGCAACAATGCCTCGACGCAGTCATCAATATAGGTAAAATCGCGTATCTGTAACCCGTCGCCAAAAATCTGAATCGGTTCGCCATCGAGCAGTTTTTTGATCCAGATTCCCAGGAATGTCTGCCGCGCATCCTTGACCCGCATCCGTGGCCCGTAGGTATTGGTCAACCGCAGTGCGCAGGCCCGAATACCATAGACGTTATTGTAGACAATATGATACCATTCACCGGCCATCTTGTTAATCCCGTTGACGTCGGTGGGATGCAACAGGTGCCGCTCATCGACCGGCAGGTAGTCCGGTTTGCCATAAATCTGGCGCGTGCTGGCATAGACGATCTTGATCTGGTTGTTGTTTTTGCGGCATGCTTCTAAAATAGAAAGCTGGGAACGGCAGTTGATCTCCAGATCGGTATACGGATCACGCATCGAATCCAGATGACTGGTCTGACCGGCCAGGTTAAACAGATACTGTTGATCCTGCACGAGATAGTTCATCGAATACTCATCACGCACATCAGCAATATTCACCCGCACCTGTTCAGCAATGTCGTAGATGTTACGCAGATTACCACCGTATTCGGGAATGAGCGAGTCGACCAGCGTCACTCGCGCCCCAAGCGCAACCAGGCGCTGCGCCAGGTTACTCCCAATAAAGCCCAGCCCACCGGTAATCAACACGTTGGCTCCGGTAAAGGCATCATGATAGGATTGCATAGCTCACCTTGATTATGTCAGAATTAGAGCGCATCGGGCGGCAAAATATACCATAACACCCGGTTTGACCAGGCAAAGATACTCTCCCAGAACAGATACAGCAACAGGGTGATACACACCATGCGGCTGACACGACCGCGTGGCCACAGCCAGGCCAACCCCAGACCCGCCAGCAGGGCCACGCCGGGGGCCACAAAGTACATATGCTTGTTCCACAAACCAAACCAGCGTTCAGCCAGCGCGGTGACGGCCAGCAGCGCGGCATAGGCCAGGCCCAGATGGGTGATCAAGCGATCCCGCCAGCGTAGCAGCAGCAGCGTGAGCGCCATGCCGCCCAATAATGCCGGCCAGACACGAAAATGAGCCACCAGATGCATTGGCACACTGAGGATCGGCGTGTTGAAAAAACGCTCCGGGTCACGCCCGACCGATCCTTCTGTAGCGATAAGTGACACGAAAGCCGGAATCGTTTGCTGGATCAGCGTGAGCGTATAGTCACGATAGTAGATCCACCAGTCGATAGCCAGCGCCAATCCCAACGCCAGCAGGAGCGGCACGGCCATGCGGCGCAGAGTGGCTGTACCGCCTAGCCAGCGCAAGCTAAACGTCAGCATCAGCGTCAAGAACGTCATAAACGCGATATGGGTGATATAGGCGACAATCGCCAGCGCCAGCAGCGTTACCACAAGTATCCACACGAGTATTTGCTGCGGTTGAAACCAGCGTTGGGCAATGCGTTGGGCGGATGATACGCTGCTGCCAACATCGGTGGGCACGCAGGAGGGCACCCAGGTGACCGCCACCAGCGCCGCCAATGCGATCCACATCCCAATGGTGGTGGGAAAGCTGCCATCGTGAAAGAAGAGATAGCCTATCGGCAACGCTGCATAGCATAATCCGGCCCAGCCGGCGGCCACACCACCGCGTGGCCCGCCGCGCAGAAGCAAATACAACAACAACGGTACGAGGGCATCGAGTATGATCGTAACAAGCTGAATGGCAAACACCAGTGCGCGACCCTGCCAGTACCAGGCCAGTGGTGTCAGCAGATAGTAGGTCAGCAGCGAATAGGGTACCGGCTCGCGCGTTCCCCACTCGTGTTGCTGCTCAAGCTGCGGCAAGACCAGCCAGGTACGCCCCTCGGCGATATGAATGAGCTGGTGCGCCCGCAGCCGCTGGTCAATGATCGCAAATTGCGGATGCTGTACACCGACGAGCCGCAGCGCGAAGATCAGCAACACGGCACAGCGCAGAGCGATGGCCCATCCTGGCGTGCGATGCCATCCCCAACGGTGGGTCACCGCCAGCAACGCCAGCGCCAGCGCCAGGGTCAGCGTGAGAACCTGAATCAGCAGCGGCAGCGCTGCAACGACCTGGAGGCGTGCTGGTACAAGGGATGGTGGGTACCCTGCCAGTGCGCCTGTCAGTAACAGCAGCAACGCTCCAGACCCGATCAACGCCCGGCGTGGCGACATACCCGTCGCACGTAATGACCAGAATGTGAGGCAAACAACGAGTGCCAATCGCGCCACCTGGTTCAATGGGACAGTGCGCCCGTTGGCCTGGTGCGGGATAATATCGAGGTGCAGCAACGACACACCCAGTGTCCGCTCATCTTCTGGGGCTTTGAGCGGCGGTACTTGCAAATGTACTACGAGATCGCCACTGCCAACAGCCATGAACTCATGCGGTACCATGA
>CALANA010000253.1 GCA_937925925.1 uncultured Chloroflexales bacterium | reverse complement strand
GCGGTACGATTAGGCACCCCGAGCTGTTGGTAGATCTGCGCGAAATACCACTTGACCGTACTGCGCTTTATGCCAAGCTGGTGGGCGATGGCGGCGTTGTTCATGCCGGAAGCAGCGTAGCCCAGGATCGCAATCTGGCGTGGGCTGAGGTTCTCGCACGGTGTGTCTGCCAATGTTTCGCGCCTGGCATCCTCTGTTTCTATCGGTTGCACAGGCTTCATCACCGCAGTAGGGCTACGCGGAGAGGTTGCGAAGCGGGTCTGTCCATGTTCGTTGAGCCGGATGTGTTCGGTGATGTCGAGCGCGATACAGAGGACATGGCCTGGTTGGTAGGGTGTTTCGGGGCAAAGGTGATAGGAGGTTTGAAAGATCCGCTCACGAAATGGGATCATCGCCGTGCATGGTTCGCCGGATAAGGCGTGATGGATGTACGCTTGAATATCCGGCCTGTCTGGCACTAACGCATAGATGGAACAACCACAGATCGCTTCGGGCGATGTCTGGATCAGTGGTAATCCTCGTCCATGGGCGTGGGTCACTATGCCGTTCATGGTAAACTCGATCAGAATGATCGGCAGGGTCTGAAGCACTGCCTGAAGGCGTTTGGTATCCGTAAGCGTAGGGTGTTGCATCTCTAGTTTATCTCCTGACAGGCAATGGTACCATAGACAGGCATCATACCAATTCGGAATGCGGATCGGCCAGCACCATACGAATCACAGCACCCAGCGATTCCGATCCTCCTGAACGGGGCACGGAACGAGCGGAACCAGGCCTCCGAACCTCCGTGCGCACCGACTATGATCGCGTCGTGGCCACAGCATAGCACCTGTCTTGACCGATACAATGATGGGAATGTAACGAGTATGTAACAGTTTAGGGGAGAAAGGGAACCGTTCACGTGGCGGTTTTGTGCGATCAGGGCCGACCCTGCGACATCCTGATGCACCAGCGGCTGGGGTGGCGCAACCACGGAGGGTTGCACCCTACATACCTAGTGGAAAGGATCGATGGAACTCATGACGATAATCTCTCCAGCAAGTAACTCAACGCGGTCATCTTCAGTGAGAATGTGAGCCTCACGCATTTTATGATAATCGTCTACGGTAAATGGTCATCGGGATGAAAGGGCAATAGGCATAACAAAACCTCCTTGCTTCTGCTCAGTAGTACAGATTACAAACACTATATCACATATTGACTTGATTTCGGTGAGGATGAGGGATAAGCGCAGGCCCAACTACTTATTCGACTGCTGAGTCCCTATAGAGCCTTCAAGCTACAGTCATACAATCACAGCAACCAGGATTTGGCTTCTTGAAGCCCCATTGTCTAGCTATGCAGTTGACTTATTATTCTGGACACGCAGAGAAATAGTACGTATATAATCAGAGATCGAGTTGTGTTTAAACTCTCGTTTTGTAGTTACTTTAATGTAAAACGCAGCAAATACTCGGAAAATACTATAGCCGACAATGACTCCTAAAGCATTGAAAATAACATCATTCACATCAACGATTCTATAAGAGTAACCTAACAGAAGCGATAGGATAAACTGTGTAAATTCAAGTCCGAATCCAAGTAAAACAGCTATTAACAGAAGGCGTTTAAAACTAACATAGGTTAGAAAATTTAAGCCAAATCCAAAAGGGATAGTTAGAACAATATTTAAAATACTAATCATAATAACCCTTGTAAGATCCGGGTATGGCCCAAAATAAAGAGGTATCAGATTAACTATTGGGTTGGGTGATGCATCTCTACTAGCTTCGGCAAAAGGCCCTGTTATTGCTATAGGGAAGAATACCTCATTAATGGCGAATGTGATATATATCCAAAAGACAGAAAAGAAGAGGAGGTAGGTAAAACTCCTTCTTTTTAAATATAACACAGTTGTGCATACAGCAAAGGTCACTAGACTAATCGGCCATCCAGCGTATGTCGTGCTACCGAATTCTATACCCATAAACATAGTTGTCTCCGTATCCTATGAAGAAGAGTTCGTCTACCGCAGTGGTTTGTTATACCAAATCCTTATGCGTTCATCGCACGCTCGGCTTGCACCAGATAGAGGGGTAGTCGCTGAGGGATTGTAGCCGCTCAGCAGTGTCGGTTGCGCGTACCGCCTCCCGTTCATCTTCCCGGCAGTCAAGATGGGCGACATGCTTCCAGGCCATCTGCCCACGCACATCCTTCCACACCCGCTCCATCGGATTGCGTTCTGGCGAACGGGCGGGCAGAAACACCCGTGCGACGTTCTCGGGTATCCGCAGAGCTTTGGCGGTGTGGGCACCGCTGCAGTCAAGTACCAGGACGTTGAAGGTCTCACCGTGGCGCTCGGCGAAACCGTCCACGAACCGCTGCATGGTGGCCGCATCATGCTTGGGCAAGCGCATAACATCCGCTTCGCTTGTAGCCGGGGCCACCCAACCGAAGCACCAACGGTTGGCGTACTAATGCTGAACACGGCCTACCGGCTCTACCCCTCGTCTGGTGATGCGGCGGCGACGGACGGTCATCAACCCCCACCGGCTTTCGTCTTGGCTCCACCGGCGCAATGGGTGACTATTGCTCGCTGGGACGGTCGTACGCACCTGCTCGACCAGCGTGTCGCGGAACCTCGCCTCATCGGTTTTTTTATGCCGCGGATGCACGACCTTCGGGCTGGTTTTGAGCTTGGTATGCAGAACGTTGGCGAGGGTCTTGGACGTGATCGCGATACCGTGTTGCTCAAACAGCCACACCCGCACCGCATCACACGAGCGCACACCCTCGGGTTTGCTGAGACACGCACGCCGTTCGGTGACGACGGGAGCGGGAATGGTCGGAGCCGTACCAGGAGGAGTACAGCTGCTCAGTCGTCTCGATCGACCGCCGTCAGCATACCGCGTCAGTCAGTCGCCCACGGTCTCGCGGTGAACGCCCAGAAGTGGAGCCAGAGCCGTCCGCGTCTGAGCGGGCTCGCTGGCAACGAGGTACCGCATTTGGAGCCGTTGACGCTTGAGGGGATGTCGCTCCTGCTTCATCCGCCGCTGTAGCTCGTCGGCATCGCTCGATACATCCTGCACCTCCCATCCACGGCTACAACCCACCAGTTCTCATTCTAGCAGGACGTTGCAATGATGTCGATAGGAGTTGGTACTATACCTCTACAGTTACAGGCTGAACAGCTAAAGGATTGGGTTTGATAACAGCAGTCCAAACTCGTCCGCTCAACGTCAACGCACCTGCTGTCATAGTATGCTTGACGCCATTGTTGTAACCATCTACAACACGGCCATCAAAGAACATGTAGAAATACCAGCCCGAAGTATTAGCAAACAGGACTCGCCATGACTAACATTACAAGCAGCATAAATGCTGTCGTAATCAAGCGGCCTCTGATTTCCAAATAATTGAGTTTGTTCATAACCCTTCCTTAAGAGGGTGTCCGATATTCCAATGCTCAGATTCGACTGCTCAGAGGGCATTGCAGCATATAGCCTTACCCGTTATCAAGTTAACCTGAAAGTCTACTGTCCAGCGCTATCCCGGTACCGTGTAAAATTATCTCCCTTGACGAGCGGTAATCCGTTCCAGACAGTCAGATCTTGCTGATCAAATACTGGACAAGGTCTTAGCCTGATTTGTCTATAGGAGACAACTCAAGAATAAACTTCATACATTTATAAATTACTACATCGTACATGCGTTGTCTAGACACACGCGTCCTGTTTTTATGGTACGGGAGTACTCAGAGCCGGTCTGAAAAGGGGCGGTTTGGAGGGCTGTGACCTCCAAAAAACCTGTTTCTGCCCACCACGCAGCGGCGGGTAGGGAAGCATGTGCGGGGTTTTGCCCCACACCTCCCCTCCTTTTCAGACCGCTTCTCATAGTGCAGGAACATCGCCTGTCGCTCCAGACCGCGCTGCCAGGCCGATACGATGGCGGCGGCTTGCGTATGCACCCCCAGGCATAGACATGGCTCATGCACGCCGCCGCCGATCACGATCCAGTACCATGCCGGTGACTCCAACAGTCATGAGCCAACAGCCAGACCAGGTGATGAGTGTTGTGAGTGTCGGGGGGCTATCGGTATCAAAGAAATATGCAGCTATCTGGTTGATGAGCATGACGAGCATATACTGCGTTGGCAGGGCCAGTAGAAAGGATAGCTGTGCAGACTTCAAGACGACGTGATCGTGCATCCGATGCTGATCAATACGGTTATACACCCAGCACAAAATGACACAAAACATGCTTGTGTGTAGCGGGGTAAACAACAGCCATATCCACAATTCGATAGTATATGGCATAGGGTTCCAGAGCGCAAGAACTCCTGCTGCAAGGCTTCCCATTAACACAGCGGTGAGAACGAAGCTCTTTATAAGCGATTGTAATGCTCCGCTATGAAGGAGGTGGGATTTTGGACTGCGAGGATCGATACCAAAGTGCATACTCATTTGAAACCTCATATTTTTGCTAAAGCCAGTCGCATCGACTGCTCATGGTATGCAATCAATGCAACTGGCGGGGTTCTGCTCATTTGGTCGCAACGACCCAGTACAAGGGTGCTGCAATCACCTGGACGTGTGCTACATCCAGCTCAGGGATCTGTTGCTGAAGATCTTGGAGTGCCAGACCGGGTGTAATATCTACACCGAATACATTGGCATCGGCTGCAATCTGTTCAATCTGTGCTGCCTCAATCGAAGCTTCAATACTAACGATACCTTCGAGGGTCATCTGTATGTGTTGTTGTTCTTCAACACCAGCCATCAGCTGTTTAAGAATCTCCAGCGGCAGCATCTCGCCGTCCAGAGGCGCACCAACGATGGTGATAAGCTGGTTATGCGTATCTCGTGCGACGATTGTGTATGATTTGACAGATAGCTGATAGGTGTTTGCGAATTGTAGCAACGCTTCAGGAGCAATTGCTTTTCTGAGAACCACATTTACAGGTAGCTGATCCTCTGGAAGAAAAGATCGATCTCCTTGCTTTCGCGTTTTTAATAAGAGATCTTCCAAACGGGTATAATCCTGTTCCTGATTTAGGATTTGAACATAGTAGTACTCACCCATCTTTGATGCCGTGTACTGCCACGTACCA
Organism: uncultured Chloroflexales bacterium; assembly: GCA_937925925.1. GTDB lineage: Bacteria > Chloroflexota > Chloroflexia > Chloroflexales > Chloroflexaceae > CAKZQX01. Next base: position 421 of record CALANA010000253.1, on the reverse strand, counting down.
AAATCACGAGTTGCTACGAGTTGCTCGCCAGTATCCTGACTCTCTGATGATCGCGCAAAAATTCCTGATGCAAATCCAAATGTCAAAATCGAATCCTTTCGTATACTATCGAGAAATAAGCTAGAGGTCAGACAATGCCATTAGTCAGAGCGCATCCTGGAGGAACAGGCGCACCAGCAATTGTCCAACCTTAGCATGATTTGTCTATAGGAGATAACTCAAGAATAAACTTCATACATTTATACATTACTACATTGTACATGCGTTGTCTAGGCACAGGCGTACTGTTTTTATAGTACGGGAGTACTCATGATGCCGATACATCACCTGTCACTCCAGACCGCGCTGCCGGGCCGATACGATGGCGGCGGCTCGCGTATGCACCCCCAACTTGCCATAGATGCGGCGCATATGGTTGCGT
>CALANA010000252.1 GCA_937925925.1 uncultured Chloroflexales bacterium | reverse complement strand
AGGGTTGTTGATTTTTCATCATCAGTTATACATCACCTGATCAACACGAGACAGGCTTGATACCATGCCTCACTATTCTTCTACCAACAATAGAATGCTTGTAACCGTTCAGGGGGACTTTCGCCAGCGGGGGTTGCGGGGGCCGCAGGCCCCCGCAACCCCCGCTGGCGAAAGTCCCTCTGAACGGTTACAAGCATTCTATTGTTGGTAGAAGAATAGTGAGGCATGGTATCAAGCCTGTCTCGTGTTGATCAGGTGATGTATAACTGATGATGAAAAATCAACAACCCTCAACTGTTGAGCGTTGGCGGCCGGTTGCTACCCGATATGGAGTTGCGGCTGGTACGCAGGTGACCGGTGCTGTGCTGCAGGCGGTCAGATCCCATCTATTTGATTGGCGGCCCCTGGTGCTGGCCGGTATGTGCTGGTTGCTGATGCTACTGGTTGTTCAGTTCGCGTTTACCTATGTTTTTCGGATTGGGCAATCGAACGGGCCAGGCAGAGATTTACCATTTCTCAGTGGCTTTAATGATGGTGAGAACGCCCATACTGATCGTAGCTTTCGTTGGACACGTGCCCAATCGCAGATCGAAGTACCCGGCATTGGTCAACGCGATCTGATCGTTGCCATGCAGATACTCTCGCATCAAGCGCAATGGTACCCCGATATGCCCCCGCCAGTGGTTGAGGTACAACTGGGCAATCGTACCCCGGTACCGGTGACGCTGCGCCAGGAAGAGGCGCACTACCTGTTCTTTGTGCCAGCATCGGTGCTAGAGCGGGGGACGTTGCGGATGCAGTTGACCACCACGCCCTGGCAGCATGAGCTTGACCAGCGCTCGGAACTGGGAGTGGCCGTGGGTCGCTGGCTGACCATCCGCAGTACGCCGACCAGTGGCCTGGTGTGGCCCGATCTGTTGCTGATCCTGGCATGGCCGTTCAGTCTCGTATTATTCTGGCTGATGCTGCGTAGTTTGGGATTTGCCGCCGATGGCTCGTTTCTGGCCTTGCTGCCACTGGTGGTGCTGCTGCCGTTGCTCACCCTGTTCGAGGCACCGCGACTGGCTTTTGGCAGTGTGTGGATTATCCAGGTCGGGTTGATGTGTATCGCTTTTGCGCTGCTTTTGCGCTGGCTGGTGCCGCGCTTGCTGCAGCGCCTGGGAGTTGCAGCGCCACCGGCGATCCTACGCTGGCTGTTGCTGCTGATGGTGCTAACCTTTGCCCTCAAATATGGTGCGCGGCTGTATCCTGAAGCGATGTATGGCGATCTGCAGCTCCATGTTAATCGTTATATCATGACTATCCACGGGCGCTTTTTTATTCGTGCCCAGCATCGTGGTCTACCGTTTCCCTTTCCCAATGCTCTGTACGTGATGATCGCGCCCTTGACGCTGACCGGACTGGGCATTCACTTCCTATTTGAGGTGACGGCCGGGTTGTTTGAGGCCGCCATGGTACTGCTGCTGTATGTGTTCATCGCCCGCCTGATGCGCAGTCCACGCTATGGTCTGCTCACGGCGGCCACCTATGCGCTGGTGCCAGCCGGTTTTATGACCACCTGGTTTGCATTTGAGACGCAGGTAGCTGCACTCTGGTTTTCGGCACTGCTGATGACGGTGCTGGTGCTGCGCTGGCCCGACTATAGCGACTGGTGGACGTGGGGCATGCTGGTGTTCCTCTTTGCACAGGCGTTTCTGGGGCATATCGGGCAGTTTATCAATACGGTTCTGCTGGGGCTGATCGTCGTTCCGGTGCTGTGGTGGCGCTACACCAGTCCGCTTGAGCGCCGTGGAACGCTGCAGATCCTGGGGGCCGGGGTAGTGGCAGGTCTGTTTGCCGGGCTGTTTTACTATAGTCGCTTCACCGGTCTATTTCTTGATCAGCTTCAGGGCATGGCCGATGGAGGGTTGAATGAAATTACGGGCCGTGAGCCAATTCCACGTGAGGTAACGCTTGCGGCATTGTGGCAGCATGGCTTGCTCGATCATTTCGGCTTTTTTCCAGTGCTGCTGGCGTTGATCGGTGCGCTTATCCTGTTCGATACCCGGTTGCGACAATCGATTCTCACTCCGTTGATCTGGTTCACCTTCCTGGTCGCTGCTTCGCAGGCCGTTCTGCCATTGATTACCCTGTCTTCGATCACAACGCGCTGGCTGTTGTTTGCGACCTGGGCGATCTGTGTGTCGGCAACGATCGGTTTTTCCTGGCTCTGGCGACGCGGGCGTAGTGCGCGGGTAGTCTCGATGGTGATGGCGGGATATGTGGGCTGGATCACGCTCGGTGTATGGATCAATGCTATGGCTTTTCGTACCGCGCCGGTTGAGCCATTTTAGCCTGGGGCTGAAACCTCTCTCTGCTGTTGGGTGCGACGATGCGGAAAGCGTTCAAGCGCTCAAGCGCTCAAGCGCTCTAACACTCCAACGCTATCTACTGAAACCGGGACTTCGACGTATGAGTGATACCCCGGCTCAAGCCGGGACTCCGGGTTACGTCTCGGCTCAAGCCGGGACGGAGCAAGACCCCGGCTCAAGCCGGAACCGAGGACGTCTCGGCTCAAGCCGGGATGGAGTACGACCCCGGCTCAAGCCGGGACTCCGGGTTGCGTCTCGGCTCAAGCCGGGATGGAGTACGACCCCGGCTCAAGCCGGGACTCCGGTTGGTGGTGACTCATGTAGGATTGCTATAGAGGCATTCTACGTGGGTACTCTAATGCGGCATCTGGCGCAGTAGTCTGCTAGTGGTTGACCACCGTGATGTTGAGGGATATGTAGGAACGACTTTCGTCGTTCCTGAGGCTGTCGTAACGACGAAAGTCGTTACGACAGCCTCAGCATATTCAGTGTGGCTGACCACTAGAGCGAGCCTTCTAGAATGACCCTCCCGCCAGGATCGTTCCCACCGGTAGCCGGTTCGAGGGTCAGCATCACCTGACTAAAGACATTGACGGCATCGGGCGCAGTGATGGTCAGCCGTGCTAATCCGTCTGATTCGACCGTTACCGTGCCAACAGCGATTTCATCCTGTTCATTGGCCAGCCAGAAGCGGTAGACCATGCCCGGCGCAAGCGGCTGTAGCCCGCGAAACAGAACGACAGCCTCACGCTGACCGGGACGCATATACATCGCCCCATCGGCATTGATTGTGGTATCAACCGCAGTCAACTCGCGGGTTGCTACGCCGGGTGCGGTGATAAATGTAAGCACAAACCGCTCCTCGGAAAACAACTGCATCAGTGTGTTGACTTCCTGCAATGTCTCTTGCAGTTGTGTCTCGATTGCCCGTTGTTCCGCGTTCATCGCCACCAGTGCCTGCTGAACCTGGGTGAGATCGGCCCGTGCCTGCACTAACTCGGATTGTAGTTCAGTATTGACCTGCGTCAGTTCAGCCAGGCGCACCTGTTGCGAACGAATCAGCACACCGAGTGGGAGCAGAAGCAGTAAAGCCATAACGAAGGCTGGCAGGAATGAACGCCAGCCCCCCTGCTGGCGGGGGGCCGGAGAAGCTGGCTGAGCAGTAGGCGTTGAGGGTTCCGTACTGGACTGGCTGGCCGCAATACGTGCCAGCAGTTGCTGGCGTGTGCGCAACGGTGGTTCGACGGGTGGAACCGCATAGGGTAACAGTGCCACAACATCCTGGAATGCTTGCAGTTCAACCTGACTCTCAGCTACCTGTGCGAGATGTTCTGTAACAAACAGCATCTCTTCGGCTTCAAGTGTGCCAGGGGCATAGGCTGCAACCTGGTTTCTGCTGTGCTGGTCGTCCACGTGATTCATGCCGTCGTTGTCTCTACTGATCTTCCTGACCAACTCCCTGGTCATGAAGAAACTGCCGAATTTTTTGTAATCCCAGACGAATACGGGTTTTGACCGTGCCAATGGGATTATTAAGCTGCCGGGCTATTTCACGTTGCGATAATCCCCCAAAATAGGCAAGCTCAATCGCCTCGCGTTGATCGTCTGGAAGATTCTGAAGTGCATTGCGAATCAACCGTCGCTGCTCGGCTTGCCAGGTCAGCGCATCCACGTCTTGTTCTGCGTCAGCGACATTCATAATCACAGGATAATCTGGATGAACAGTGGCGGCTGGTGGGCGTGAACGGCGGCGGCGTAACTCATCAATGCACAGGTTATGCGCAATCCCAAACAACCATGGCGCAAAATGACCTTGATCGGCCCGAAATGTCGCACTGCGCCGCCAGACGCGCCAGAAGGATTCCTGAACAATTTCTTCTGCCAGGTCTGCATTTGCCAGCATGCGCAATGATAGACCATACACGACCCGAGCGTAACGGTCATAGAGTTGCTCTAGAGCGTGACTGTTCCCCGCAATTACCTGTGCCATGAGTGCCTCGTCGTCCAGTAAAGACGGATCACTCACCCGCTCGTGAACCCTGGTCAAGACGTGGACCTCTGTTTTCTGTACATCATCATAACATATTCGGCACACTGATGGGAGAGTGTACCACAACTTCTGCCCTTATCGCCTATCAATCGGCTGCATTATACACGATATTTGATGGTTCCAGCATTTGGTAGTCTAGATTACAGACAACCGTGCATAAATTGTGCAAAATATTGACAAGTCTTGTGCCATTATAGACAAAAGCTGTGCATCTTCATCAAAGGGTTTTGCCGAATGGCTAAGTATAACGAGGATCATACAGACCCAATAGCAGTATTGCCGGACAGAGTCTGTATGATAGAACAGCAGTGGTCTCTCTCAGCTCCATACCCCTCAGCAAACAATCAGTCGCAACAATCACGGCATGCGACGAGTGTGGCGGCTATTCTAGAAGAGGCTCAGATTACAACTGACCTGGCGTCCATTGAGCGTCTAATGTTGGAACGTATGCCATCACGTTCCGATCTGCTTACCGATGCCGGAGTACATACAATCCTGGCAGGCGGCAAACGCCTGCGGGCGGCTCTGACTGTGTTAACTGCCCGGTTAGGTCGCTATAATCATCATGAAGTGACGCACGCGGCGGCAGCCGTCGAGTTTATTCATGCCGCGTCGCTCGTTCACGACGACCTGGTGGATCGGGCGGCCTATCGCCGTGGATGTATCACCGTGCATGTCCGTTGGGACGACGAGGTAGCGCTGATGCTCGGCGATTATGTGTTTGCCCTCGGTGCGGCTGAGATGTCACGCTTGAGCGACCGACGCATTATCGCCTTCTATGCCGAAGCGGTGCAAGCAATTGTGGCTGGTGAACTGAACCCGGTGACATGTGTTACCCCGTTTGCAGTAGCTCGGCAGCAGTACCTGTACAAAACCCGTTGTAAGACAGCAGAACTGTTTGCCGCCGCGTGCAAAGCTGGCATGGCCGCTGGCGGTGGCAGTGATGCAGACATTGAGGCCGCAGGTTGCTATGGCCAGGCGCTGGGCATGGCGTTTCAGATTGTCGATGATGTTCTGGATTTTGTGGGTACCGAAGCGGTGCTAGGTAAGCCAGCCGGCAATGATCTACGCCAGGGGACGATCACCCTGCCCCTGATCTACGCTGTTGCCAATGGTGGCAGTTCTGCATTGACGACGATAGTCCAGGATCCCGCGCCAACCGACACGGCACTGCATGCGGCGGTTGCCGAGGTTATCGACCGTGGTGGCGTTGAACGTGCCTGTGACGATGCACAAGAGTATACCCGACAGGCCATGGACCATCTCAATCGTTTCCCTGCTTCACGTGCGCGTCAGGCGCTTATCGATCTGGCCGCATTTGTGGTAGAACGACAGCAGTAAGGAGCAAATTGTTTATGCAATTGACGGGAAAAACAGCCGTCATTACCGGTGCCGGCCGTGGTCTGGGCCGGGCGATTGCCCTGGCCTATGCCCGTGAGGGTGCAGCGGTCGTCGCTGCTGCCCGTAGCACCGACGAGATTGCCGAGACGGTCTGGTTGATCGAAGAACTTGGGCAACGCGGGCTGGCGGTTCAAGTTGATATACGCGACAAGGCACAGATCAATAACCTGGTAACGCAAGCACTCACTATCACTGGCCGGGTTGATGTGCTGGTGAACAGTGCCGGAGTCGGGCTACGGTTGCCCTTTGAAGAGACCCCAGAACATCTGTGGGATCTGGCTTTTGACACACTGCTAAAGGGTATGTATCTGGTAACACAACAGTTTTTACCATATTTCATTGCTCAGAGCAACGGTAACATTATTAATATTGGGGCACCGCTGGAACGCATTGCGGTTCCAGGCTTTGCCGCCTACTGTGCTGCCAAATATGGCGTGGAGGGGTTGACCCGCGTGTTAGCCAAAGAAGTCCGGCGCTATGGCATCAATGTCAATGTGTTGCATCCGGGGGGATTTGTCGCTACACGCATGGTACGTGAAACGGTTCCTGAAGCGCGTCAGGGCTTGCTGCCAGCCGATAGTATGGACAGTGCAGCCATTGCGCTGGCGGCGCAGGGGCCACGTGGCCGTACCGGTCAGGTTATTGATGCCCGGCGCTGGGGTCAGGACTGATGGTGTGGCTCCTGCCGCAGGCTGGATACTCCATCGGCCATAGCACGGTTCATCTCTGTTCAGGTACTGGACGGTACATCTGGTTATGCAACCCGGGTATTGGTACAATCGTCTAAGAGGTATTGACAAAACTTGTGCAAATAGACCACATCCAGATATCAGTCTGGTACGTAACAAATACACATAATAGTAGGTAAACTGTATGTATGTATACCTTATATTGCTCAAGCCGCAGTTGACGGTAGCCCATTCTTGCCTTGTTGTGGCACAATGGTTAGTCTCCGTGGGGAGCTATTCAGGAGGATTGCTGTGAATTTCTTCCAGGATTTGGATATAGATACAGAGATGGTGGGAACAAAGCCGGTGTTTCGTGATACGGATGCCTGGGAAGAACCAGATCTCCTGGCGGTAGACACGGAGGATTTTGCAGATCACGCGGAAGATATTGAAGATCTCGAAGATAACGAGCCAGTTGCCGATTCTATCCAACTCTATCTGCATGAAATCGGTCAGGTGCCGCTGTTGACTGCTGAAGAAGAAGTTATCCTGGCTCGCCAATATACCGAGGGAAAGGCCGCTCGTGTCGCGCTGGAAAATGAGCAATATCGCTCGCCTGCAGAACGGCTGGCTCTGGAGCAGGCCGCAGCACTGGCAGAAGACGCCCGGCGGCAGATCATTCAAGCCAATCTGCGTCTGGTGGTCAGCGTGGCGAAGAAATATATGAATAGTTCGATGTCGTTTATGGATCTGGTACAGGAGGGTAATATTGGCTTGATGCGTGCTGTTGAGAAGTTTGATTATCGCCGGGGCAATCGCTTTTCCACCTATGCAACCTGGTGGATTCGCCAGGCTGTTACCCGTGCGCTGGCCGAGCAGAGCCGCCTGATTCGCTTGCCTGTGCATCTGAGTGAGTCGCTTGTGCATTTACGGCGAGCGATCTACAAGCTTGAACAGCAACTGGAACGCGAGCCGACTCCGGAAGAGATCGCCAGTATCATGAACATGAGTCTGCGCAAGGTCAAGCGTCTGCTCCGGGCCTCGACCCAACCGATTTCGATCGAGCAGCCACTGAACAACGACAAAGAAGGCCGGATTGGTGAGTTGCTCGCAGATGAAACCCTGGAGACGCCGATGGAGATCGCTGCTCAGAATATGTTGCAACAAGAGCTGGCGGCAGCCTTAAACGATCTCCCAGAACGTGAGCGCAAGATCCTTGAACTGCGCTATGGCTTGATGGATGGCAAGCACCGCACGCTCGAAGAGGTCGGTGAAGCATTTGGGATCACGCGTGAACGTACCCGCCAGATCGAAGCCGAGGCCATGCGTCGCTTGCGCCATCCCAGTGTCGGGTTACGGCTCCATGGCTATCTGGAGTAAGAGCCTATTCGGTTAACTGAAATCGGGTAGTTTCATATCTTTCCAAAGCCAGAAAATCCTACTATAGAGGGTTATTTAGAAAAGCTCTAAGCCGCAGCATGAAGTGGCATAGAGTATGCGTTGATTTGTAGTAACGACTTCAGTCGTTTCCAGTGCGCAATTGTGACGTGTAAAGGGAGTAAGCCTGGATGCTCTACTACCCAGGGTATTATCCACGGGTGATCACAGCGGTATTTCCAGGTCAGCGTGCGGTGCGGACACAACAGTGATGCGCTGCCGGGCTTGTGGCGATACAAGGCGTGATTGCATGCAATCGCGCCTTGATTGATTCTGAGGCCGGTATCTATCGTGCTATGCCGTAGCTCGCCTGGCGGCTCAAGCCGTGGGCTAGCGTTACGAAGCTGACCTGCGCTGGCTCCGGTAGAACGCATCAGCGGCCCTCGGAACGGGAGCTGGAGCCTTCAGTTCAGGCTCGCGGGGTGTGGGGCGATTGGAATGCCCAGGACGGCGAACTGCAACGGTCGTATTAGGGATCGTCGGACATGCTCGCTGTTCCCGGTTGTGGCGCGATAATCAGTGGCAGATAGACGTTTTGCTGTCGCATACTGACCAGAACCGGGGCCGAGATGTTACTGTGCGCATCCCGGAACCGGACATAGATTGGCGGTGGAGCATTATGACCGTTGAAGGGCAAGGTGTGTCCCTGTGTTTCTATCTGGTCAAGTGGCCACGGCCATCGTGTGTCTACCTGCAGCGGTTGCCAGGCACTGCCAGCAAAATCTGGTTCGAGGCTGATTTGCATGGATAGGGGTAGATGCTGATCGGTCGCGGTAATCACCAGCGTGGCGTACCGCGCATCATAGTTGGTCAGCAGCGCATGACCTTGCGGTGGCAGATCCAGGGTCACGGTGCGCGATACCTCGCTATAGTTGCTGGCATGATCAAAGTAGCGCACCGCCAGCGTATGCTCACCTTCGCTGGCCGGCAGTCGCCAGCGGTAAGCATCGTAGTATGGACGTGGATCACGAAACTCACCGTTGAGTCCTGGCTGGACGGCCACGATGCCGCCTTCAGCATCCATGGCGTTGGTGTCTAGAAAAACAAGCGGGTCGTTCACCACCGACGCACTGGCCGTCATTGGTTCCGCGGCATGCGCCAGGTCAGCCACCTCAGCCGCGTTGAGTGCCCGCTTGAAAATAGCCAGTTCATCAATAACGATGCCGCTGTGGTGTCCAGACGTGGTAAATTGTCCAATCTGAAGCACCGATCCAACGTCAATTGGCAGCAGCGCCGCGTCGGTCGTGGCAACCTGGTCACCATCAATAAAGAGGGTCTTATGGCGGGCCTGAGTGTCCCAGGTGATCACAAAGTGGTGCCAGCCAGCACTCAGTGTATCTGGCACGGTTAGATCGTGACGGTCAGCTTCACCACTCTGGGGGGTCGTCCAGAAATTCCAGCGCGGTGTATTATTCGGGCCGAGCAAGTCGCGCCGCAACGCCAGGGTACCAGCATAGACCCGCTGATCGTCGGTCGGGTTGGCGCTGGTGGCAAACAGGTAGTGCCGATTGATCGGATTGGTGGGATAGTGGGCAGGTAGCCTGGCCCAGAGACTTATGCTCCCGGCATCCAGGTGCAGATTGTCGCGGACGGGATAGGCGAGGCTAGTACCGGCAGGTAATGTGAGCGCCTGGCCGTAGCGACCGGAAACAAACGCTGGCGTGCCGTTCGTATGCGGTATTCCGCTGCCGACTTCCTGAAGGGTGTGACCATCGAAGCGCGCCAGAAAGAGCAGGTCAGCGGGCGGATTGATGCTCAGGGTAGCAACAGGTGGTTGATGATCGGGCAGTGTCAGATGGGGAAATGGATGCGCACTATCGGGTGGCGTGAAATCATACATACCGTGCAAACTGGGGTGCCACAGCCAGCCACTGACTTCGCAGCCGGCATAGTACCCACACGGATCAGCGCCGGGGCCATACCAGCCATATGGGTCAACCTGGCGTCCGTGGCGGCGCACCTCAAAATGCAGGTGCGGCGAGCCATGCACAAACCCGGTAGCCCCACTGGTGCCAATCATCTCCCCGGCTGTCACGTAGAGGCCATAGTTGCTGTCAACACGTCCATCAAAGATGGGTGCAAACTGATCGAGATGCCAGTAGATGGTTTCGTACCCGTCCTCATGCAAAATAACGACACCGTTACCCCGGTGGGTGCGTGCATAGGCCATACCGGGTGCGGCAGCCAGAATCGGTGTTCCAATCGGTTGATCGGGGAAATAATAATCGTGCCCATCATGCCCATTGTATTGCACATCGCGCTGGCCGAGATAGGTTATCACCACGTCATTACCATCCGGCCCGGTGTCAACCGTTGGGTAGGCATGATCAAAATAGGCCAGATGCACAACACGTATACCTGCTGGCCAGGGCAGTTTCAGGAAGCCAGTATTGGCCGCTACAGACGGTGGTGGCACCAGGTCAGGCAGTTCGTTGTCGAAATAGTCCTGAAAAACCGCGCCAAAGCGGGTGACGAGCGTGTGCCACTCACGGGCAGTGCGCCCAATTGCCAGAAAGCGCTGCACGGCAATACCTTCGGGTGCCTGTTCCAGCGTCAGCGTCAGCGTGGTACCGTCGGTAAAGCGCAGTGTGGGCGGGCGTTCATAGGGGCCAAGCCCGGCCCGCAACTCGCGGCTGGCCCATTCAATCTGCGCGGCAAAGCTCTCCGGCCCGGCGCTGCCGAAGGGCTGGCGCAACGCACTGGCCGGTGGGTTGCTGGTACTGAGCAGGGCGTTCACCGTTTCGAGCAGAGCCAGGTGCAGCCGTGGGCTGAGGCCATAGTACAGACTGCTGCTCTCGATAATCGTTGCCGCCGTTTGTTCTTCAGCATAGTGCTTGAGTGGGCCAGGCTGTGCGTCAAGGAATTGTTGCACGCCCAGAGTATAGCCTGAAGGAGCCAGCAGGAGTGACGTATAGGGTACGACTGGGGCAGCAACGACCAGTGCAGGTGGTCTGGTGAGTGGTACGCCGCCCATAGTGGCAAACAGTGTTATCAGGAGCGTGTGCAGTAAGCGGGTGTAGAATGATTTCAATGTAATGTACTCCGCAACGAAAGAGACTATTCATGGCCAGATCATCGTATCATGGTTCATGAACGGTCGCAATATGTCTTATGGTTCAGATCATTCCAAACAACTCGTATTCAGGTTCGTAACCTGGAATGTTCTTGTACGGTTTATAGAGTAGAGACTATATAGTTACCTGTTTTAGTCGAGTGTGCTGCTCGTTCGTGTCAGCGCATCGTCATTATCGTACCGATCACTAAAACTCCATCGATAACCGTTCAGGTGGTACCTGCGCCAGCGGGGGCGGGGGCCTACGGCCTCTGCCCAACCAAAGAGACTCCAGGAGGGGCAACGCCCCTCCTGACCACCCCACCTGAACGGTTACCTGACCTGCATCGCGTTGGAACAATTTTGCGCTTGACTCAAGCGAGCCTGTTCTTATCAATGTTGCAGCCAGTGTGACAGGTGTGTTCAATTTGGTAGCTACGCACCGCCACACGTACAACGTAGGGAGCGACCCATGTTGACCGATCACAAAACCTATGCCGATCTACAAGCCGAGAATGCCTACCTGCGACAGCAACTGAACCTGTATCGCAGCATTGTGCATCAATTTCCGTATGGTGTGTATGTGTATCACCTCGAAGACCTGGAGGATGATCGCACCTTGCGTATGATTGATGCCAATCCCACCGTTGAGCAACTGATTGGGATACCGGTGAAGGATATTATTGGCAAAACCCTGGACGAGAATTTCCCCGCTGCGCGCGCTCAGAACATTCCCCAGTCCTATGCGCATGTGGTACGATCCGGTGAGCCGCTGGTGATCGAGCAATTTACCTATGAAGATGCACGTATCTCGCAGCGTATCTTCAAGGCGATGGCGTTCCCCTCGCCGAATCAATGTGTTGTGGTTCTCTGCACCGACATTACTGAACACGTCTGGCGTTCAGAGGCGGTGCGGGTTGTGCAGCATGATCTGGAACGGCGGGTGCAGGAACGTACCGCCGAGTTATTACAACTCAATTACGCCTTGCAGCAACACATTGCCGAGCGTGTGCGCAGCGAAGCACGCAATCAAGCATTGTTGAATGTCATTCCCGACACGATCTTTCACCTCAATTACGAGGGTATATTGCTGGATTATTTTCCCTCCGACAACTTTGATCCTCTCTTACCACCAGAAAGCTTTCTAAACCGAAAGATACAGGAGGTGCTGCCATCTGAGTTTGGGCAACAGTTGTTCGATCATGTGCAGGAGACGGTGATCAAGGGGCAACCCACGATCTATGAATATAGCCTGCCCTGGCGTCTGGGTGACTATCTGGTGCATGCGGGACTGGTTTCGGTTGAGCAACTCGGTGAAGTGCTGCTGGAGCAGGAGCGCTTACGACAGCAGGGCCAGAGCGTGTTATTGGGCGATTTGCTCATTGACGCAGGGTATCTGACACCAGACGTGCTTGCCACCTGTCTGGAACGTCAATCTGCCAATGGCGATCTACGTTTTTTCGAGGCGCGCATGATGCCCAGCAGCAATGATGAGATTTTTGTGATTGTGCGGGATATTAGCGAGCGTAAACAGGCTGAAATGCAATTGCGTTATCATGCCAATCTCCTTGATAGTATCTCTGATGCGATCTTCTCGGTGGACAATACCTTCACCATCCAGAGTTGGAATCGTGCTGCGAGTATGACCTATGGCTGGCAGGCAGAGGAGGTGCTGGGCAAAAAGCTGCAAGAGATCGGTTTGTTCATGTTTGTCCAGAATCACTCCGAGATGCTGGCGCTGGATCGACTCTTGCAGGATGGGCAGTGGCACGGCGAAGTATCCCAGTTATGTAAGGATGGCACGCCGATCGATGTGTTTGCAGCCGTTTCCTTGCTCAAGAATAGTGCCGGGCAACCGGTGGGGGCAGTGGCAGTGCATCGTGATATTACCGAGCGCAAACAGGCCGAACAGCAACTGGCGGCGGCCTATGCCCGCCTTTCAGATCTGAACGTTCGGCTACGGCAGCATATGGATCTGTTGCATACCCTGTTTGATGGCCTGGAAGATGGCTTATTACTGCTGAATGCCTCTGGCGTGGTACAAACGATCAATCGACCGCTGGCGACATTGTTGCATAGTACGCCCGATATGCTGGTGGGGATGGATTGGTTTGATCTTTGCCATAAGGTACATCCCTGGTTCCCCAACCATGTCCTGTTGCACACGCTGCATGATCATCGGCAACACCATCGCCGTGAGCGCATCACGTTACCCGATAATCAGGTACGCATCGTGGATATGCATACCTTTCCTGTCCTGAGTGATGATCAACATATTGGACAGATTATTTTACATGTCGTTGATGTTACCGAGCAGTTGGAATTTCAAAAGCTGGCAACCGAACATGAGACGTTTGTTGCCAGTGGCAAACTAGCGGCGACAGTGGCCCATGAGGTCAATACGCCCTTACAAGCCATTCAGAACTTCTTGTACCTGGCGCAGCGATCCACCGATGCGAAGCGTGAGGAATACCTGACGCTCGTCAATAGCGAGATTAAGCGCATCGGTTTGATCTTGACCCAGTTGCTCGATCTTTATCGTGATAATCATACACATGATAAAGTGGACATGAATGCGCTGGTCAGTCGTGTCTTGTTGTTGATGGGCGGTACGCTCGCCAAAAATCGGGTGCTTGCTGAACGATTGTTAACACCCGATTTGCCGCTCATTTATGGTCGTGGCGATCAGTTGAATCAAGTAGTTCTCAACCTGATTATGAATGCGATTGAAGCCATGCCCGATGGTGGCACCCTCCAGGTACGCAGTTATTGTGTTGACTGTTGTTCTGAAGACCAATCATCCCATGCCTTTATCGCTCTTGATTTTTTGGATACAGGTGTTGGTATAAACGAAAGTCTACAGGCACGTATTTTCGATCCCTTCTTCACTACCAAATCAGACGGGACAGGTCTCGGCCTGGCGATCAGTCGCAAAATCATCGAACAACACCAGGGAACAATTAGCGTTCGTAGTAGCGTTGGTTGCGGAACAACCTTTACCATTACCCTTCCTGTCAACGAGAGAGATGACCTTGAATGGCAGGAGCCATAATATCCTTTCGACGTGACCCTTGTGCATGTGCGTGCCATACGTCCTCCCACCCGCCTGCGTCGCGGGGAACCGGGGAGGGCGGCGGGGCGGCGTTGCATGCAACGCCGCTCCGCCCCGCGATAGCTCGTTCCAGGGTCAGGCGGGTTGGTGTAAGCGCAAGCGTCAGACGGATCACAGGATGCGGAAGGGCGACGTCACATTGGTATTAGCTAGAATGGAGTAGTATGACGACACGTATCTTAGTGGTGGAAGACGATGCCATGACGCGTATGTCAATGGTAGCTATCCTGGAAGCGGCTGGCTATCACGTTACCGCTGCGGCGGATGGCGAGCATGCGATTGCGCTGCTGCAGCAGGCGATGGCCGAGGAGTGGATGTATGCAGTGGTTATTACGGATATCTGGATGGGCACGATTGATGGTATTGAGGTTTTGTATGCGGCCCGCCGCAATATGACCCCGCCAGAGGTCATTATTCTGACCGGCTATGGCACGATGGATACCTCGATCGCCGCGCTGCGGGCGGGTGCCTATGATTATCTGATTAAGCCCTGTAATCCGGATGATCTCCTGGACTACGTGGCGGGGGCGGTTAAGCGACATGCATCTGAGACTCTGCGTGATGATGCGATGCGCGTCATTAACCAGGCCGTTGGACAATTGCAGCATACCAGGCACGCCGCCGAGTCAGCGGCGGCTGAGGCGCTGGATGATCAGAATGAACCAGAACGCTACATCCATATCGGCGATTTGACCATAGATGTGTTTCGTCATACGGTGATGCGGCGTAATCACCCTTTACATCTGACACCGATCGAATATGATCTGTTGAGTTACCTGGCGCATGTACCGGGACGTGTGGTTGAATATGCGGATATTGCCTACCACACCCATAAATATGCCGTTGATAAACCAGAGGCACAGGTGTTACTCAAAACCCATATTCAGAACCTACGGCGCAAAGTAGGCTCAGGTTATATCGTCAGTGTACGCGGCATCGGCTACATGCTGGTCGATCCTACTGCGGAAGCGCTGGACTCCGAAGAACAATCAGGGCTTTCGGTATACCAGGATCAGGTGTGATGGCAACACAGCTATCACCGTAATGCCTCGTCCGGCAGTATCAAATGCAAAAAGTCCATATGTAATGTATGGACGATGCTGTGTGGACATACTGGTGTCGATGGTGATGATCAGCGCGTGTACGCTGAAAAATAAACTACAGTAACAACACAATCGTGGTTGTGTTACAACCATCTTTCCCATTTCTGCTCCAAATCTGTCTGGTAGACTGTCTTCTCAAAACGTTGAGAGATAGGTATAATAAGTCATATTTACCCATAGCTAACACAGGCACACAGGGTCATTCACATTGGTTTTATGGCCCTATCTGCAGGGTATAGCTGGTACTACAACGAGAGAACCTTTGAGCGATGGGGCAACTGGATGCGGTACTGTATGGATCAGAACATTTTGACCGTTATATACAGGATGCCTTCCGAAAGCCTTGCTCAGACAGGTCTTGTTGGAGTACTGGTTATTGGGAGGAGATGGCTATGTCCGATTGTATTGTCCTTGTTGCAGATCATCCACAGCAAATTCAGAATCTGCAACTGAAACTCGAGACGTATGGGCTGTCGGTCACAATGATCGAGAGCCGTCATATGCAGGAGGCATTGTTCCCCTACCAATCTGCGCGTGCCATTGTCCTGGCGATCGATGTCCCCGAACAAAACGCATACGCTCTTTGCGCGACGTTCAAAAATAATCCACGGACAGCGCATATTCCGATTATTCTTCTTTCGCATTCAGATAAAGCCAGTGCGGTGCTGGCCGCATTTCGGGCCGGTGCTGAAGACTACATTATTCAGGATACGTTTGCTTCCTATAATGTCGTTGAGTCTCTTCGCTGTCTCAAGATGATCTAAATCTGGTCTGGTAACAGTCATACTTCGAATGGTATACGCAGAGGGGCTTGCAATTCTATGCCCCTCTGCATGTGTTCAGTCTGATGGAGCGTTGAGGTCGTCGAATGTGCCTGGTGGGACTTGCAATTCTATGCCCCTCTACATGTGTTCAGTCAGAAAGTTGCTGACAGTTGCGCAGGGAAGCCGACCTGTCGCTCAGGGATTCCCTTGTGCCGCTGCGCGTCATTCCCGCAATGAGCAAATGAGTTGTACAGAGAAGCCAATCTGTCAATCAGGGATTCCCTGAAATCTGTCCTCAATCTGTCCGATATACCCTCTCGCTAAAAGAGCGTTTATGCGGTAAAGTAGTGCAAGGCACAGATAATTATGTTGAACGTCCAGGAGGCACACGTATGAAATCATCAACATCTAAAAACCGGGTTATCAAAGCTGCACAGAAAAAAATAGCTGATCTACGGCGGCGTATCGCACGACTCGATCAAGCCAATGCACAGCTTGCGCACCAGATAGCCACTCAGGTAGCCCATATTGCTGCAGATAAAGAGTATCACGATCCTTCCCTTCCTGTTGGTTTAGAAGCACAACTGCTGTATGGCGTTGAGCAAGATATTGTCACTGCGCAGCAAACGGAGCAACAGCTCCAGTCGCTGACCGAGCAACTGAATCAGGCATTCCAAACCTCACCGTTGGCAACGATTGAGATGGATACGCAGGGTGTCATTCGCCGTTGGAATCCAGTTGCCGAGCAGTTGTTTGGCTGGAGTGCAGCAGAAGCCGTGGGCCGCGAAGCATTACCGCTTCTCGTGCCCGGTATTGCTGCCGAATATGTTCATGTTATTCTCAAAGCCATGGCGCACGGACATATCTTCAGCCAGCAGAGTGGCAGCAAAACGAAAGATGGTTCTCCCATTACCTGCCAGTGGTATAACACATTGCTTTATGATGATCAGGGCCAGGTGGTAGGTGCCTTGCTACAGGTGGAAGAAACAGGAACAGACGTGCAAACAGCACCGGAAGCTGGCCTGTGCCGGGCAGTCGGTGACAGTATGTCTCATCTGGCACCGGTTATTCAGGTTGATTCAGCCAGACATTATGGCACCTGGCGCTAGCTGCATGCTAGATTCAGATAAATGTGCGTCATCGTTCAAGAGGCCTGGCTTCAGTCTAAACACACTTTGCACATATCCGTTGTTGTGTCCCTATCTCCGAGCCTGCGCTCGTAAGAGCGCAGCAACTATCTTCCGCCAGGGAAGACAGACAATAATTCTGTGGCCGCTGTACCCGTGTTCAGCATGAGTAAATTCGCCATCCTGATACCCCGAACAGGAGATCTGCACGGGTACGTGAGAATACTTCAGTCCTGATGTGAATGTATCACAGGATGAAAGCAATGAAAGTACAAAATAATATATTGGATCCTTTTGTATCGAGCATTTTACTCGCCTTTTTACCACAAAAAACAGAAAGGTAACACCCCATGACACTCAAAGGTGATCTTATTGATTTACCCTTGTTGGACATATTGCACATTTTTCAGCGTGATGGGCGCAATGGTCGGCTCTCGTTGTTAAAGGGGCGGGAGCGAGCGGTGATCTGGTTTCAGTGCGGTGAGGCCATCAATGCGCTCCTGATTAGCGATGATAGTCAACAACCACCGCGAGTTGGCGAAGAGGCTATCTTTGCCCTGGCGCACTGGCCCCATGGGAGTTTTCGGTTTATGCCGCTCATCACCGATGAGCATGATCGCATTACGATCACCCGGCCTACCATGCAACTGATTGTCGAGATGCTGCAACAACGGGCACAGGCATCTTTGCCGCACCTCCCACCTGATTTGACGATGGACACCGCGCTACGCGCCCCACTCCAGATGATTGATCTCGGAACACGAATCGATCTCAACCCGATGGAACGCACAATTTTACACATACTGCGCCAGCAACATACCCCGGCCCAGATTGTGGCGCATACCCATCTGACACCAGAGCAAGTGCTATGCGCTATCGCACGGCTGATCGATCTTGGCCTGGTCGCAACCGTGACACTGGCGGATTTGCCCGATCAACAACTGGTCGCACCTGTGCCGCTACGCACCAAGCAGCATTCGACCAGTAAGCTGGTGCGGGCGATCAAGCGACGGCTTCAGCAATTGCATGCAGCCTGATGAGAAAAGTAACTCGTTTTAATACCAGGCTTTACTATGGCAACTTACAAAATCGTTGTAACTGGAACCTACGCGGCTGGTAAATCACTGTTTATTCGTAATGCCAGCGAGATTGAGGTCGTTGAGACCGAGGCTCCCGTCTCTGATCCGTATGAACGGCAACTGAAGGCCTATACCACGATTGGGCTTGACTTTGGTGTCCTCCAGATCGATAAAGAGCATCATCTTTTCCTATTTGGTACGCCCGGTCAGGAGCGGTTTGATTTTATGTGGGAACACCTGGCGATCGGCTGTCTGGGGTATGTCGTACTGGTGGATAGCTGCCGTCCGGCTGACTTTGGGCCGACATCCAGGCTCATCCGACGCTTTGCCGAGATAACATCGGCTCCTTTTGTGGTGGCGGCCAATAAACAGGATGCCCTCGGTGCCTTACCCCCCGATTATATCCAGTTACGGCTGGGTCTGCCCGACTCTATTCCTGTGCTGCCCTGTATTGCCCACGAGATGTCGTCGGTGCATGCCGTACTCTTTGCCTTGCTTGACCGCATTGAAGCCTTGAGTGCTGCTGTGCCTGAGGTTGGTGATGAATCATCAACCCATTAACAGGAAGTACGCACTGAGGTATGGGCGAGGCGACACGACGGTTCCGCCGTTCATGAAAAAGGTCACGCATGCAGCCATGAAAGGGCCTCCTTTATACCCGAAGAGTCCGTGCCAGACCGGATCGTCTCGTCGGTACTGCGGTGGAACCGCTTCCTGGACATGCCACCGTGTATGTCCTGTTAGTAACATGACGTAATATGGTGGGTCATCTGTCGATCGTTTTCGTCTATGGCAAAGTACTCCTTTTTGATTTTTTCCTCGCATTTTATTCGAAGACGAAAATATGGGGCCAAATAAAGTATTTTCCACGCTCCCGCAGGCGAAAAGGCTATCTGATCATATCACCACATACCTCCTGTTACTGACAGGAGGTATGCGGTTGCTCGAAGCTCATACCCTTTCTGGCCCACAGCAGCATGGAAACCCAAAAAAAGTACCACGCTGCCGCAGGCGAAAAAGAAGATACTAACGAGTGACCACATATATCCTTTTATGAAATCGAAAGCTATTTTACTGTGATTTAGATTTCAATTTTAATGGCGGCAATCGTTATACGCAATACAATGGAGGTACCTACATGATTGCAATCAATGGCAGTGCTGGACATGATGAACTGGTTGCGTTGCGGCAACAGATTGCAGAACTAGAACAGACCAATGCAGTTCTGATGCAGCAGCTAACTAGCCTGCAGAAGAAGGCCGCATGTAGCCCCGATCTATCGCCTCATACATATGTGGATTTTGACCGCTTTTTTGATCTGTCTTCAGATATGCTGTGTACCGCCGGCATCGACGGCTATCTGAAGCGGGTGAACGCATCCTGGGAACGTGTGCTGGGCTTTACCGCCGCTGAAATGTGTGCCGAACCGTTTTTGAGCTTTGTGCATCCCGAAGACCAGCAGGCTACGATTGATGCCACCAGCAGTCTGGCACAGGGACAGCCAGTGATTACGTTTGTCAATCGGTATCGCGGCAAAGATGGTGCCTATCGCTGGATTGAATGGATGTCAGCCTATGATCCAGCACAGGAGTTGATGTATGCCGTGGCGCGTGATATTACCAACCGTGTCCAGATCGAAGAGGAACTGCGTATCTTTAAGGCGCTGGTGGATAATGCGCCTGATGCGATAGCCGTGGCCCGTCCTGATGGCACATTCATCTATCTCAATCCTGCCCAACGCAAGCTGTTCCAATGGGAAGAGGTGTCAGGCTCCACCATGTTTGATGCGTTTGCCACCGAGGATCACAACCGCATTGCGCACGTCGCGGCACAGGTGGCCCGTGGTGCCTGGCAGGGAGAATTGATCTGTCAGCGGCGCGATGGCACGCATTTTCCAGGACTTATATCCGCGTTTCCGATCAATGACCAGTCCGGGAATGTCATGGCTCTGGCGGCGATCAACCGGGATATAAGTGCAATCAAACAGGCCGAAAAAGAGCGGGCGGCCTTGCAAGAACAGGTGATTGCGGCCCAGCAGGCGGCACTGCGCGAACTTTCGACTCCCCTGATACCCCTGAATGACAAGGTGGTAATAATGCCGCTGGTGGGTGCGATTGACACGGCGCGGGCGCAACAGATTATGGAAACGCTGCTCGAAGGCATTGCTCAGCACCAGGCGACGGTCGCCATCCTGGATATTACCGGGGTGCAGGTGGTTGATACCCAGGTGGCGAATGCGCTGATACAGGCAGCGCAGGCTACGCGCTTGCTCGGTGCCCAGATTATGCTGACCGGGATCAGCCCGGCTATGGCCCAAACCCTGGTGCATCTTGGGGTCGATCTGCAAGGAATTCTTACCCGGCGCAGCCTGCAAGATGGTATCGCATTGGCACTACACGTGGGAGCAGGCTAAATATCAGGCCGCATCGACCGCACGGTAGCCGCCTTGTCCACCTGGATTAAACACATCCGTCAGGGCACGAATGATTGCACTGGCGAGTTGCATTTCGGTGCGAATAACATTCAGTAGCACCCGTGGGTCGTGTTCGTCCCACTGCTCGGTGAGATCCGTCATGCTGGTGCTAACCAGTTGTAGCCGTGCTACCTTGAGCCGCGGCCCACTATCGGTATAAATCCGGTGTACCTCAACCGTTGGGGCCTCGATTGCCGCTGCCTCAAGTCGATAAAAACGGCGAAACGTAGTCATAAATGCTTTTTGAAATAACCGCACCAGTTCATAATCTGTCTGTTCCCGCAACCCATACCCATTTACTGTATACGTCCAGACCAGATCCAGTGGTTCGGCAGGAATGTCTCGTCGTTCAGCACGGATCTGGTGCAACGCTGACCAGGTGAAGCTCACCTCAACCCAGGGCGGCATATTTTCGGCAGTCAGTGGTTCAGGATGATCTGGGAACAGTTCAACCCGGTAGCTCCGATCATGGGCATCTGGTTGCACACTCTCAACCACTTCATGTTCATGCAAGCCGGCGGTCATCCATGCTTCTTCTAAACTTGCCACGAGGTCTTCGTAGGTCAACATCGCGACTCCTTGTGATACCAATGTGACGTCGCCCTTCCGCATCCGTTGGTTCGTCGTACGCTTGCGCCTACGACCATACGCCTTCCCCCTGGAACGAGCGGTCGCGGGGCAGAGCGGCGTTGCATGCAACGCCGCTCTGCCGACACCCACACATGGGCGGGGGCCGCAGGCCCCGCCTCCCCGCCGCTGGCGCGTGGGAGGACGCATGGCAAGCACATACGGAATGGTCACGTCGAAACGGTGTGATCGATCAATATCCCTGAGTCAACAGTGCCAGGGGACGTATCAGTATTGTACTGCTCACGGTGTATTGTGGCAATATGTGGATTGCGCTCCTGGCGAAACGCTGGTGGAGACTGGTAGACCTGGTCATTGTGCCCGTCCGGGCTGAAGCCGGGCACAATGAGCAACTTATGTGCAGTGGGACAGAACAATGTGCTACAATAGGCTTGTCTCGCTTTGTGTCTGCTGTTCTGGGGTACGGCAACCGAAGGAGGAAAATAGTTGTTTTATTGGGTATTTTATTGGATATAAAATACATGATTTTGCTTATGAAAAAATTGCGATAGACGAAAGGTGAGGATGATGACAGCTCTGCCAGTTCAGCCCATAACACTCCAGGAGTATATGCAACTGGATCAACAGCATGCTGAGAAACTGGAATATTATGCTGGCACCATCGTAGCCCACAGGCTGGAGCGACAGCCCGCCATAATCTCATTGTCACCAATCTGATTGGTCATCTGTATCCACAGATGCAACAACGTGCCTGTTCCATGTTTCCGGGTGATATGTGTGTACAGGCGCTGGAGCAAAAAGTGTATACCTATCC
Organism: uncultured Chloroflexales bacterium; assembly: GCA_937925925.1. Lineage (GTDB taxonomy): Bacteria > Chloroflexota > Chloroflexia > Chloroflexales > Chloroflexaceae > CAKZQX01. The sequence continues at coordinate 16,702 of CALANA010000252.1, read as the reverse complement.
AGATTTGAGCATTGTGTGTAACATGCCGCACTATACTGATCCGTCAGAGATGACGCTTACCAATTCCACCATTATTATTGAAGTTCTTTCTCCATCGACTGATACCCGTGATCACACCGAAAAACTGGTGTATTATCGAGGAATTGAATCGCTCCAGGAGTATATTCTGATCGCCCAGTATATACCCTATGTTCAGCGCTATACGCGCCAGACGCCGCTCTTCTGGTATGTCTATCTGACCGACGCGCTTGACGCAAGCATTGAATTGACCGCCATAGGCTGCACCATTGCCATGAGCGATGGGTATGTGGGGATTGGGTTTTGATGGTTGTCAGGTCTTTCCACACGGTTGTGAAATCTTTCTTCAGGGTAGCTAGCTCTTTTTTCACAGCGCAGGGAGGCGTGCTATGCTAGGGAGTGTACAACGAGGTACACTGTTATGAAAGCGAGGTTGCTATGTTTTCCAGGATTCTCGTCGCTGTCGATGGCTCGGAACACGCACACCGTGCGCTTGAGGTCGCTATCGACGTGGCAAAGCACTATCAAGCCACTATCGTCTTGCTGCATGCTTTTCCGCATGTCTCAGATTTTCTCGGTACGCCCTTCTACGAGAGTATGCTTGAGTCACGTATGTTGATCGGCCGCTCGCTGTTGGAGTCGTTGCGTTCGATCATTGGAGACACGGTTGCAGTCGAGGAGCAATTGTTGCAAGGGCCACCTGCACCTGCCATTTTACGGGTCGCAGATGTTGAGCATTGTGATCTGATTGTGATGGGCTCACGAGGGCATGGGCAAATCGCGGGCTTGCTGCTGGGCAGCGTCAGCCACGTGGTCACGCAGAAAGCCCACTGCCCGGTGATGGTAGTTCATTGAAGGCCTGGTTGACCACCGTGCTGGTGCAGGAGTAGGGACGCTTTCAGGCGTTTCTGAGGCCGTAGTAACGACTAAAGGCGTCACTACATACTCTGCATATTCAGTGTGGCTGACCACGAGTGCAGGGTGCGTAGTAACGCCTTCAGTCGTTATCAAGGCGTCCGAAACGACTAAAGGCGTTAGAGTGAGTCAGCGCATGCGCTCCGACAGGTAGGTGCGCAGCTCGGCGATTGGCACCCGCTCTTGATCCATGCTGTCGCGGTCGCGCACCGTCACCGTCTGTTGCAAGGCCGGATCTTTGCCCTGTCCCAGCGTGTCAAAGTCAACCGTGATGCAAAAGGGCGTGCCGATTTCGTCCTGGCGTCGATAGAGCCGCCCGATCGCCCCGGTATCATCGTAGATCGTGCGCATGGTACCATCGGCCTGCAAATCCTTGCGGATCTGGCGTGCGATTGCCACAATGTCGGGCTGGTTGCGCTTGAGCGGTAGCACGGCCACCTTGATCGGAGCCAGCGCCGGTTTCAGATGCAGCACGGTGCGAAAGGCCTCGTCCAGCGCCGGGTCAACCTGGCCGCGCAGTTTTTTGCCCAGTTCAATGCTGCTCGCTCCCGGCATGTCCAGCAGGGCCGGGATTTGTGGCAATGCTGCCGACAGATCCCGGCTGATCGCTGCGCCGCGTTCCAGCAAAGCATCACGCTGCTCAGCGGAGATCTTCTCGTTGCGATCAACGCTCTTGAGAAAGGCCGTCAATGCCTCGGCCACCGCTTGCTGGCGCTCCGGCTTGATCTCCTTCACCTGCTGCTCATCGTAGCCCTCGGTCAGCAGCGCCAGCACGCCGCGATCCACGCCAGCCGATGGTTCGATTACGAAGGGAACAATGTGCTGGTTCGTGGCCTGGTCAAAGTAAGTCAGTCGCTCGGTGCTGTCGTTGTTAGGCGTCACCCGCGCCGTCAATCCCAGGCGCTCTTGCTCTTTCGAGTGCGAGCCGAGATCGTAATCGCTACGGCTGGCTATGCCTTCTAGCTCCTCAAAGCCGATCGGAAAGCGGTACATCAGGTCATAGGTCGCCTTGGAATAATGTGCCAGTTCTGCCGGTGGCACGGTATAGACTTTCAGGTTATCGCTGCTCAGGCCCAGACTGCGCCACCAGGCCAGCCGTTCTTCCAACCAGCGCTCGTGCCAGGCATCTTCCTCGCCGGGACGTACAAAATACTCGATTTCCATCTGCTCAAACTCGCGCACGCGGAAGATGAAGTTACGCGGGTTGATCTCGTTGCGGAAGGCCTTGCCGATCTGCGCAATCCCAAACGGCAGCTTGCGACTGGTCGTCGCCAGCACATTGCCAAAGTTGACAAAAATGCCTTGCGCCGTTTCGGGCCGCAGATAGGCAAACGAGTCGGCATCGGCCACCGGGCCAACCTGGGTCTTGAACATCATGTTGAACGGGCGTGGCTCGGTGAACTGGCCTTCGCATTCGCCGGGCCGCTTGCTTGGATGCCGCAGACAACGCGAGTCGTGCAACCTATCGGCGCGAAACCGACCTTTACACACCAGGCAATCCACCAGCGGATCGACAAAGGTCTCCTCGTGGCCGGAGTATTTCCAGACGAGGCGATTCATCAGAATCGCTGCGTCGATCCCTTCCATATCATCACGTTCATAGACATTGGCCCGCCACCAGGCGGCCTTGAGGTTGTTCTTCAACTCCACGCCAAGTGGCCCATAATCATAGGTTCCCTGTAGACCACCATAGATCTCACTGCCAGGAAAAATAAAGCCGCGCCGTTTGCATAACGACACGATCTGATCCATTGTGGCTGCGGGCATAGGTTACCTCCTCCTGTAACTGACACGAGTCAGGCGGTCGCTTGAATTTCATGCCCTTTTCGCCTGCGGTAGTAAGGCGAAGAAGACGTCTGGTTCAAGCGACCGTGTAACTCGTGTACTGATAGGTACACACAGCAAAAATCCCCAGGCGACAGTTCTGTCGCCTGGGGACGCAATCTATCTACAGCGATAACGCTGGATACACAGCGCGGTTCCACCCCAGTTAGCACCCTGCGTTCGCCGCACTTGATGCTGATCAGGTGATCAGCGCCCGACGTTGCCGGTTACTCCCTCGTTCGCATACGGCTCCACAGTGCCCTTCCCCTGCGCCCTATCACCAGGCTTTCACCACTCCTGGTTCGCTGTAGACTGGCCTGCCGGGTACTCCTCTGCTTCAACACCGCGTTCTGCTGGCAGTATAGCATGCTCACTGGCAATGCGCAATGCTCATAGAGCAGGGTTGCACCATCAGGACGTACGCGGTGGTATGCTTACCGGGCCTTTTCGCCTTCGGCAGAGCGGTACTTTGTCTTCTTTTTCGCCAAATTTTCGCCTACGGCGAAAATTTGGCGAAGAGAAAGAGCTCCTTCCATGCTGCCCCATTCGGCTTCGCTCAGAGCTTGCCCTGAGCGCAGTCGAATGGGGTAAACTCTGGCGAAAAAGCTTGTCCTGAGCGTCGTCGAAGGAACGTTGGGTTCACGCGACGGCGTACGTCCTGACTCTGGTTTATACCGTTTCGACATGAACCTTCCGCATGTTCGTGTCATGAACACGGTTCGCGGTCGTTCATCACCGCATGGGTTTTGCCTGCGGCAGTGTGGTACTTTTCCGGCGTTCCAACGTTTCAACGTTGTTGCAATGCTTCCCCGCGGCCGTGGACGAAACGCGGCGGATGACCCACCGCGTCCGTTCGGACAAGAGGAAGGGGAAGCCGAACTAGAAGATGCGGAAGGGCGAAGTCAAAGTGGTATTAGTGATCAACCGGGAGATGCTGTCCATTCTGCTGCCCATTGATATGCGCTGTATCGTTGGACTGGTTCGTATCCTGGCGCGACAGACGCCCATTGCTGGTGGAGTCACCCTGTCCATGCGAGAGATGGGTATAGATCTGGGTCGTTGAGATCGACGCATGCCCCATCAACTCCTGTACCTGGCGAATGTCGGCCCCATTGCTTAACATATGCGCCGCAAACGAATGACGCAGGGTATGCGGCGTCAGATCGTCGTAACCCAGATCCTCCGCATAGCCTTTGAGAATTAACCAGAACCCCTGGCGGGTGAGCCGCTTACCCCGGTGATTCAGAAACAGTGCCTCTGTCTGTTGGGTTGCACTACGGGCCAGTTGTGGGCGGGCCAGATCAAAATACTCTTCCAACGACGTCACCGCCGTGCCATTGATGGGCAGTGTACGCTGACGATCGCCTTTGCCGTGGCACTGCACGGTTGGCACAGCCAGATCGATGTCGGACATATTCAGCGCCACCAGTTCACTCACGCGCATGCCAGTGGCATACAGCAATTCGAGCATCGCTTTGTCGCGCAGACCCTCTGGCGAAGAAGAGCGCAGCGGTAACTCCAGCAATTCATCGACCAGATTGACCGAAATGGCGCGTGGCGGAAACCGATCAACACGCGGCGAGCCGATCGTGCTGGTGGGATCAACGTCCATAAAGCCATGCTCGATCAAATAGGCATAAAACGCCTTAACCGCTGCCGTGCGCCGGGCCATGGTCGAATTAGCATAACGTCGCTCGCGGAGAAAGAGCATAAACGCCAGCATATCCTCGCTGGTCACATCTGTCCATGCGCGTACTCCTTGTTCACGCAAAAACACACCGAGTTGTTCCAGATCCGTGCGATAGGCGGCAATAGTGTTCGAGGTCAGACTACGTTCACTGGTCATATAGACCAGGAACTGCTCTAAAAGATCTTGCATAACGCCAAATCCCTCATACCTGACGATGCTGTCGCTGGTACGACCAGCAGCATGCCACGTTGACTATGGGTTTCGATTATATAGAATCGGCAAGGGCCAGGTACGCGTGGTTGTCGTAGCGCACGCCCTGCCAGGTTCGATCGCTATCCGAGTAGGGCCAGTGGCCTATGCGCGGTACAAACTACAGCTTGCCATACATCATCGATTGCTCCTGCGGCTCATGTTCGGCTCAGTATAAACCACTATCCACATGTGACAGATAGTGCATACTATATTTTCAACCTCTTCATCTGTCAAGTTGCACGCATGACGTACCTGTTCACATCTGGGGATAAGCGCTGTCGTCAGCGTTTATGGTGCGCCTGGGCAGGTGGGCGTCCTGCCCGCCATCGCGCACGTGCAGGCACGTTGCCTGCCTGGGAGCGCGGGCAGCGTGCCCTTGAGGGTGAACAGGTACCGCATGACGCTGCGGGTCACGTAGGATGCTGGTACCACCAGCGGGGAGTGGTTACATCAGGACGGGACACTGGTGCAATCTCGCTAGAAGCGGTTCACCATACTGCAACCTGTATGTATCTGACTACGTATGCTATAGTAGAATGAGTGCTGAACCTTACAAAACAGTTCTGCATCACACGAGCTACGCGGTGATATGCTCAACTAACCTTTCTGTCTTCAGCACAGCGGTATGTTGTCGCTTTAATAGAGCAAAAGTACCACTTTGCCGCAGGCGAAAAAGACGTTACTGACCAGCGACCGCGTAACCTGTGTGAATCATAGGAGTTATACGCCCGCTCGAATTTTATGCGCTTTTCGCCTGCAGAAATATGGGTGAAACTCTTTCGCCTTCGGTGAGAAAGTGAGTTTGCCATACCAGTGCGTACGTTGTGTAATTTCGTCCTGAAGAACCAGAGTCCCGGCTTGAGCCTGGACGGAGCGAGACCTGGTCGCAAGCCCGGACTCTGATGTACCATTGACATAAGCTTGCTATAGCAGCGTCAGGAAATAACCAGACCAGCAGGGAGATCTTGTATGCGTATTCGACCAGAAACCTGTCCTGGCTGCGGTGCAATATTGCCGCACCAGGGGCCTTGTACCTACTGTGGCGCGATAGACTATGCTATCAACTGTCCCAACTGTGGTGCCCCTCTGTCACCCGAAGGTAACTGCCCGAATTGTGGCGCAACAGTGCAGGGCTTCTACAAAGGGCTTAATCTTGGACGCATTGATATTGCTCACGCGATTGACCAGGGACTCGACTACTATATGCTCCTGGGTGTGCCGCCCACAGCCGATGATACTATGATCAAGATGGCCTACTGGCGCCAGTGGCGCCAGTTGCCACCCAACAAGCAACGCCTCCCACCACAGATAGCCCGTCGCTTAGAATTGCTGAAACAAGCCGGGCAAATTCTAGGCAATACTGAGCGTCGCCAGCTCTACGACCAGTTGCGTCGTGAGCGTTGTGCACGTCAGCCAGTTCCGGATGATGCCTATACACGCGGTATCGCCTGCTATCGTGCCGAAAAGTATGACGATGCAGCACGTTTGCTGCGCCAGGCATTGCAGGAACAACCCATGCAAGAAGAGATTGCGATGAGCTATGCGCTCAGCCTGCTCTATGGCTCCTCGCTGTCGAACCCACAAGATTGGCGTGTGGACGAGATGCTGCGAGTGCTGAACCAGGTGGCACAGCGCCAGGGTGCCAGTCCTGCATGCCGCTTGCTCTGCTCTCTGGTCTATGCTGTGCAGCATTATAACGAGGGTCGGGTACTGCCTGCGCTGCAGGTGCTTCAGCAACTCACCGACAGCACGCCTGCCTGGCACCTGCCCTGGATCATTGGCGGCCACTGGTTCTGGCTGGCGAAGGATATGGGTACGGCATTGGCGTGGGCTGAACAGTCGCGCCGTCTTCAGCCGGCCGATCCATTTGTCAGGCGATTTCAGCAGCAATTTGTCGTTGCACGTCGGGTACTACCCGCCGAGATAACGCGGGCGGCCCATGAAGCGGCGCGTGTGCTTGGTGATGGTACCGTGCCGGCAGACCTTGAGCGTATCTGGAGCGAGTCAGTAAGCGGAGGGCTGATCTATGAAGCTGATTAGTGTCCAATCCTTGCGCTGTCCATCCTGTGGGGCACACTACAAACCTGGCGATCAGCGGTGCCAGGTGTGCGGTACCGTCTTGTCAGCGCCAGCACCTGATATGGTTGCTACTCCAGTTTCGGACAAGCGTGAGGAACTGATCGATTATTATGCCATGATTGGTTGGTATGAGCCTGAGCCACCCTCACAACAGCAAATCGACCAGGGGTTTACCGACGAGAAAATGAAGGTAGCCATGAACCCTGTGCTATCAATCGCACAGCGCCAGCACTGGTTGGAAAGTCTCGAGATTGGGCATTGGATCTTGCGTGATACCATCAACCGCTCTGTCTACGATGCCTTGCTGACTGCTTTACGGCACGGCACGTTTACCCCCGGTCATTTGCAAAGATTGCGGGAATTGCAGCAGCGTGCCCGTCGTGAGTTGGGCTATTCTGTGCCAGATGAGCCAGGGATCGACCCGACGGAACGCCGGTCAGAAACAGCAGGCCCCTCATCCTGGACTTTGGCAGATCAGTCAGCGAGCAACGCGATGGAACTGTTGCAACAAGGCGTGGGCTATCAAGTGCTGGGCATGCACAAAGAGGCGGCTGAGGTACTCCGACAGGCGGTTGCCGCCCTGCCCGACTCGCCCGAAGCCCACTATCGGTATGCTCTGGCGCTGCTCGAAACCCAGCAAGGGCTTTTCAAAAGTCCACACATACTGCGCCAGGCGCTCAGTGGCTTTCAAGCCGCGGCTCGCATCGACCCCAATTTGCTGAATGTCCGGGCCTATGTTGCGCTGATCGAGGGTTTGCTGGCACGTGAAATGGGCGACCAGACACGGGCATATCAGGCATTGCAAGCAGCAATTCGTCTCGATAATACGCTTGGCATGGCCTGGCAGATGCTCGCAATGCTCGAACTACAAGGTCAGAATTACCCGGCTGTACTACACTGTTGTCACCAGGCGCTGCGTTGCTCAGGCGACCACGAACAATCCTACCTGTTGTTAGCGGCAGCTTGCTGGAAGATGAAAAAGCAGGACTGGGCCTACGATGCGGCTCAACGGGCAGCGAAACTACGTGGTGGTGGTTGTACACCGGAGCAAGTCTTGCAAGAAATACGCGAGCGGATCTGAGACGGTTGCTCTACGCATTGGTGGGGGTAGCGGGATCCATTATGCGTGCCAGCAGTATCGGCATTCGCGGTCGTATACGTCGCTCTATTTATGGACGGCGGATGTGCCTGACGAATGAGCCGGCACAAAATGGGCCAGCATAATACCAACTTCAAACAACACATACATCGGCACCGCCAGCAGCGCCAGATTGATCGGATCGCCGGTGGGCGTGATAATTGCTGCCACAATCGTCACAATTAACACCGCATAGCGCCGATAGGCACGCAGTTGTTGCGCGGTAACCACACCAAGCAACGCCAGAACATAGATAATAACCGGTAGTTCAAACACTATTCCGTTAATTAACAGCAACAACATCACGATCCGAATAAAGTCTGACAATGTTGGTTGTGCCTGGATCAACTCTGATTGGCCAAAGTCGATCAAAAAATGAATCGCCGTGGGTACCATCACAAACCAGCCAAACGCAATTCCGAGCAGGAAAAACCCGGTGACGAACGGCAACGCCATAAAAATCGCTCGGCGTTCTTTCGCTGTCAGACCGGGCACCACAAAGGCGAGCAATTGATAGACGATCATGGGCATCGCCAGAATAATCCCGATCGTCAGTGCAACGGTCATATAACTGGTAAACTGCTCCGCAATCTGCACCGCCTGAATGGGAGGATAGGGTTTGTCGGTGGGCGCAAAGGTACGAATCAGGAAATCAACCAGGTTCACCGGCCCTAGCACCAGAAACAGGCCGATGATCATGCCTACCAGCACACCGAGCGAAGCCAGGATCAAGCGCCGCCTTAACTCAAGCAGATGCTCAATCAATGACATCCCATCAGGTTGTTCTGCGCCGTCAGCCACCGGTTTCGTAGGTGGAGCAGGCGGTTGTCCTCCGTGATGACCGTTGCGAGAAGTGCTGTCTGATCGCTTATTGGGTACCGCTCTCTGATCGCCAACAATGGGACTAGCCGGTAGAGCGGTGGCAGAGGATGCCGTTGTGTCTTCTGGTGTCAGGAGCAAACTTTGCAACAGTGTATCCGCATCGAAATCGTTACTCGTTGGCACCGGTCGTGGGTTGTGATTGCGATCACGGGTCATGACGACTTGACTTCCTGCTCAGCCGACGGTTCAGGCGCTGAAGAGGGTGTATCTAACAGGCGGTAGCGCCGTAGCTGGGCCTGGATAAGCGCTACATCGTTCTGCAACGTCTGGAGCCGGGCTGCCAGGGTTGCCAGTTCCGGCACTGCTTCTTGACCACTGTCCACCGTTGGTGATATAGCAGCCGGTGGTGCCTCACCATGATCAGCGTTTTGCCCGCCTATAACATTTGTTGCCGTATTGCCTGGTGCGGGCGGAGTGGTGTCTGTGGTTCTGGTGACAACGGTTCGGGGCGGGCGGGCGGCTGGTTGGGCATGCGTTGCATGTTTGATCGTGGGAGAAGTGGCTGAATCAGGTGAAACCGACAGCATGGAGCGAACCTGCTGGTTTAGTTCAGCACCTTCCTGGGCAAGATTGAGCTGCTGCTGTGCACGAACAATCTCGTCGCGCAACTCAACGATTTCACGTTGAAAGTCCTTACGAATTTCCTGGATCATGCGCGCTTCTGGCGATTGATGCTGCCAGGCCAGTATTTTTGCCACCAGACGACCAAGCATCCGTCCGATTTCCGGCAGGCGCTCTGGCCCAAACACGATGAATGACAGGATCAAGATCAGGAGTAACTCGATTGGCCCAATCCCAAAAATTTCCATACTCCTGGATAATCGCTCTGTCGCGCCAGCCAGCAATCACTGAACGCGCCACAGGCTTTGCAATCAGGTCGAGCATCATTATACAACGTGAAATGCCCGTACGTGAACCAGTCATGTGCGTACAGTTGTACAGGTTGCCACCGACATGCTCTACCCTGTGATTGGAAGCCGTGCAGCTCCACAGGCACAGGTTGCCACACGACCCCTACCCACCACACCGTCAAGATGGAACGTGTTCGTCCAGATAATTCAGCGCATCACCGAAAGTAATAATCTTTTCAGCGTCTTCATCTGGAATTTCAATACCAAACTCTTCTTCAAGCGACATAATTAACTCAACCAGGTCAAGCGAATCTGCATTCAAATCCTCAACAAAGGATGCAGATGAGACAACCTTACTCTCTTCGGCTCCGAGTTGCTCAACGACTATCTTGCGCAACCGCGCTTCCATTTCAGGCGAAGGCATTAACGACCACCTTTCGACAACAAATAAGAAATGAACCCAACTGATGCCATAGTATGCAGCCCGACCTATAGAGGCTGTTCACTCTTCACCGGGTTCAGCGCTATACTGGCTCACCACGGTACCAAGGACACCATTGACAAAGCGACTGGAGTTATCGCTCCCAAAATGCTTTGCCAGTTCTACTGCTTCATTGATCACGGCCTTTATTGGTGTCTTCTCGAACTCATCTAGCAACAGTTCAAACAGCGCAATGCGCAAAATCGCCTTATCAACGCCCGGCATTTGCAACACTGGCCAGTTTGGCGCAGCCTCTTCAATAATGCGATCCAGATAGGGACGATGTTCCCAGACACCAAAAACGAGACGTTGTAAAAAGCGGGCTCCATCCAGTGGCAAATCCTCTTCGTTCAGTCGTCGTTCCAGCACCACACCAGGCGAATGGTCGGTGAGATCGACTTCAAAGAGTATCTGCAACGCTGCAATACGGACACGGTGACGGAGACTAGCCACGTTCTACCTCAACATCCTGTATGTAGACATTGACCTCATCCACCACCATGCCCACCAGCTCGCGAATAGCGGCGGCAACGGTAGCCTGCACAGCCATACCTAGTTCGAGCAAGTTGGTATCGGGTCGGGCAACCAGATAGCAATGAACTCGGACATGACCATTGGTAACCTGCACTAGCACTCCTTGATCGCGGGTCATACCGCCCGGCAACCGCCCGGCTATGAAATGCGGAATATGCCCGGCCTGCGCAAACCCCGGCACTGCATGGATGGTGCGACTGATCACTGTTGTCAACACCTGGGGGGCTATCGTAACGCTACCCCCAGGTTGCTGGGACACCGTATGGATCATTTCAGGCAATGCTGACAGTTGCTTCTCGCTCTTTCCACTCACGCAAGAAATCGGCAACATAATGGATCGAAATATTACCAGAACGAAACGCCGGGTCATCGATCATTGCCAGTTGGAAGGGAATAGTTGTTTTGATCTTGCCGGTGATGACACATTCTGTGAGTGCACGCCGCATTCGATCCAGTGCTTCATCACGTGTATCACCCCAGGTGATAATTTTTGCAATTAACGAGTCATATGATCCTGGTGGCATATACCCGGAATAGAGATGCGAGTCGACACGGACACCAGGGCCACCAGGTGGAAGATAGACCTCGACTTCACCCGTTGCGGGCAAGAAATCGCGTTCCGGATCTTCAGCATTAATACGGCATTCAATTGCATGCCCTCGTATTCTAACGTCTTTCTGTTCTAGCGTCAAGCGTTCACCGCTAGCAATACGGAGTTGCCACTTCACCAGATCCAGCCCTGTTACGCTCTCTGTTACTGGATGTTCAACCTGAATGCGCGTGTTCATTTCGATAAAATAGAAGTGCCCATCAGGATCCATCAGAAACTCAAGGGTACCCGCATTGACATAATTGATCGCCTGCACACCACGTAGCGCCGACTCGCCCATCCGGGCGCGCAAGGCCTCGTCTACCACTGGCGAGGGTGCTTCCTCGACGATTTTCTGATGACGGCGTTGTGCCGAGCAATCACGTTCGCCAAGGTGAATACTATGCCCATGGCTATCGGCCAGCACCTGTATCTCCACGTGGCGTACATGGGGCAGATAGCGTTCGAGAATAAGGTCACCGCGCCCAAACGCCCCTTCAGCCTCGGCGCGTGCGGTGGGAAAAGCGCGTTGTAACTCGCTTTCGTCCTGCGCAACCCGCATGCCGCGCCCACCCCCACCACCACTCGGCTTGAGTAGCACCGGGTAGCCAATCGAACGGGCTACCTCGACCGCTTCGTCCAGGCTGCTCAACTCGCCTTCTGAACCTGGAATAATCGGTACACCCGCCGCGCTCATCGTCTGGCGTCCAATGGCCTTATCGCCCATCAGACGCATCGATTCGGGGCTGGGGCCAATAAAAATGAGATTACACTCGGCACAGGCCTCGGCAAAATAGGGATTCTCGGATAAAAATCCATAGCCAGGATGCACCGAGTCACAGCCGGTAATCAGCGCTGCACTGATCAATGCCGGTGGATGCAAATACGAGCGTCCCGGCGTTGCTGGCCCGATACAGACTGCCTCGTCTGCCAGGCGCACAGCCAGCGAATTGCGGTCGGCTTCACTAAATGCCACGACGCATTGGATACCCAGATCGTGACAGGCACGGACGATCCGAACAGCGATTTCCCCCCGGTTGGCAATCAGGACTTTTTGTAACATCTACATCACCATTCCACCATCAACAGTCAATGTTTGACCGGTGATATAGGCGGCTGCATCAGAAGCGAGAAAACAAACGAGGCCGGCCACATCCTGCGGATGCCCCAGACGCCCCAATGGAATAGACTCGCGTATGGTGGCACGAGCCTCAGCACTCAATACACTGGTCAACTCGGTCTCGATAAAGCCTGGCGCAATCGCATTGACGGTAATGTTGCGACTGGCAACCTCACGCGCCGTCGACTTGGTAAACCCGATCATCCCCGCTTTAGCGGCGGCATAGTTGGCCTGCCCGGCGTTGCCAGTCAACCCCACGACCGAGGTAATGTTGATAATCCGCCCGCCATGGTGTTTGATCATCGGGCGTAACGCCGCTTTTGTACAGAGATAGACACTGCGCAGGTTGGTCTGTATAATAACATCGAAATCATCTTCCTTCATACGGAGCAAGAGCGTATCACGCGTGGTACCGGCATTGTTAACCAGAATATCGATGCGCCTATAGTGATCCAGCGTCGTCTTAAAGAGACGTTCCACCTCCGCTGCCTGGCCTACGTCAGCCTGCACGGGCAGCGCCGTACCACCCGTCGCCGTGATCGCCGCCACCGTCTCGTTTGCTGCTGCCGTATTCTGATGATAATTCACTACGACAGATGCGCCCGCGCCCGCCAGCGTGGTCGCAATAGCGCGTCCAATTCCACGTGCGGCACCGGTCACTAGCGCCACCCGTCCTGTCAGATCAATGTGCATGCTCAACTCTCTGCCATCTCAAATAAGGTCTGCCCGTCAATAGCCACAATCGAGCGTTGCCCACGTGCCGCTTTCAGGGCGTCGGGCATAAACTCAGTCGAGGTTATCACCAGGCCCTTTTTAATCTCGCGCCGACGCATATCTTGTACCAGACTCTGAATGGTACCGGTACGCACCTTGTCTGCCACTGATAGGCGCAACAGATAGATTTCGCCCTGGTATTCCAGTTCAATATCCAGGTGTTTATCTTTGTCAATAAAGCGCCAGTCGCGGAACGTAAAGCCGTGCTTTTTGAACAGGTTACTCACATAGGTACCAAGCTGAGGCAGCGATAAACCACGCAGATCTTCAAGCGTACGCACGGCTCCCGGACGCTCCAGACGCCCGCCACGTTCCGTAATGTGCTGGCGAGCTTCACGGTTGCGTTGCTCTGAACGTCCTGACATCACTGTGGCAAATGTGGGAAATGGCAGCAGCGCAAAAGCTGAAAAGGAGAGATAGAGCAGGATCAGTTCGCTGCTCGTAATCGCTACCGGATCGGCCCCTGGTTCGATGGGTGCCAGATAGGGTGGCACCAACCCGCTATCGACCAGCAACGCATAGATCGAGACAATCGCCATGCCGATCAGAAAACCGGTGACACCTAAGATCAGGCCATGCAGCAGCAACTGGCTCTTTACCCGGCGTCCGAGATACAGCCCGGCTATCACGGGCACGACGCCAGCCAGTGCTTGTAATATATTCTGGGAGAGAAAGAGAACACACCAGCCGATTGCCATCACGACCGCCAAACCCAGAGTCTGACGCCACTCTATTGCTGCAAACACAGTTCGTATGCGATCCGGCCACGATGGGCGTGGCGTTTCGTCTGTAGGTGTCTGCTCGACGGCAACGGGTTCGGTTGCGGTATCGGTGCGCCGTTGTTCTTCACGGACATCAACCATCATGATTTCGCGCTCCCACCTGTAGCTTAAGAATTGGTTTCATGCTCAAATAACTCTTCTAATGCCTCACGCAACTTGCCAATGTCCGTAAAGGAACGATAGACTGACGCGAAACGAATGTAGGCCACTTCGTCCAGTTCACGCAGGCGCACCATCACGTGATCGCCAATCGTCGAAGAGCGCACTTCGGTGTCTTCGAGCGACATCAACGTTGCCTCAATATCGTTAATCATCTGTTCCATCTGCTGGGCCGAAACTGGGCGGCGATAGCAGGCGGTGCGGATGCCACGCACCAGCTTTTCCCGATCATACGGTTCACGCTCACCATTCTTCTTGACCACTGTCAGGCTGACCATTTCGACCCGCTCGTAGGTCGTAAAGCGGCGCTCGCACATACGGCACCGCCGCCGCCGCCGAATGGTATCACCATCGTTGAGCTTGCGCGTATCAAGCACATCGGTCTCAGCATGTTGACAAAAAGGACAGCGCATATCCCACACCTGGCCGACAGGCGTCAATCATATGCTAGCTGTCACTCTGGCTCAATCTGGTTGCGAGTGATCTTCATACGGATGACACACTGACGATGGATAACAATACTGTGATTATAGCATAGCATATAGTTCGCGCCAAACGTTATGTGTGGCTTGACAAACGAGGCAGAAACTGCTACTCTTCAGTGAGCAACGATTGTCGGGGCGTGGCGCAGCCCGGTAGCGCACCGCGTTTGGGACGCGGGGGTCGTGGGTTCAAATCCCTCCGCCCCGACCAGTTTCCTGTTATCTCTTCTGTTTTACCACAGATATGCTGCAACATTCTTCCTCCTTAACGCCCTCTATGCCATGGTGGTTTCATTAGATAAAGCCGTGGACACTCCACTGTTTTATCAGTACTCTGTTTCACTACGTTTACCATGCTATGTTTTTTTACTAGATGACAGATTGTGCAGCGCAATGCGCACCGTCCCGCAAGCGAGCGAGAGCGGCTGTATTGACAGTAACCACAGACCTGGGTACAATCGATTCAAGTATTATTTTCTTTCATAACCTGACTTGAACAGATTGAATAGAATCTCATGATCCTTGTGCTGTTTGTAAGCATGGCTACCGTGTTGCTGTGTGCGAGTTTCATTCAGGACTATATGCGCATGCAGCTTATGCCTCGTTTGACACATTGCCAGTCTATGGAAGCCGAGCAGCCTTTTATTTCGGTTTTGATCCCGGTGCGAAACGAAGCGCGGAATATTGCGCACTGTCTCGATGGTGCATTGAACCAGCAGTATCCTTCCTATGAAGTAATTGTGGTCGATGATCATTCAACCGATGCTACACCTGCTATTCTGGCTCACTATACCACGCTTGATCAACGCTTACGTCTGGTGCAGTGTAACCAGTTACCCGCTGGTTGGACGGGGAAATGTCATGCATGTCAGCAGGCAGCTATGGCGGCGCAGGGTACCTGGCTGCTCTTTCTCGACGCGGATACGATCCCGCAACCAGCGTTGCTGTCGCGGCTTATCACCTATGTGCAGCAGCAGCAACTCGATATGCTCTCACTCTTTCCTTTTCTTGAACTGGGCAGCTTCTGGGAACGGTTGGTGATGCCGCCGTTTATCGCGCTCATTCACGCTATCTTTCCGTTTGAGCGGCTGAATGCCCCCGATGTGCGACCAGACGAGGTGGTTGCGAATGGGCAATGCATTCTGGTGCGCCGAAGCGCCTATGAATACATCGGTGGTCATCAAGCTGTTTCGGACGAGGTGCTGGAGGACGTGCGTCTGGCACAGTCGTTACGTAGGGCCGGCTTCCGCACCGGGGCGGCTGAAGGTCATCAGGATCTACGGGTGCGGATGTATACCAGCGGGCACGAGGTGTTTGAGGGACTGACGAAAAATGCGGTTGCCGGGTATCGTAGTGGCGGTGATCGTTCATTCTGGGCCGGAATGCGCCAGTTCGTGCTGGCTTTTGGCCCGTTCGACCTGCTCTTTCTAGGGCTTGTGTTACTCGTTTTTCGTGGTGACGTAGTGGCCTGGGCGGTTGTATTGCACGGCATCGCCGCACTGCTGGTGGCGTTGAGCTTCTGGAGCTGGTTATTACATACCATGTATCATGTTCCCCGCAGCTATGCATTGCTATGGCCAGCGGGCGTGTTGTGTTATAGCATCATCGCGTTGCATAGTATCTGGCGTGTTCAGAGTGGGCGCGGTGTTATCTGGAAAGGACGGACGTATGTCGGAAAGCAGTAATTACGGTCAGGAGAGTCAGAGTGTGAGTGATGTGGGGGCGACCACCCAGCAGGCTGCTGCTCATTCCCCATTGCAACAAATGGCAACGCCTTTTATTCGTCTGGGGCACCTGGTTGATCGGGCCATTCCCAATATACGTACGGTAGATGGTATGGCCTATGCATTGGCAAAACGTACTCCACGTACGATTGCGATCTGCATGAGCTTGCTGGTGGCAGGCATTATTGCCTCGCGTTTGAATATCTGGACAGAAGGCTATCTCTGGGGCATTCCCTCCCTGGGAGCGATCAGTATGGGTGTTGGTTTCTGGGTCTGGTCGTCAAACTTGATGTTACGCCCGGATCTGTCTCCAGAGGCACGGGCCGTTTTGAAACGCGCCATTAATTTGCAGTTATCTATGGTTGTTGCTGGTGCGCTGGCAGTCGTGTACTTTATCGGTATGGCGAT